>NZ_JASLFG010000003.1:0-259164 GCF_030150775.1 Aquitalea sp.
GGCGAACTGGTTACCAAGGGTGAGCGCACCGCCGATGTCTTCAACCCGTCCACCGGCCAGGCCGTGCGCAAAGTCGAGTTGGCCAGCCGCGCGACCGTGCAGGAAGCGATCGACTCCGCCAAGGCGGCCTTCCCGGCCTGGCGCAACACCCCGCCGGCCAAGCGCGCCCAGGTGATGTTCCGCTTCAAGCAGCTGCTGGAGCAAAACAAGGAGCGCATCGTCCAGCTGATCAGCCAGGAGCATGGCAAGACCATTGAAGACGCCACCGGCGAGCTGCAGCGCGGCATCGAAAACGTGGAGTTTGCCTGCGCCGCACCGGAAGTACTGAAGGGCGAATACAGCCGCAACGTCGGCCCGAATATCGATGCCTGGAGCGATTTCCAGCCGCTGGGCGTGGTGGCCGGCATCACCCCGTTCAACTTCCCGGCCATGGTGCCGCTGTGGATGTACCCGCTGGCCATTGCCTGCGGCAACTGCTTCATCCTCAAGCCGTCCGAGCGCGACCCCAGCTCCACCCTGCTGATTGCCCAGCTGCTGCACGAAGCCGGCCTGCCCAAGGGCGTGCTGAATGTGGTGAACGGTGACAAGGAAGCCGTTGATGGCCTGATCCAGGCACCGGAAGTGAAAGCCATCAGCTTTGTCGGCTCCACCCCGATTGCCGAATACATCTACACCGAGGCCAACAAGCGCGGCAAACGCGTACAGGCGCTGGGCGGTGCCAAGAACCACGCCGTGGTGCTGCCGGATGCCGACCTGGACAACACCGTCAATGCGCTGATGGGCGCGGCCTACGGTTCCTGCGGCGAACGCTGCATGGCCATTTCCGTGGTGGTAACCGTGGGCGACCAGGTGGCCGACAAGCTGGTGGAAAAACTCAAGCCCAAGATTGCCGAGCTGAAGATCGGTGCCGGCACCTCCTGCGGCCTGGACATGGGTCCGCTGGTGACTGGCGCGGCGCGCGACAAGGTGGTGGGCTATATCGACAGCGGCGTGGAGCAAGGCGCAACCCTGGTGGTGGATGGTCGTGGCCTGAAGGTATCCGGCTGCGAGGAAGGCTTCTTCGTCGGCGGCACCCTGTTCGACCACGTCAAGCCCGGCATGAAGGTCTACGAAGAAGAAATCTTCGGCCCGGTGCTGTGCATCGTGCGGGTGAACAGCCTGGAAGACGCCATGCAACTGATCAACGACCACGAATACGGCAACGGCACCTGCCTGTTTACCCGTGATGGCGAGGCTGCGCATCTGTTCTGCGATGAAATCGAAGTGGGCATGGTGGGCATCAACGTACCGCTGCCGGTGCCGGTGGCCTATCACAGCTTTGGCGGCTGGAAGCGTTCGCTGTTTGGCGACCTGCACGCCTACGGCCCGGATGGCGTGCGCTTCTACACCAAGCGCAAGACCATCACCCAGCGCTGGCCGCAACGCGCCAGCCACGAGGCTTCGCAGTTCGCCTTCCCCAGCCTATAAGCGCAGTACAGCAGACGGCTACAACAGCCCCCGTCCGGTGATGCCGGGCCGGGGCTGTTTTGTCTTGTTGCGGGCAAAAATCGCCAAATTGCTGCCAACAGCGGCATCCTTGCATTAATTTACACGGGATCAATACTTGGCACACAAGTGGTTTACAAATTGCATTTAGCATTCAGGCTTTGGAAATCACTGTCCCTGGCCCATGAAAACCCCGTCCTCCCTGCCCGCCCTGCTGTCCCGCAAACGTCTGCTGCTGCCCTTGTCCGTCCTGCTGCTTGGTGCCAGCGGCTTCCTGCTGTTCAAAAGCCTGTCACATGCCCAGAACATGCCACCGCGCGACATGGTGACACCGGTACAGGTGGCCAGCGCCCGCCGTGCCGACGTGCCGGTCTACCTCAACGCCATCGGCACGGTCACTGCCAATGTCAGCGCCACGGTTACCAGCCGGGTGGATGGCGTGCTGCAGGCGGTGTACTTCACCGAGGGCCAGTGGGTGAAACAGGGCCAGTTGCTGGCGCAGATCGACCCGCGCGCCTATCAGGCCAGCCTGAAGCAGTACCAGGGTGCGCTGGCCGAACACACGGCCTTGCTGCACAGCGCCGAGCTGACGCTGGAGCGCTACCGCAAGCTGTACGCCAGCGACTCGCTGGCCAAGCAGGATCTGGACAGCCAGATCGCCAGCGTCGAGCAATACCGTGGTGAAGTCAAAACCGACCAGGCGCAGATCGAGTCCGCCCGGCTGAACCTGGACTTCACCCGCATCACCGCCCCCATCAGCGGCTTTGCCGGCCTGCGCCTGACCGACCCGGGCAATATGGTGCATTCCACCGACACCACCGGCATCGTCGCCATCAGCCAGTCGCGCCCGATTACCGCCACCTTCAGCCTGCCGGAGGCCAATCTGGCCGATGTGCTGCCGCTGTTGCGCCAAGGCAAGGCGCTGCCGGTGGACGCCTATAACCGCGAACGCAGCACCCTGCTGGCCCATGGCGAAGTGAAGTTCATCAGCAATGCCATCGACACCAGCACCGGCAGCGTCAAGCTCAAGGCGGTGTTTGCCAATACCGACGACAAGCTGTTCCCCAACCAGTTCGTCAATATCCGTCTGCAAACCACCACCCTGCCGCAGGCCGTCATCGTGCCATCGGCAGCGGTACAGCTGGGCAGCAATGGCAGCTATGTCTATGTGGTGAACGGCAACCACACCGTCAGCAAGAAAAACGTCAGCACCGGCCCGGCAAACGGTGACTGGGTGGTAATCAGCAAGGGCGTGGACGCCAGCGCCAGCGTGGTAACCGCCGGCATCGACCACCTGCACGAAGGTGCCAAGGTAGCGCCGGTAGGCGACAACAGCCGTGGCAGCAAGGTGGGCCAATGAACCCGTCGCGCTGGTTTATCGAGCGGCCGGTCGCCACCATCCTGCTGATGGTGGCGGTGCTGCTGTCCGGGCTGTTTGCCTACCGCATGCTGTCCACCTCGGCGCTGCCGCAGGTGGACTACCCCACCATCCAGGTCAGCACCCTTTACCCCGGTGCCAGTGCCGAGGTGATGACATCGTCCGTCACCGCGCCGCTGGAGCGCCAGTTGGGCCAGATGGCCGGCCTCAGCCAGATGTACTCCACCAGTTCCGGCGGGGCCTCGGTGATTACCCTGCGCTTTTCGCTGCAACTGTCACTGGATGTGGCCGAACAGGAAGTGCAAGCCGCCATCAATGCCGCCAATGCCTATCTGCCGGACGACCTGCCCAATCCGCCCACCTATAAGAAGGTGAACCCGGCTGACAGCGCGGTGATCAGCCTGGCGGCCAGTTCGGACGACCTGCCGCTGACCCAGGTGCAAGATCTGGTCAACACCCGGCTGGCACCCAAGCTGTCGCAGATTTCCGGCGTCGGTCTGGTCAGTCTGGCTGGTGGCCAGCAGCCGGCCATCCACGTACAGGTGAACCCGGCGGCACTGGCCGCGCATGGCCTGACACTGGCTCAGGTCAATACCCTGATCAGCAACAGCAATGTGAATGGTTCCAAGGGCGGTTTTGACGGCCAGCACCACTCCATTACCATCGACGCCAACGACCAGATCCGCTCTGCCGACGAGTACGGCGCGCTAATCCTCACCTACCAGAACGGCTCGGCATTGCGCCTGCGTGATATCGCCAGCGTCAGCCAGGCGGCGGAAAACCGCTATCTGTCGGCCTGGGCCAACAACAAGCCGGCCATCATCATTAATGTGCAGCGCCAGCCGGGCGGCAATGTCATCAATGTGGTGGACAGCATCCAGCAGGCACTGCCCACGCTGCAGGCCGCGCTGCCGGACAGTGTGAAAATCAGCGTGCTGTCCGACCGCACCCAGACCATCCGCGCCTCCATCGACGATGTGCAGTTCGAGCTGTTGCTATCGGTGGCGCTGGTGGTGATGGTGACCTTCCTGTTCCTGCGCAATGTGCAGGCCACGCTGATTCCCAGCATTGCCGTGCCGCTGTCGCTGGTGGGCACCTTTGGCGTGATGTATCTGGCCGGTTTCAGCCTGAACAACCTCACCCTGATGGCGCTGACCATTGCCACCGGCTTTGTCATCGACGACGCCATCGTGGTGGTGGAAAACATCGACCGCCTGCTGGCCAGCGGCAAATCGCCGCGCGAGGCGGCGCTGCTGGGTTCGCGCCAGATCGGCTTCACCATTATCTCGCTCACCTTCTCGCTGATTGCGGTGCTGATTCCGCTGCTGTTCATGGGCGATGTGGTGGGCCGGCTGTTCCGCGAATTTGCCATCACGCTGGCGGTGTCCATTCTGGTGTCCATGGTGGTGTCGCTCACCCTCACCCCCATGCTGTGTGCGCAGCTACTGCGCCATGTGCCACCGGAGCGCCAGAGCCGCTTTGCCCGCCGTGGTGGTGAAATCTTCGATGCCATGGTGCGGATGTACGACCGCCTGCTAACCGTGGTGCTGAACCATCAGCGCCTGACCCTGCTGGTGGCCACGGCCACCCTGGCGGTGACCGCGCTGTTGTACGTGCTGATGCCCAAGGGCTTTTTCCCGGCGCAGGATACCGGGCTGATCCAGGGCATTACCGTGGCGTCACAGGATGTGTCCTTCAGCGAGATGGGCCGCCGCCAGCAGGCGCTGACGGCCATTCTGGCGCAGGACCCGGCGGTGGACAGCATTGCCTCCACCATTGGCGTGGACGGCAATAACAGCAGCCTCAACACCGGCCGCCTGCAAATCAGCCTCAAGCCCTTTGCCCAGCGCAGCGAACGCGCCCCGGCCATCATCCAGCGCCTGAACAGCGCGGTGCAGAAGGTAGCCGGCATCACGCTCTACCTGCAGGCCGCGCAGGACCTGAGCATTGATGACCAGGTGACCCCGGCGCAGTACCAGTTCACCCTCAGCGACCCGGACAGCAGCCGGCTGGCCAGCCTGACCCCGCGCCTGCTGCAGGCCATGCGCCAGAACCCGGTATTCAGCGCTGCCACCAGCAATCTGCAAAACCAGGGCATGGTGGCCGACATTCATCTGGACCGCGATGCCGCCGGTCGCTACGGCATAACTGCTGCCGATGTGGACGCGGCCCTGTACAACGCCTATGGCCAGCGTCTGGTCTCCACCATCTTCACCCAGGCCAACCAGTATCGCGTGGTGCTGGAAGTGGCAGCCGACTACCAGCGCAGCCCGCAGGCGCTGGAGGACATCTATCTGGCACCGTCCACCACATCAAGCAGCAGCACATCCAGCAGTAGCAGTTCCAGCAGTCTGGTGCGTCTGGGCAGCATTGCCACGGTCAGCCAGCGCAGCGGCCCGCTGATGTATGGCCGGATCGACCAGTTCCCGGCGGTCACCTTCTCCTTCAACCTGGCCGCCGGACACTCACTGGGCGATGCCCACGCCGCGCTGCAGCAGATTACCGACACCCTCAAGCTGCCGGACACCACCACGCTGAGTTATCAGGGTGCCGCAGCAGCCTTCCAGAGCGCTTCGGCCAACACGCTGTGGCTGATTCTGGCCGCGCTGCTGACGATGTATATCGTGCTGGGCATGCTGTATGAAAGCTTCATTCATCCGGTCACCATCCTGTCCACCCTGCCCTCCGCTGCGGTGGGGGCCATGCTGGCGTTGCTGCTGAGCGGCAGCGAATTCAGCATGATTGCGCTGATCGGGGTGATCCTGCTGATCGGCATCGTCAAGAAAAACGCCATCATGATGATCGACTTCGCGCTGCAGGCCGAGCATGAGCAAAGACTGTCGCCGCGCGAGGCCATTCATCAGGCTTGCCTGCTGCGCTTCCGTCCCATACTGATGACCACCATGGCGGCGCTGATCGGCGCGCTGCCGCTGATGCTGGCCTCCGGTTCCGGGGCCGAGCTGCGTCAGCCACTGGGACTGGTAATCGTGGGCGGGCTGATCTTCAGCCAGATTCTTACCCTGTTTACCACGCCGGTGATCTACCTGCTGTTTGACCGGCTGGCCGTGCGCTGGCGTGCCGCCATGGCACAACGTCGTCAGCAAGAGGCTGCGCGATGAATCTGCCACGCTTTTTCATTGCCCGTCCGGTGGCCACCCTGCTGCTGACACTGTCCATCCTGCTGCTGGGGATTCTGGGCTTTACCCTGCTGCCGGTGGCACCGTTGCCGCAGGTGGCGTTTCCCACCGTGATGGTGTCGGCCTCGCTGCCCGGGGCCAGCCCGGAAACCATGGCCGCCACCGTGGCCACGCCGCTGGAGCGCAGTCTGGGACAGATTGCCGGCATCACCGAGATGACCTCCACCAGCTCGCAAAGCTCCACCACCGTCATCCTGCAATTTGCGCTGGACCGCGACATCAACGGCGCGGCCCGGGATGTGCAGGCCGCCATCAACGGGGCGCGCAGCCTGCTGCCCAGCAGCATGCCTTCGCTGCCCACCTACCGTAAGGCCAATCCGTCCGACGCGCCCATCCTGATGCTGGCACTCACCTCCAAAAGTCGCAGCCGTGGCGAGCTGTACGATCTGGCATCCAGCTATCTGCAGCAGAAAATCGCCCAGGTCAACGGCGTGGGCGAGGTATCGGTACGCGGCGGTTCGCTGCCGGCCGTGCGGGTGGATCTGCAGCCACAGCAGCTGAGCCATCAGGGCATTGCGCTGGACACCGTGCGCAGCGCCATTGCCAATGCCACCTCCAATATCGCCAAGGGCCAGCTGGATGGTGACAGCACGCGCTGGCAGATCCACAGCAACAGCCAGCTGGACAAATCGGCCGACTACCGCACGCTGGTGATCACCCGCGCCAATGGCAGCATTGTGCGGCTGAGCGACGTGGCCCGCGTCTACGATGCGGTGGAAGACCAGTACACCGCCGGCTATTTCAACCAGCAGCCCTCGGTGATGATAGGCATCACCCGCCAGTCCGATGCCAACATGCTGGAGACCATCGACGCCATCAAGGCGCAGTTGCCGGCCCTGAGCAAGTCCCTGCCCGGCGATGTGGAACTGCACATCGCTACCGACCGTTCCGGCACCATCCGTTCCTCGCTGCATGCCACCGAGGAAACCCTGCTGATTGCCGTGCTGCTGGTGATCGTGGTGGTGTTCGTATTCCTGCGCAATCTGCATGCGGTGCTGATTCCCGCCCTCACCCTGCCGGTATCGCTGATCGGCACCTTTGCCGTGATGTATCTGTGCGGCTACAGCCTCAACAACCTGACGCTGATGTCGCTGATCATTGCCACCGGCTTTGTGGTGGACGATGCCATCGTGGTGCTGGAAAACATCACCCGGCATATCGAGGCCGGCATGCGGCCCTTGCGTGCCGCGCTGCAAGGGGCCAGTGAGGTCAGCTTTACCGTGCTGTCGATGACGCTGTCGCTGATTGCCGTGTTCATTCCCATTCTGCTGATGGGCAGCATTGTCGGCCGCCTGTTCCGCGAGTTTGCCGTCACCCTGGCGGTGTCGCTGATGATTTCGCTGCTGATGTCACTCAGCCTCACGCCCATGCTGTGTGCCTATCTGCTGCGCAAGCACCAGCCGGGCGAGCGCGCGCCCAACCGTCTGTCGGGCTGGGTGGAGCGCGTGCTGCAAAGCCTGCAGACCGGCTATGCCCGCGCGCTGGCCGGGGTGATGCGCCACCGCCTGCTGACGCTGCTTAGTTTGTTGCTGACGGTGGCGCTGAATGTGTGGCTGTATACCGCCGTGCCCAAGGGCTTTTTCCCCGATCAGGATACCGGCATGCTGATGGGCCAGCTGCAGGCAGACCAGAACGTCTCCTTTGCTGCCATCAAGCCCAAGCTGCTGCAGTATTCCGCCATCCTGCTACGTGATCCGGCGGTGCAAAGCGTGATGATTTCCACCGGCAGCGGCGGCTTTGGTTCGCGCAACAGCGCCAATCTGTTCGTGCAGCTGAAGGACCAGAGCCAGCGCCAGGACAACGCCTTCCAGATTGCCCGCCGCCTGAGCATGCGCACCCACAATCTGCCCGGTGCCCAGCTGTTCCTGATGCCGGCGCAGGACTTGCGCATAGGCGGGCGCAGCGCCAATGCCACTTATCAGTACAGCATTCGCACCGATGATCTGGCCGTGCTGCGCAGCTGGACTCCGCGCGTGGAGGCGGCACTGAAAAAACTGCCGCAACTCACCAATGTCAGCTCGGATGCCCAGGCTGGCGGGCAGGAGGTGATGATCACCATCGACCGTGACAAGGCCAGCGCGCTAGGGGTGAACATGAACACCATCGACACCCTGCTGAACAATGCCTTCAGCCAGCGCCAGGTGGCCACCATCTACCAGTCGCTCAACCAGTACCACGTGGTGATGATGCTGGCACCGGACTACACCGCCGATCCGCAAACCCTGCAGGACATCCAGGTGGTGACCTCGGCCGGTACGCAAATTCCGCTGTCCAGCTTTGCCAGCTTCAGTGGCAACAGCGCCGCATTGGCAGTAGCCCATCAGGGACAGGCGGCCACGGCTACCGTGGCGTTTGATCTGGCTGCCGGCGTATCGCTGGATCAGGCCGACCAGGCCATCCGTCAGGCCATGGTGTCCATCGGCCTGCCACGGCAGATCCAGTCCGGCTTCCAGGGCACGGCCAAGGAGTTCGAGGCGCTGACGCGCACCATGCCCTGGCTGATCGTGGCCGCGCTGGCGGCGGTGTATATCGTGCTGGGCGTGCTGTATGAAAGCTATATCCACCCGCTCACCATCCTGTCCACCCTGCCCTCGGCCGGGGTGGGGGCGCTGCTGTTGCTGCAGCTTAGCGGCATGCAGCTCACCGTGATTGCGCTGATCGGCATCCTGCTGCTGATCGGCATCGTCAAGAAAAACGCCATCATGATGATCGACTTCGCCCTGCATGCGCAGCGCAGCCGCCAGTTGAGCGCGGCACAAGCCATCGTGGAAGCCTGCCAGCTGCGTTTTCGCCCCATCATGATGACCACGCTGGCCGCCTTTTTCGGCGCGCTGCCGCTGGCGCTGGGCCATGGCGGCGACGCCGACCTGCGCAGCCCGCTGGGGGTGGCCATTGCCGGCGGCCTGGCGCTGAGCCAGCTGCTTACCCTGTTTACCACGCCGGTGGTCTATGTCTATCTGGACCGCCTGAGCCAGTACACGCGCGCGCACTGGCGCCGCCTGCTGTCCGCACCGAAAGAACACGCATGAGCCACACCATCAAGCATCGTCCCCTTACCCGCCTGCTCGGCCTGGCCCTGCTGGGCCTCGGTCTGGCTGGCTGCGCCGTCGGCCCGGACTACCAGCGCCCCAAGGTGGATGTCTCCACCCGCTTCAAGCAGATGGATGGCTGGAAGCAAGCCAGCCCCGCACACACCAGCCTCAGTGCCAACTGGTGGGATGGCTATGGCGATGCCGAACTGTCCGCCCTGCTGGCACAGGTGAGCGTGTCCAACCAGAACGTGGCCAGCTATCAGGCCGCCTATCAGAAAGCCAGGGCGCTGGTCAGCGCCGCCAATGCCGGCTTCTTTCCCACCGTCAGTGCCAGTGCCGCCAGCAGCCGTTCCGGCGGCAACAGCACCAGTACCAGCCGCAGCAACAGCGCCGGCCTGAGCGCCAGCTGGGAACCGGACTTGTGGGGCAAGCTGCGCCGCACTGCCGAGCAGGATAGCGCCAGCGCCCAGGCCAGCCAGGCCGAGCTGGCCGCCGCCACCCTCAGCGCGCAATCCACGCTGGCGCAGGATTACTTCCAGTTGCGGGTACTGGACGAACAAATCCGCCTGTACCAGCAAACCGTCAGCGCCTACCAGCGCTATCAGCAGATCATCCAGCAGCAGTACGCGGTGGGCAGCACCTCGCGCGCCACCCTGTCCACGGCGCAGACCCAGCTGGAAAGCGCCCGCGCCGCGGTACTGGATGTGCAATGGCAACGCGCCCAGCTGGAACACGCCATTGCCGTGCTGATCGGCAAGCCGCCGGCCGAATTCAGCATCAGCGCCAAACCGCTGGCCTACACCATTCCGGCCATTCCGGTGGGCCTGCCCTCGCAGTTGCTGGAACGCCGTCCCGACATTGCCTATGCCGAACGTAATATGGCCGCCGCCAATGCCGCCATCGGCGTGGCCAAGGCCGCCTACTTCCCCGACCTCACCCTCAGCGCCAGCGGCGGCTATAGCAGCTCGGCCTGGCGCAAGCTGTTGAGCGCACCCAATGCGGTATGGTCGACCGGGCTGGAATTGAGCGGGACGGTGCTGGATTTCGGTGCCACCGCCGCCAGTGTGCGCCAGGCCGAGGCCAGCTATGCCGGCCAGCTGGCCACCTATCGCCAGACCGTACTGAGTGCGCTGCAGGAGGTGGAAGACTATCTGGTAGAACTGCACACGCTGGAACAGGAAATTGCCACCCAACGGCTGGCAGCAGGCAGTGCACAGGATGCCGAGCGGCAATACCGCAACCAGTATCAGGCCGGCATGATCAACTACCTGAACGTGGCCACGGCCCAGGCCACCAGCCTGAGCCAGCAGCAAAGCCTGCTCAGCCTGATCAAGCAGCAACTGGTAAGCAGTGTGGAGCTGCTGGTGGCACTGGGTGGCGGCTGGGATGCCGCCAGCCTGAACCGGCAACAGGCGGACTGAGTACCAGCAGACTGATTGCAGGCATGAAAAAGGGAGTCCCAGCGGGACTCCCTTCAGATTATTGACAAACCTCTTCTCGCTTTCTGAATAGAAAGCGAGGCTCCCTTTCTGGGAAAGGGCGGGGGGATTGGGAATAGATGGGAAGGCTGCGGAATCAAGTGCGTGGTCGGAAGGCCCGGCTTTGCCGGGTCCAGTACAAGCGCATCAAATGACTTTGTCAGCAGCCTGAAGGGAGTCCCATCGGGACTCCCTTGTTGTATCCGCTCGTGATCAGAAGCGGTATTCGGCATTCACCCCATAGGTACGCGGCGCGCCCACATAGAAGCCGGTGGTACGCATGCCCAGCACCAGTGTCTGGTTGAAGGCATTTTTCACATAGCCACGCAGGGTGATGTCATGCGTCAGCGCATAGCTCAGCCCCATGTTGACCAGGGTGTAGTCACCGCCCATGGCCGTCTTGGAGTTGGCCGCATCGGTGTAGTACTTGCCGACATACTGCGCATTCAGCCAGCTTTCCCATTGGCCCCAGTGGCGTTTCACGCTGGCCGAAACCGTGGTTTCCGGTGCGTAGGTCAGCTGGTTGCCGGTGGCCGCGCTTAGCCCGCTGGGGGCCTGGTCGATGCGGCTTTGCAGCAAGCCGATACTGGCACCCAGCTCCCAGCCACCGGCCAGTGGCAGCTCCGCCCCCAGCTCCAGGCCATCGGTATGCGCCTTGGGCATGTTGTAGAGGATGGACGAGTAGCTCATCTGGTAGTTGTCGTAATCGTTGTAGAACAGGTTGGCGCTGAATTTCAGCTGCTGCCAGCGCGTCTTGAGCATGGCTTCGTAAGAATTCACGCTTTCGCTGTCGTACTGGTACACCGCGTAGTTGTGGCTGGTGTCAAACGACACGCCGCCCGGGTTATAGCCCTTGCGCACCACGAAGTTGAGATTGGTATCGTCCGACCAGCGATAGCTGACCCCGGCCTTGGGCAGCAGGCTGGTCTTGTCGATGTCGGCCTGCAGGCGGTGGTTGTTGTAGACGATATTGCGCTGCTGTTCTTCCTTCTCCACCCGCACCCCGCCCAGCAAGGACCAGGCCGGGCTGAGTACCCACTCGCCATCACCATACACGGCACCGGTCTTCACGCTATCGCTACCGGACAGCGTGGCGGCACCATAGGCGCTCAGGTCCTGGTCGCGCTGGTACAGGTACATGCCCAGCACGCCATTGACCGCACTATCCGGGCGCTTGAACACCACGCGGCCTTCCACGGTGTGGTTCTGGTCATCCATGCCCAGCGTCATCGCGGTGGGGCGTTGCACGAAGCCGATATGGTTGTCGCTGAAGCTGTACTGCAGGTAGCCGGTGACGCCGGCAGCAAAGGCATACTGCGATTCCAGCGTGGCGGTGGTGTTGTTGGAATCCTGCGTGCGGTAGTTATTGCTGGTGGAAGCAATATAGGTGTAAGCCGATACCGGATTGCTCACCTGGTTCAGGTAATCGCCCTGGTACTGGCGATGCGACAGCGTCAGCTTGGCCTGGAAATCCGGCATGGATGCCGGCGTCCACAATAGCTTGCCGCGTACATCGTAGTTTTGCACATGGGACGGGTTGTCATTGCCGGTCTTACCGGCGTACTGGATGTAGTCGTTCCCCCTCACCCCCTGCGCGGTCAGACGGTAGGCCAGCTCATCCTTTACCAGCGGGCCGGATACCATGCCGGCGGCGTTGGCACGGCCATCGGCGGTTTCCCAGCCCAGGCGCAACGCGCCTTCCGGAACAAAGCTGGGATCGCGGGTCTGTACCAGCACCGCACCGCCAATGGCATTGCGCCCCTGGGTGGTGGATTGCGGGCCGCGTAGCACTTCCACCTGTTTCACATCCCACATGTCGGCATCCATATACTGCTGGCCGGTCCAGGCCTCGGCCACGCCATCCAGCATGGTGGCTACCCGCGGGCGGGCACCGCCAAAGAAGGTATACAGGCCGGTGGCCGGGCCGGTGCTTTCCACGCCGCGGATATTGATGCCGCCAGCCGGGTTCACCACGGCATTGGGTACTTTTTGTGCCAGTTCGTTGACCGAGGAAATATCCCCCTTCTCCAACTGGTCCGCCCCCACCACGGTCACCGCCGTGGTGGCCTTGCTCAGGCTGCGCGGCATTTTCTCGCCACTCACCACCACGGTGTCCAGCTGGCTGTCCGTGGCAGCTGCTGCCTCGCCATGGGCCGCGCCGGCTGCCAGTGACAGCAGGCTGCCGGTCAGTGCCAGCAGCACCTGTCGTGCCAGGGGATTCAGTCGAAGTTCATCACGCTGTGTCATCTTGCGGTTCTCGTTAAGGTCGGTAGTCGATGGGGAATCAATCCGGGGCAAAAGCCAGGCGTAGTACGCGGGCGTAGGCGTAGATGGCCATTTCGCCGTGGTCGTGGTCGGGTACCACGCGGAAATCGGTGTCAAGGCCGGGCACGGCCTGCATGCGGGCGGCAAAGGCTTGTGCCTTTCCCAGCATGTTGCGGGCCTCTACCCGCGTCTTGCGTGCAGGATCGGCACTGACTGCGGCAGCTGGCTGCTCGTTACCGCCTATCCACAAAGCCAGCCGTGCCGCAGGTGGCTGACTGAAGCCCATGTCGGCTACCCGGCCCTCGGCAGCCCACAGCGAGGGGCTGATGGCAAAGTAGCGCTGGAAGGCGGCAGGCTGTTGCAACAGCCGGTACAGGGTGAACAGGCCGCCATAGGAATGTCCCAGCAGCGACTGGCGAGCCGGATTGATAGGAAAACGGGCGGCAATCTGCGGTTTGAGTTCGCGTTCGATGAACAGGGCAAAGGCATCGGCCCCGCTGGGGCTGGAAGTGGATTGCAGCGGCGGCAGGTAATCGCGGCTGCGCAAATCCCGTGTTTGCAGCATGTCACGCCCGTAGCCGATGGCCACCACGATGCCGGGGTCTGGTGCATTGCGACCATGCGCGGCCTGCATGGCCAACGCCTCTGCCGAACGCGGATTGGCCAGATGCAGGGCCGGGAAGCTGCTGTCACCATCCAGCGCATACAGCACCGGGTAGCCACCTGTTGGAGCCGGGGCGTCCGGTACCGACAGGTAGATGATGTAGTTTTGCCCGGTGTAACTGGATGTCATCCCGAACTGGCTGGCCCCGCGCAATAGCACCACGCCATCCTGCCCTGCCGCCAGGGCTGACGCTGTCCCCAGTCCCAGCCACAAGGCAAGGCAGGTAAGAAAATGGAAAACGGCTTGAAACTTGGCATTCATTAAATGATAATCCTTCTCATTATCATTAGTACGGCAGCCATTATCCGGTTTTGTCGTGCGCATTACCTTTGATCAAGATGCAGAATGCTTTTCCGCCCATGCACAATTGTCCTTCCCCCACCATGTGGTCGCAGGAGGCCAGCCCGGGCTTTCTGATCAGCGCCAACAGCCGTCAATCCCATAGCCATGGCCACCAGACCACCAATGCCCCCGGCCTGCGCCTGATCATGGTGCTGGAAGGGGAAATCGACTGCTGCCTGGACCGCGAGCACTTCCTGCTCAGCGCCCGCCAACCGGGGCAGAGCGCCATCCTGATTGCCAACCTGCACGATGAAGTCCGCTTTGAACGCCGCGCCAGCTGCATCGAGCGGGAAAGCAAGCTGTGCCTGACCATCAGCCCGCAATGGCTGGCGCAACACGATCTGCTGCTGCCGCCGGAACTTGGCCAGCGGCCGGGCAAGGCCGCCGTGCACGCCAGCGACTGGCAATGCAGTGGCCGGCTGGCCCAGCTGGGCTGGCAGCTACTGCGTCACCGCACCTCGCGCCCGCTGCTGGACAAGCTGGAAAGGGAAATGCTGGGCCTGCAGCTGCTGGCGGAAACCCTGGCCTGCCTGCTGCCGGAAGCCCAGCCCCGCAGCGGCCCGCATCGCGATAGCCTGCTGCGGCTCAAGGCCATGATTGATGCCGGTGCCGCCAATGACTGGGATATCGGCCAGCTGGCCGCCAGCGTGCACATGAGCAGCAGCACCCTACAGCGTCATTTCCGCCGCGAATTCGGCTGCAGCGTGATGGACTACCTGCGTGTGGCGCGACTGGAACAGGCCAGACAGGCACTGACAGAGGGCCAGTACAGCATCACCCAAATTGCGCTGGATGCAGGCTTCAGCTCCCCAGCCAATTTTTCCACCGCCTTTCGCCGCCGTTTTGGCATCACCCCGCGCGAAGCCATGCGTTGACACAGCACATTGCCGCTGCAGCAAACGTGCTTGCCGTGCCGGCAAACAAATGCAAGCCCGCTACCCGGCATACTGCAGCAGCAATCTGCATCATTTTTTTTCCGCGCACTCAGGCTCTTCAGGACCCATCATGACCCCCTTCCGCTTCTTGCCAGGCCGTGCATTGCACCTTGCCTGCGCCCTGCTGCTGACTTCATTCATGGCCACGGCCAGCAGCGTGGTCGACATTGCCGGCCGCAAGGTCGATATCCCGCCCACGGTGCAACGCGTGCTGCTGGGCGAGGGCCGGCTGTTCTATGCCATGTCACTGCTGGAAGGCAAACAGCCCTTTGCCCGTATTGCCGGCTGGCAAGGCGACTTCCGCCTGCTGGACAAGCAAGGCTACGCCGCCTACCGCCAGCGCTTTCCCCAGATCGACAGCATCCCGCTGATCGGCCAGACCAGCGAGGCCACCATCAGCCCGGAAAAGGTGCTGACCCTGAAACCGGATCTGGCCATCTTCAGTATCTCCGGCCACGGTCCCAATCTGGGCAGCCCGCTGGTGGACCTGCTCACCCGCGCCGGGGTACCGGTGGTGTTTGTGGATTTCCGCGAAAAACCGCTGGAACACACCGTGCCCAGCATGCGCATACTCGGCGCGGCACTGGACCGCCGCAGCCAGGCCGAAGCCTTTGTCCGCTTCTATGAAGACAAGCTCGCGCTGATCCGCCAGCGGGTGGCACGCCTGCCGGCACAGGCAAAACCACTGGTATTCGCCGATGTCCGTGCCGACACCTTTGATAATCTGATGACCGCAGGCAAGGGCAGCTTTGGCGAAATGCTGGAGGTGGCCGGTGGCCGTAATCTGGGCAGCAGCCTGCTGGCAACACCGCTGGGGCCCATCAATATCGAGCAGGTATTGGTCAGCCAGCCAGCCTACTATCTGGCCAGTGGCGCTGCCGCGCCGGGCAGCAGCAAGGGCTTGCAGCTGGGAGCCGCCACCGATGCGGCTACGGCCCGGGCCTCGCTGCAGCGCGTGGGCAATCGCGCACAGCTAAAGGGCCTGCCCGCAGCCCGAGGAGCACATGTATTTGCCGCCTGGCACATGTTCTATGACATGCCGCAACACATCATCCTGATCGAAGCACTGGCCAAATGGCTGCATCCGCAGCAGTTCCGCGATATCGACCCGCAACGCAGCTGGACCGAGATGCATCAGTGCTTTGGCGCCATGCAGCCGGGTGGCACCTACTGGCTGGCACGGCAATGAGCCAGACGCCAACGCCAAGCCTGGCCGCAACACCGCCCCGCAGTTATGCCAGCGTGCAGTGGCGCAAAGCCGCCGGCCTGCTGTGCGCCCTGCTGCTGATAGCGGGCAGCCTGCTGCTGGATTTCACCATCGGTCCTGCCGGGCTAAGCCTGGCACAGCTGGCTGCCGCGCTGCAGCGGCAGGGGGATGCCATGCATGTACTGGTGGTATGGGATATCCGCCTGCCCATGGCCTTACTGGCGGTAACCGTAGGCATGGCGCTGGGCCTGGCCGGGGCAGAGCTGCAAACCGTGCTGGGCAATCCGCTGGCCAGCCCCTTCACCCTGGGTCTGTCGGCCGCCGCAGCACTGGGCGCGGCGCTGGGCATGTTGCTGCAGGATCACCTGCCGGCTTACGGCGGCAGCTGGCTGGTACCGACAGCGGCCTTTGCCTTTGCCATGAGCGTGGCACTGCTGCTGGATCTCACGGGCAGGCTGGCTCGGCTTAGCAGCACCGGCATCATCATGTTCGGCATTGCCTGCGACTTTTCCTGCCATGCGCTGCTATCGCTGGTGCAGTTTGCCGCCACCACCGAGTCGCTGCAGAACATCGTGTTCTGGACCATGGGCAGCCTGAGTCATGCCAGCTGGCAGGCAGTGGGCCTGCTGACGCTAACCCTGCTGCTGAGCCTGCCCTGGGCGCTGACCGACAGCTGGAGGCTCACCGCCCTGCGCATGGGCGAGGAACGTGCCAGCAGCTTCGGCGTGAATGTCGCGGCGCTGCGGCTGCGTGCCTTGTTCCGGGTCAGCCTGCTGGCTGGCACGGCAGTGGCCATGGCCGGCACCATCGGCTTCATCGGCCTGGTGGCACCGCATATCGCCCGTTCGCTGTTCGGTGAGGATCACCGCTTCTTCCTGCCGGCATCCATGCTGGTGGGCGGCATTATCCTGTCCTGCTCCTCGCTGGTATCGCGCCTGCTGCTGCCAGGCATCATCATTCCGGTCGGCATTGTCACCGCGCTGGTCGGCATTCCCTTTTTCATGGTGATTGTCTGTCGCAACGGGAGAAGCAACTGATGCAAGGACTGACTGTGCAAGGACTGACTGTGGAAGCGCTGAGCGTGCATTACGGCCGCCAGCGTGTGCTGGACAATATATCCACCGGCCTGCTGCCGCGCGGAGAGGTCACCGTGCTGCTGGGCCCCAATGGCTGCGGCAAGTCCACCCTGCTCAAGGCCATGGCCGGCCTGCTGCCCAGGCAGGGCCGCATGCTGCTGGATGGCCGCGAGCTGGGCCGTGGCCGGGGGCCGGCAGAGGGCAAGCTGGTTTACTTGCCGCAGAACCTGCCCGGCGATGTAAGACTGCGGGTAGATGAAAGCGTGATGGTGGCGGCCAATGCGCTGCGCAGCGGGCTGGGCGACGACAGCAGGCCGGCGGTGGAACAGCTGCTGCACCGCCTGGGCATCAGCCAGCTGGCCCATCGCCAGTTGGGTGAGTTGTCCGGCGGGCAAAAGCAGATTGTGGCGCTGGCACAGGCGCTGATCCGCGAACCGGACATCCTGCTGCTGGACGAACCGCTGTCGGCACTGGATCTGCGACGGCAGTTTGAAGTGATGCGGCTGATCCAGACCGAAACCCGCCAGCGCAATATGCTGACGTTAATCGTGCTGCATGACCTCAATATCGCCCTCAAGCACGGGGACCGCACCTTGCTGCTGAACCAGGGCCGGCTGCAAGGCTGCGGCCTGCCAGCCGAGGTGATTACTCCGGCACAGCTGGCCAGGGTGTTCGGGGTCAGCGCCCGGGTGGAGCACTGCTCGCACGGCAGGCTGAATGTGCTGATTGACGCTGCCCTGCCAGCCAGCGCCCACTAAACGCGGAACCAGCCCTTCAGCCGGCGTCAGCCTGCCAGCCCAGCCCCAGGCTCTTGTGCAAGGTGGCAAAGGCCTGCAGTAATGCCGCCCGGCTGTCCTGCTCCGCCAGGGTGGCTGTCAACACATTGCGCCGGGCATCGATCAGTTGGCTCTGGTCGGCCACCCCGGCCTGGCGCCGCTGTGCCATCAACTGCGCTTGCTGACTGGCCGAGGCCAGCAGCGCCTGCTGCTTGAGCAGGGTGTCGCGCTCATGGGCGTAGCGTGACAGCGACTGGTTGGCGTCCTGCAGCGCATGCAGCACGGCAGACCGGTAATTGGCATCGGCCTCGTCGCGCTCGGCCTCGGCCTGCTCCACCGCTGCGCCGGTGCGACCAAAGTCCAGCCAGTCCCAGCTGATATAAGGTGCCGCCAGCAGCATGCTGCTGCTACGCGACAACAGCTTGCTGGCCGAGGTGGCCCCCAGGCCGATATCGCCCAGCAGCGTCAGCTTGGGAAAGTAGCCGGCCTTGCGCTGGCCAATACGTGCCGTGCTGGCCACCAGCTGGCGCTCGGCGCTGCGGATATCGGGCCGCTGGCGCAGCAGGCTGGCCACATCGCCCACCGCCACCTCCGCCGGCACCGCCGGAATCTCCCCCACCGTTGCCAGCTCGGCATCCAGCGCACCGGATGGCTGACCGCACAGCAGGGCCAGTTGGTCCAGCGCCTCGGTCAGCGTCTGCCGAGCATCCTGCAGCGCACGCTGGCTGTCCAGCAGATGGCTGCGCTGGCTTGCCAGTTCCATATCGCCAATCACCCCGGCGCTACGTCGTTGCTGCACCAGCTGCAGCAGGTTTTCATCCAGTTGCAGCAGCTGGGTACGCACCTGTACTTCATGTTGCCGCAACCGCAGCTGGGCATAGGCCTGCACCACATCCGCCAACAGGGAAACCTGCGCGTCAGCCAGCCTGGCCTGCGCCTGCCCGGCCTGCGCCGTGGCCGCCTCCACCGCCCGCCGGTTGCCGCCAAACAGATCGACCTCCCAGCTGGCATCCAGGCCCAGATTGTAAAAGCGCAGGCTCTGCGCCGAGTCGGTACCCGGCCCCATGTCCAACGCCAGGCCAACGGCGCTGGCCGCACTCTTGGGCCGGGTATTGGCCTGCTGCTGTGCCAGGCCGGCACGCGACTGGCGCAGGCGCGCCTGTGCCGCTGCCAGATCAGGACTGTCTTGCATGGCACGGGCCAATAGCCGGTCCAGCTCTGCATCGTGCAGGCTTAGCCACCATTGCGCCGGCTGTACCAGCGGGAATGTTGCCGGCGTGGTGGCGCGCACCAGTTGCTGTCCGGTGGGCAGCAGCGGCGCACCGTGGTAATCAGGGCCTACCGTGGTGCAGGCAGTCAGCGGCAGCGCGGCCAGCAGGCCGCTCAGCAACAGGCGGCGGGAGAATTGTGAACGAAACGGCATAAGCAGGCTCTCTTGGAAAACAGGTTCAGTGCGCACCGGGCATGGCCTTTTGCTGGCTGGTCTTGATCAACAGAGCCAGCGGAATGCAGCACAGCATCACCAGACACAGGGCCTGGAAAGTCTGGGCGTAGGTCATCACCATGGCCTGCTGCTGGATCTGCCCGGCCAGCTCGCCCAGCGCCTGCAGTCGGGCGTGGGCAGCATCGCCCACCTGAGCCAGATGGCTGGCAGCACTGCCGGCAATGCGCTCTTGTGTCAGCACCGCATTGGCCGACACCGCGCTATTGAGGGTTTCGCTGTTCAGCGCATTGCGCCGGTCGATGAAGCTGCCAATCACCGCCAGCCCCACCGAACCACCCAGATTGCGCGCCATGTTGTACAGGCCGGCGGCATCGCCGGATTCCTCGCGCGTCACCGCCGCCATTGAGGCCTGGTTGAGCGGCATCATCGCCAGCATCTGCCCCACCCCGCGCAGCAGCTGCGACAGGGTGAAGTCGTGGTCGGCACTTTGTGCGGTAAGGTGGCCGTCCAGATAGCAGCTATAGCCAAACAGCAGCAGGCCGGATACCACCAGCAGACGGTAATCCACCTTGCCGCCCAGCAACAGCGGCAGTAGCGGCATCATGGCAATGGCCGGGATGCCGGACATCAGCAACACACCACCAGACTGCTGGGCGTTGTAGCCGGCAATCACCCCCAGGAACTGCGGTAGCAGATAGGACACGCCATATAGCGCGGCACCAATGGCAAACACGATGATGATCACGCTGGCATAGCTCTTGTTGCGCATCAGGCTGAGCCGCACGATGGGCTTGGCCGCCAGCCGCTGCGACAGCGCCACCAGCAGCAGGCCCAGCAGCGAGCAAGCAGTCAGAAAAATGATCAGGTCGGATTCGAACCAGCGTTCACGCTGCCCCTCTTCCAGCAAGGCAGTCAGCGTGCTCAGGCCCAGCGCCAGCCCGGCAATGCCCAGCCAGTCGGCATCACGAAACGCCTGCAGGCGAGCGGGCTCCGGCGGCAAACCGGCCAGCAACAACAGCACCAGTACCGCGCACACCGGCACATTGAGAAAAAAACACCAGTGCCAGCTGAGGTTTTCCGCCAGCCAGCCCCCGACAACCGGCCCCATCAGCGGCCCCAGCAGCACGGTCATGCCAAACAGCGTCATGCCCTTGGGCAACTGGTGGCGTGGCAAGCGGGTGCGGATGATGGTCTGCGCAGTGGGAATCATCGCGCCACCGGTAAAACCCTGGCCGATACGCGCCAGAATCAGCATGGGCAGACTGCTGGAAATGCCGCATAACATGGAAAACAGGGTAAACAGCAAGGCAATGCCCACCAGGAAATTGCGTAGGCCGAATACCCTGGTGAGCCAGGCGGCCAGCGGGATGATGACGATTTCGGCCATCAGGTAGCCGGTGGAAATCCAGGTGCCCTCAGTGCCGGTGGCGCCCACCGAGCCCTGCACTTGCGGCAGGGCCGAGTTGGTGATGGAGATGTCCAGCACTGCCATCAGCGCGCCCAGCGCACCGGCGATGACAGCAATCCAGTCGGCCATGCTGGCATCGGCTTCGCGCATGGCCTGTGTCGGTCCGGCCTTAGCCATGACTGGCCTCGTGGCGGGTATCCACCTCGGCCGTCACTGACAGGCCCGACAACAGCCGTGCGCGCAGGGCGGGGGGAATATCCAGCCGGATGCGCACCGGCACCCGCTGTACGATCTTGGTGAAATTGCCGGTGGCGTTTTCCGGCGGCAACAGGGCAAACTGCGCCCCGGTTCCCGGCGAAAAGCTTTCCACCACGCCATGCAGTTCGACATCCGGCAGCGCATCAACATGCAGACTGGCGCGCTGCCCCACCTGCATGCGCTGCAGCTGGGTTTCCTTGAAATTGGCCACCAGATACATCTGCTGTACCGGCACAATGCTCATCAGCCGTGTACCGGCCTGCAGCAACTGCCCTACCCTTACGCTCAGGTCGCCCACCCGGCCATCCTGCGGGCTGCGCAACACGGTATCGTCCACATCCAGATGGCTTTGCCGCTGTGCCGCTTCGGCAGCCTTGCGCTGTGCTTCCGCCTGGGCAAGTTGGGCCTGACTGGTGACCAGCCGGGTAGTGGCCGCCTTCAGTACCGCGCTGGCCGCATCCAGATTGGCCTGTGCCTGCGCCTGGTTATTGCGCAGCTCGGCCAGGCGTTCGTCACTGGCAGCTCCGGTAACACTCAGGGGGGCATAGCGCTTCACCTCCTCACTGGCATGTGCCAGCGTCAAGCGCGCCACGGTTTCCTGCGCGCGCGACTGGGCAATTTGCGCCTGTTGCTGGGCGATGTCGGCCCGCGCACGCTGCAAATCGGCCTCGCGTGCTTCCAGCTGTGCCCGGCTCTGTTCCAGCATGGCCTGGTATTGCCGGCCATCCAGCCGCACCAGCGGATCGCCGCGCCGCACCTGCTGATTGGCCGTTACCAGCACCTCACTGGCATAGCCGCCGATCTTGGGGGCAATCACCACGCTATCTGCCTTGAGATAGGCATCATCGGTCGTTTGCAGATAACGCCCGGTTTGCCACCAGTAGCCACCCCAGGCAACTGCCCCTGCGGCGACAGCTGCCAGACCCAGCCAGGCCAGCCGGTAATTGCGCCGTACCGGCGGTGTGGAAGACGGTGCAGTGTGTTCAGCAACAGACATGGTCAATCCAATTTATAACAGATGGTATATTTTTCAGATTCGACAAAAATATGTCAATTGTTATATTTTTAAATTTTTGTAAGACAGGCCCGCCCATGCAGAGCAGCAAAAGTCCGCGCCATCCCAGCGCCGGGGGCTACGCCCGTGGCGAGGAAACACGCCGTCGCCTGATTGAGGTTGCCATCAGGCTGTTTGGGGAAAGAGGCTACGAAGGGGCATCGTCGCGGGAAATCGCGCGGGAAGCCGGTGTCAATGCACCGGCATTGCAGTACTACTTTGACAGCAAGGAAGGCTTGTACCAAGCCTGCGCCCTGCATCTGGCCGAAACAGCCGCCAACCATTTTGGCCCTGCCATTGCCGTGGCCGAAACCCTGCTGGACAAGAGCGATGCGACAGCAGCAGAGCTGATCGAGGCCTTTCTGGGCTTGCAGGACAGCATTGCCGATTTCCTGCTATGTGGCGAGGAAGCCCAGCAGCGCCGCCTGTTCATTGCCCAGGAACAAGCGGGCAACGGTGCCAGCGCACCAGTGCTGGACAGGCCGGAGCGACATCGCATGGGCCACACCTGCAGCGCCATCATTGCCCGCCTTACCGGCAGGCCACTTGACGACCCGCTGACCCGGCTGCGCCAGATGACGGCCAACGGCCAGCTGATGGTGTTTCACGTCGTACCACGCACCGCGCTGCAAGCCATGGGCTGGCAGCATCTGGAAGGCGACAACCTGGCCTTCCTGAAGCAGACCGTGCGTGCGCAAACCCGGGTACTGATTGCCAGCTGGATGCAGCAGGCCGGCAAACTAGCCTGACGCAGGCCAGCCAGCCCGGGCTTCAGGCTCACCGTGCAGGCATAAAAAAACCCGCACGAATGCGGGTTTTAACAAAATGGCGATCAGGACTTGTCGCCATCGTCCTTGCCTGGTGGCACATAACCGGGGAAGGTGAAACCGCTGAACAGTTGCTTGGTCTGCTCCTGCATACGGTTCTGCATTTCCAGGAACATGCCGGTACTCTGCTCCATGTAGCTGGACATCACATTCTGGATGGCCGGCCCCTGCAGCTTCATGAACTCACCCCACATGGTGGAGTTGAACACCGCCTTGTCACCGTATATGGCACGGGTCTGCTCCTGCAATTTCTGCTGCATCTGACCAAACAGCTGCAGGTTCTTTTCCAGGAAGGGGCCCATCATGCCCTGCATGGCCTGACCATAGAAACGGATGAACTGGGTCAGCACCTCGTAACTGAACATGGGCATGCCGCCATTTTCCTCCTCCAGGATGATCTGCAGCAGCACGCTGCGGGTGATGTCATCCTGCGTCTTGGCGTCGACAACCTGGATATCCACGTTTTCGAGCACAAGCTGCTTTACGTCTCCCAAAGTGATGTAGGAACTGGTCGCCGTATCGTACAGGCGACGGTTCGGGTACTTCTTGATGACCCTTTTTTCAACACTCATGTAACACTCCCGGATTATTGTCGTTGGTGTTGTGCACCCGCAATTTATCATAAATACAACAAGCTAGAGCAAAACTTCTATGCCCTTTACGCGGCGCATGCTACATTCCATCTTCATTGTGCAGTGCAATATAAAAAAGATATAAAAGTCCAATCAACACAGAGCTTGTCGGTCATTTCCACGAAATCCAATGATGAGGGTTAAAAACATGTTCAATACCAACGATCAACTGAGCAAGATCTCCCTGTCCGGCTTTGAAGCTGCCCTGCGCGTAGCCCAGATCTCCCTGGACAGCGCCGAACGTCTGGTGAAGCTGAATCTGGAAGCTTCCAAGCAAACCCTGGAAGAAAACGTGAAGGTTGCCAAGGCTCTGGCCGGCGCTACCGATGCACAGGAAGCCCTGAACCAGTTCAACCAGTTGACCAGCCAGTCGGTTGACAAGGCAGTAGCCAACTCCCGTAACGTGTACGAAATCGTTTCCGCCGCTCAGACCGAACTGTCCAAGCTGGCTGAAGAAAATCTCGGCAGCTTCAACAAGAACCTGATCACTGCCCTGGAAGGCGCTGCCAAGAATGCTCCGGCAGGTTCCGACAATGCGCTGAACGCCGTCAAGACCTCGCTGGCTGCTGCTGCAGCTGCCGTCAACAGTTTCAGCAAGGCTGCCCAGCAAGTTGCCGAATTCACCGACAGCAGCATCAAGGCCGCCAGCAGCGCCACCGCTGATGCCGTGAAGACTGCCACCAAGCGCGCTTGATCCTTCGAGCAAGGCTGCATAACCCCGCCGCGGCGGGGTTTTTTGTTTTCCTGATGCGCGCGAGCGACTGCAGGTTTACAATTCCGTTTTTGAGTTCCCGCAAAGACCACAGGTTCAACGCATGAAAATCAGCAGCAACTTTGACGCAGGCAGTATCGACATCGTTTCCATGGAGAGTTTCGACGACATCCAGCTGCGGATTCCGCGTGACAATGCCTCTGACTTTGCCCAATGGTTTTACTTCCGCCTGCAGGGTGCGGCTTATCAGGCTTGTACGCTGCGCTTTCTGAATGCGGGTGAGTGCGCCTATCCGGAAGGCTGGACCAACTACCAGCTGATGGCCTCCTACGACCGCATCAACTGGTTCCGCGTACCTGCACAGTACGATGGCCAAGTGATGACCGTTGAGCACGTTCCGCTGGCCAATAGCGTGTACTACGCCTATTTCGAACCCTACTCGCACGAACAGCACCTGAACCTGCTGGGTCAGGCACAAGGGTCCGGCCTGTGCCAGATTCACGATCTGGGCTTTACCGTGCAGGGCCGTGACATCAACCTGCTGACCATCGGCCACGAAGTGGAATCCGACCTGAAAATCTGGGTGACTGCCCGTCAGCACCCGGGTGAGACCATGGCGGAATGGTTTGTCGAAGGCTTCCTCAACCGCTTGTTGGACCCACTGGATGCCACCTCCCGCGCCCTGCTGGACAAAGCCACTTTCTATGTGGTGCCGAACATGAACCCGGATGGCTCGGTACTGGGCAATCTGCGCACCAATGCCGCCGGCGCCAATCTGAATCGCGAATGGCTGGAGCCAAGCGCCGACAACAGCCCGGAAGTACTGCTGGTGCGCAACAAGATGCAGGAAACCGGCGTCGACCTGTTCCTGGACATTCACGGTGACGAATCCCTGCCCTATGTCTTTGTCGCCGGCACCGAAGGCGTTCCTTCCTATACTGACGCCATCCGTCAGCTGGAAGACAAGTTCAAGCACTATCTGATGGTGTCCAACCCGGACTTCCAGGACGAAGTCGGCTACGACAAGGATGCACCTGGCAGTGCCAACCTGAGTCTGGCCACCAACTGGGTGGGTGAAAACTTCAAATGTCTGGCCTTCACCCTGGAAATGCCATTCAAGGACAATGCCAACCTGCCAGACGACGACTATGGCTGGAACGGCCAGCGCAGCCTGCGCATGGGGGAAGCCATACTGACCCCGATCTACGCCGTGATCAACGAATTGCGCTGAGCTGCAAATAGCAGACGCAAAAAAGCCGGAGCACAGACTCCGGCTTTTTTATTCCTGCAGTTCTGCAAGACGCTTACATCACCAGCGGCAGCTTCTCCAGCGCCTTCACCAGCTCGATCTCGGCCAGGCACCAGTCACTCCCCTTTTCCAGCACCTTGCCTAGCGCAATCTGAAAATGCTTGCTGCGCGCTGTCATGTAGTACTGCTTGCCCAGCGTATATACAGAAATCGGCATGATCAGAGCGTTGATGCGTCGCCCCCCTCTGTCAAACGGTACAAACAGGGAGATATGCCCGGACAGCCAAACCATATCCGCCGGCAGGCTAGGATCAATCAGCTTGCTGTCCACCGGGCGAATGGACGCGGCTACCGGTCGGCTGGACAGCGTTTCCAGACCCAGGTAAATGCGCTCGCGCTGACTGGCTCGCTTAACCCGGCGAATAAGGCCCAGGCTCCAGTTGTTGCTATCCACGTCACGATAGCCTACCAGGCCTCCCAGATTGACCCACTCGTTCCCCAGCGAATCCAGGGTAACGCCCAAGCCGGTCTGGCTGACATTCTCCACCGACCAGCGCAAAAACTCGTCACGCGCATGCACGACAGGCTGCGGCATATCAGTGGAAAGGTTCAGCGGTGCCAGGGCCAGCGTGCTACGGTCACGCTTGCGGCTGGTGACAAAGCCATAAATGCGAATATTGGCAGCATCATCAAAGCTGTCGGTATCTGCCTGCCGCGTCTGCACCATGCTGGCCTCGTCCGGCTGGCGAATCAGCCGATGCAGAGCTGACAGGCGGTGCGCCACTTCGAGATTGCGGTTGGTCACGGCCATACGCTCGGCACGTTCAAAACGCACCGGCTTGGCAGCCCACTCACGACACAGCATGCGCAATAAGCCGGCATCGATACCCGGCTCTACCAGCGGCTTCAGCTCGGGCGGCAAGCGCCCGCCCTCCATGACCGTGGCCCAGCCATGAATGATTTCCACCATGTCGGCGGTGGACCAGAAACGGGCGGCGTCACTGACAAAACCAGCATGAGCACGTGCTGCCGGCATCGCTTCGGTCAAGGTAACGGCAAAACTGGCCTCTTCCGAAAACTGCGGCTGCAGTGACATGCGGTTGGAAACCAGGCAGAGAATCTGATAAGAGAAATTGAACTGACGCAGGCTCAGGTTGCCGCTGCTCAGCAGGGACAGCATCAACATGATCAGATACTGGTCCTGCACCGTCGTCCCCGGGCTTTCCTCGCCAAACAGAAAAACCGGAGTAGAGTCGATGCGCATTTGCTCGGCAAAGCGGTAGAGCTGATTCACATTCAGCCAGAACACATCATCGGGACTGAAATGCCGCAGATACTGCCAGCGGGCAAATTCGCCAAAATAATGCATCATCCGTACCAGAACCAGCGGCAGCATGGCCCGTAGTCGTTCCTCCTGCTGCATATCGGTATCGACAGACAGTGCACGCTGGTAAAACTCGAGAAACTGTTTGCCAAAAGACAGGATTTGCGAACGCAGCTGACCTTCCAGCACCTTGGGCATGCGCGTGTTCATGAAATACTGCGAACACAGGTTTTCATGCAAGGGCTGTATTTCCAGATTCAGCGTCAGCACTGCGTCCAGCAGATCTGCCGTTACATGCGGGGAAAGAGCATTCACCTCCGCCAACATCTCGGTAATTCTCTCATGCGCAGCCGCACCATATTCCTGCTTTAGCGTATCGGCATAAGCCTTGGCGGCAGCTGCATTGGCCAAAGGGTCTGACTTGTTCTTTGAGCCTCGGGAGAAAAAGTCCAACATGTCGTAACTTTCAGTCGGTCATGGTGACAGGGAGCGTTGATGGAGCAGCGGGTGCCGCATTTATTCTTATCAGTATTTATACAAGCAGGCAAATCAGCAAGAAGAACTTGCGTACAAAAACAAAAAGCGCCCATGCAGGCGCTTTTTTCAGGCACTTGGCAGGCCATGTTACATCAGATGGCCAGATCTTCAAGCGTTTTGCCAGCGTTCAGCAGTTCCTGTACCCATACCGGTTTGCGACCACGGCCAGTCCAGGTCAGTTCGGTATTTTCCGGGTGACGATACTTGGCTTCCACCGGCTTGCGAACAGCACCGCCCACCTTGCCCAGCACCTCTTCCACGCTCAGGCCATAAGCCTTTGCCAGTTCGATGATCTGTTTTTTGGCCTTGGTTTTTTCTTCGGACTCACGACGCTTGATTTCGTTTTCAACGTCGTTTTTCAGTGCAACCAGCTCGGTAAAGCTCAGAGTGCTAATATCCATTTTTCCGCCCTTATTATTCAGTTAGACAACAACGATTTCAATTTAGCCAAAAGGAAGTCCATTCGTCAAGACAAAACAGTTAAAATTCCGTAAGCAAACCAATTGCTTATTCATCCTGAGTAACATAGGGCAAAGTCAGACACACCAGCTGATGAAGATATTCCGCTTCCAGGTAAATACCTTTTTCCCAACAAGCGGATTGCACAACCACCAGTGTTTCGTATTCGCCTTCAGCAACTGGACAAATGGCAGCAATCATTCCAATGGATTGTTCAGGTACTTCAGGACTGAATAGCTTGCTGCCCACCGCAGCGAAAGAAGACAGCCTGGCCTTGAATAAGCGTCGTTTCAACTTGCCAAGATATTGGGTGCGCGCCACAATTTCCTGCCCGGGATAGCAACCCTTTTTAAAGCTGACAGCACCAATCAATTCCATATTTGCCATCTGGGGAACAAACTGTTCCTGCGTTGTCTGTGCCACCCAGGCAATACCCGCATCTATATCACGGATATTCCACGCCATGGATGACACCGCAGTTGCCTCTTCAGCAAGCAGTGTCGGCAACAAAGCAGAGCCCTCATCAAGCTGAAGCAGATAACCACCTTCTGGCAAGGCGATGGCTGTTTCCGTGCCCCCCTGCAGCACAGTCAAGGCTACGGGTGCTTCAGCAGCAAAATACTGCTCAATCAGGGCCTGTACTTGCGCACCACGCACACCGGCAATACTGGTCTGTTCAGAATCCAGCACATTCACTTTCACTCTGGAACGCATGACAAACATGGCCAGACGCTTGGCAACCGCCTGACAGATATCCGACGCTACAATCAGGTAATAAGCCGACTGCTGCTTCCAGATAAGAAAACTGGCAAGCATGCGCCCCTTGGCCGTGGAATAGGTGCTGAACCGTGCCGCACCATCGGTAACATCCCGAATATCACCTGACAATTGGCCTTGCAGAAAAGTTTCGGCATCCTCGCCTTCTATCCGGATAATGCTGAAACTATCCAGCATTGCCAGTGCATTTCCATCACGCACAGCCGCAACTTGCCGGAAAACATCCGGAAACTCCAGCCGGTTTTCCGTACCGATATAGCCCTGATTTTTTTCTACCCACGCCTGCCATGTCTTGTTCATGTTGCAACACCTGTGATTAGCACACCAAATTAGTCAAGAATTTTACTTTTTCCCATCAATTTCTGCCAGTACGATAACAATAGCTACTCCCATGCCGCCGCGATATTCTTTTCGCGTCATGCACTTAGTTACACCTCGATACCAAGGCAAAGAAAAAGCTGCCAAAATCACCGCCAAAGCGTTGACAGGCCTGATTCCCATCGGTATAGTTCGCACTCTCTTGGATGTTCCCTGATAGCTCAGTTGGTAGAGCGACGGACTGTTAATCCGCAGGTCGCAGGTTCGAGCCCTGCTCGGGGAGCCAAGACCCCACAATCTAAGCATTGCCCGGTTATTCCCTGATAGCTCAGTTGGTAGAGCGACGGACTGTTAATCCGCAGGTCGCAGGTTCGAGCCCTGCTCGGGGAGCCACTCTCGCAATGCATGCTGTTTTATTCCCTGATAGCTCAGTTGGTAGAGCGACGGACTGTTAATCCGCAGGTCGCAGGTTCGAGCCCTGCTCGGGGAGCCAAATACCTTCACAGAGAACCGCCTTCATGAGGCGGTTTTTTGTTTTATATCTGCCTCTTCTGCCTTCCGCCCACCTGGATTCTTTTTTCCTTTTGACAAGCTCTGCATTGATACCCAAGAATGCGCTGAGCAACATATCAGCATATTCATGCTAAACTAGAGTTTGGTTAACACTGTATTAAACAAAACTCAAAGGATCAGTCATGTCCATTCTGAAAGAATTCAAGGAATTTGCCGTCAAGGGCAATGTAATCGACCTAGCCGTTGGTGTGGTTATTGGCGGTGCCTTCGGCTCCATCGTCAAATCGCTGGTCGATGACGTAATCATGCCCCCTATTGGCCTGCTGGTAGGCAATGTCGACTTTGCCAACCTGTTTCTGGTCCTGAAGGAAGGCGTCAAGCAGGCTGGGCCTTACGCTTCAGTGGCAGCCGCCAAACAGGCTGGTGCAGTGACAATGAATATCGGCCTGTTCATCAATTCGCTGGTGAGCTTTACCATTGTTGCCTTTGCCATTTTCATGCTGGTGAAGGCCATCAACAGACTAAAGCGGGAAGCCCCGGCGGAAGCCGCTCCCACTCCGGCTACCAAGGAATGTCGTTACTGCCTGTCCAGCGTGCCGCTCAAGGCCAGCCGCTGTCCGTGCTGCACCTCGCAGCTGGACTGAATCCTCCTGCAGGCAGGAAAATGAAAAGAGGCCCAAAGGCCTCTTTTTTCATTCTGGCTTGCCATTCAGCGCTTGGTCTTGTTTTCCAGGCCAGCCGCCTCCAGCAGGCTGCTGGGATCAAAACCCAGCCGCAGCGCCCCCCAATGCCGGCCATCCACAAAGACCGGCAATGTCAGCTCGGAAAGAATCTCGCCGGTATCCCGCATATAGGTATGCAGCAGAAAAGGCTCGGTATTACGTGCTGATTTCAGCCCGGCCGGATCAGCAAACATGCGCTTGTCGCGACTGTTTACCAGATCTTTCTCTTCATCGCCGCTCAGGGGCTGGCTATACCAGCTATTGTGCGTTGGGGCGTAGCCATTGGTATCAACCAATAGACAAAAGCGTCCTCCGACTACATCACGCACCAGTGCGTCGTAATGCGGCTGCACCAGCCCTGCCAGCTTCTCGTCATAAGCAGTATGGTATTTGGTTGGTTTGCTGCCGGGAATCGCCTGATAGCGCTTATCAAAGATATCGGCACCACCTTGCAGCTGCTGTTGCAGCATGCCTTGCAGATGATCGCGCAGATGACGTGCCAGGCCGATCATACGGTCAAACTCGCCCTCTCCGATAATGAAGCGGGATACCATTTCCTGAACCTGCTCGGCCACACCAGACAGTTCGTCAGCCACCTGCTCGGTATGATTCAGGCGCTCGGTTACCTGCTGGCCAAGCCCGTGAATCTCGGAGACGTGGCGATTGACCTGCCGGTTGGTTTCGGCAAAGTCCTCCATGGTGCCGGCTATCTGGGTCAGACTGCTGGCGGTAGTTTCAAAATCGCCCATCATGCGGCCAAAATGCTGCGATGCACGGGAAACCACGTCTCTTGCCTGGTGGGTACCGGCAGTAATTTCGTTGGTTTCCACCTGGGTATCCGACACCAGGCCCAGCATGCCATCGATATTGCTGGAAATTTCGTCGGTAGCCTTTTTCACCTTTTCCGCTAGCTTGCGCACTTCATCTGCCACCACAGCAAAACCGCGTCCGGTTTCCCCGGCCCGGGCTGCCTCGATAGCCGCATTCAGTGCCAGCAGATTAGTCTGATCAGAAATATCCTTGATGAGATCGACAATTGTCTTGATGCTGGCCGAACGCTGGCTCAGATCTTCCACGGTCTGATTGAAATGACCCACTTTCTGGCTGATGTCGAAGATGCGATCTGCAACGGTTTTCAGCTCGTCATATGACTCGCGGGCAACATCCAGATTGGACAAGGTGGAAGAGGAAATGGACTGGGTCTGGCCGGTTACCTGGTTGATGCCGCTTGTTGTCTGGTCGCTGGCATCCCGTACCCGGGTGGCAAATTCGTCTTGTCGTACCGCGCTACCCAGCGATTCGCTGACATTCTTGCGGGTACGCGCCGAGTCCATGGCAATACGTACTGTCATCAGGCGCACATTGCTGATGATTTCCCGCATTTTCAACTGGAAGCGGTTATAGGAAACCGAAACATCACGGATTTCATCATGGGTGATGGTTGGAATATCACGCGACAAATCCCCCTCGCCCGCCCCGATTTCATTGAAGATGCCAATAATCATCTTCAATGGCCGTACGATCAGATAGCGCAAGTACCAGACCATGAAGCAAACAAATACAAAACCAGCCAACCACAAGCTTGCAGACCAGAAAATGGCCCCGTCTATGCTGCTGCGAATGCTTTCCAGCGTTGTCGCGCTCATTCCCGAACCATTGAGCTGGCCACGAATATCCGTCAACACCAGATAGACATATACCAGCATGATGAGCTGGAACAGGCTCAAAAAAAAGAAACTGCACAATTTCCTGGTAAGTGTGTAGAAAATCGTCTTCTCAACCAGAGTATAAATGCGCCAGAACCACTCCATGCTCTCTCCTTACGACCTGCTGGTATTACTTGTTATATGTTTAAAGCGGGCGCTACATTTTTACCTGAAATTTGTGAAATGACTACTCAAATTTAGGATAAAACTGATTGCTATCAAGAACCATTACCATCATGGTCATAGAAAACAAAAACTGTAAACAAAGAAACTGAAAGATCATCACTCCCCGCCACTCGCTTCCGCAGGTAGACGCTGCCAAACCATCCAGAACTCCTGACCAGCAAAGACGGGGATGGTGGAGTCAACTGCCCGACACTCCTGCAAGACAAAGTGTCCGGAAAAAAGCTGCTGCAGCGCCGGCAGGCTGGTACCAAACGGTGGTCCCTTCGGTTTCTCGGCCAGAAAAAACACCCCTGCCAGGTAACCACCGGGGCAAATCAACTGACTCATCTTCTGGGTATAGTCGTCCCAGCGGCCTGGCGGCAAGGCACAGAGAAAAGCACGTTCAAATATTGCGTCATAAGCTTGCCGGGCCGGCAGGGCAAAGAAATCTGCCTGCCATAAGCGGGCCGGGGTGTCTTGCAAGGCAAGCGTAGCGCGCTGGATGGCTTCAAGACTGAAGTCGATGGCATCCACTTGCATGCCCGCTTTTACCAACCAGGGCACGTCGCTGGCACTGCCGCAGCCAGGCAGAAGAATCCTGCTAGCTGCAGGCAGCGTGGCAATGAAACGATGCATCTGCTCATCTGGGCTGGCACCTTCCCAGGGGGTCACCCCCTGCTGATAGCGCTGATCCCAGAATTCTGGCAGCGAGCTGTCTTGCGCCATACTTCAGTCCTCTCTTTAATGCTAATTTGCTAACGTAATATATTGGTGCAGTTGCGCTTCCACCCCATCCAGCCCTTGTTCCATGGCCAGCGGCAAGGCCCGGCCATCGGGCAAGCGCAGTTGCAGTTGTGCGTTATGCAGACGTAGCAGGATCGCCCGGCCCTCCAGCCGTACGACACCCCACTCAATGCCGTCCAAGTTTTGCAAGTCGAGCAAGGTACCCAAGCGTTCGGCAATATCCAGCAGTGGCTGGCGTAGCGGCAACCGTTGCCACACCTGTTCGCGCTCTGTGCCTTCCATGAAGCACCAGTTGGAAATCTCGGCAAAACTGCGGGCACAACCACGACAGACATTGTCACCTACCGCAGTCGTGCAACGTGCGATACATGGGGAGTCGGGACGCTCCAACACTATTGATTACTCCTGAATGAAACACTTCCGTCATATTTCTTGACGAACGCAATAAAAATGTCAGATAACTGAAAGACCGCTGCAACACGATAAAGCCCAATGCCTCGCAACGAATTATTGGTTTTCAGAATATTACGCATTCTGCGCGCCAAGCAGGTGCAATATCTGGATGAACGCCAGATCATGACAGCCATCCGGCGCGAAACGGGGGACGAGTTCAACGAGCCCACCATCCATGCGCACCTGCATTACATGCAGCAGCATGGTCTGCTCAAACCGGTCAACCTGAAGCAGCAGGGACGCGGCTATGGGCTGGACTGGGCCGGCTACGACTATCTGGATGCGTCCTGAAGCTGCGGCCCGGGAGCAGAATATCAAGTATACCGACCGACAACACTGGCCCTTGCCTGCACTGGCCTGAAAACACAAAACCCCGGCTTCCCGGGGTTTTTTCATGGCCTGGCCTTGCAGCTCAGGCTGTGGTTGCAGGTGGCTGCGCCAGCATGGCCAGTTCCTGTTCGGTAAACAGGCGCGACAGGGTTACAAAACGCATGCCTTCACTCCCCTCCAACGAAAAGCTGCTGCTGCGCCCTGGCTGGGCATCGATGGTCAGTTGGCAGTTCTGCCAATAACCATACAAAAACGCGCTGATATAAAAAGGGCAGCCGCCGATTTCTCCCAGCAAAATGTCATGATCGCCAACACGGAATTCCTGCTGGGTAAAGCACAGTGGCGCGCTGCCGTCACAACACCCACCAGACTGGTGGAACAGCAAGGAACCATGACGCTGGCACAACACCGACAATAGTTCCGCAGCACGCTCAGTCATGTTGACGCGGGAAATCATGTCATTCCTTTGCGAGATACCGGCGGCGCCAAAGCGAGAGCGGCTCGCGCCACCCCCAAGGAGGACCGCTACTTGCAAGCGGTCACGACCAGGCAGGCCGTGACCGTGCAATGGACTGCTGCCGGCCAGTCGACAGCGTGCGGATGAGCCCCACGCCGCCTATAGCCGGATACACCGTGATTTAGAAGAAGCCCAGTGCCTTCGGGCTATAGCTTACCAGCAGGTTTTTGGTTTGCTGGTAGTGATCCAGCATCATTTTGTGCGTTTCACGACCGATACCGGATTTCTTGTAACCACCAAAGGCAGCATGTGCCGGGTAGAGGTGGTAGCAGTTGGTCCAGACACGGCCAGCCTTGATCTCGCGGCCCATGCGGTAGGCGGTATTGCCGTCACGGGTCCAGACACCGGCTCCCAGGCCAAAGGCGCTGTCGTTGGCAATGCGCAGGGCTTCTTCCTTGTCCTTGAAGGTGGTGACCGCAACCACCGGTCCGAAGATTTCCTCCTGGAACACGCGCATCTTGTTGTGGCCAGCCAGAATCGTCGGCTGCACGTAGAAGCCCTCGGCCAGTTGGCCACCCAGATGTGCCTGACCGCCGCCAGTAAGAATCTGTGCACCTTCGGCACGACCGATATCGATGTAGGACAGGATCTTGTCCAGCTGCTCGCGTGAGGCCTGGGCACCGATCATGGTTGCCATGTCCAGCGGGTTGCCCTGCTTGATGGACTTGACGCGGGCGACCGCACGCTCCATGAAGGCTTCGTAGATGGACTCCTGCACCAGCACGCGCGACGGGCAGGTACATACTTCACCCTGATTCAGGGCAAACATGGCAAAGCCCTCCAGCGCCTTGTCAAAGAAGTCGTCATCTTCGCGCATCACGTCTTCAAAGAAGATGTTGGGCGATTTGCCACCCAGCTCCAGCGTCACCGGAATGATGTTTTCGGCTGCGTATTGCATGATCAGGCGGCCGGTGCCGGTTTCACCGGTAAAGGCCACCTTGGCAATGCGCGGATTGGTGGCCAACGGCTTGCCGGCCTCCACGCCAAAACCGTTCACCACATTGAGCACGCCTTCCGGCAGCAGGTCGGCAATCACTTCCATCAGCACCAGAATGGCCATCGGGGTCTGCTCGGCCGGCTTGAGCACGATGCAGTTACCAGCAGCCAGCGCCGGAGCCAGCTTCCAGGCTGCCATCAGCAGGGGGAAGTTCCACGGGATGATCTGCCCCACCACGCCCAGCGGTTCGTGGAAATGGTAGGCCACGGTGTCTTCGTCCAGCTCGGACAGCGAGCCTTCCTGCGACCGCAGGCAGGAGGCGAAATAGCGGAAGTGATCCACGGCCAGCGGCAGGTCGGCAGCATTGGTTTCGCGGATGGGCTTGCCGTTGTCCAGGGTTTCCACCAGCGCGAGGAAAGGCAGGTACTCTTCCAGACGGTCAGCAATCTTCAGCAATACATTGGCACGCACAGCCGGTGCGGTGCGGCCCCAGCGGTCGGCGGCGGCATGAGCGGCATCCAGTGCCAGTTCGATATCGGCAGCGGTGGAGCGGGCAATGTCACACAGCGGCTTGCCATCGATCGGGCTGATGTTGGTGAAGTACTGGCCCTGTACCGGTGCCACCCAGCGGCCGCCGATGAAGTTGTCGTAACGGGATTTCAGCGGGAGTTTCTTGCTGAGTGCTGCGAGCGCTTGCTGATACATGACGTTGCCTCCTGGCTATTAGAATCGGAGCGCCGGCGTGTCTACCGGCTGCCAGGTCATTGTGCGAAATCGCCCTGCATTCCTCTATTCGACTTTGGTCTTAGAAAAGTAGCAGCAAGCCTGTCAGCTTGATCAGCAGCCGGTAGGCTGTGCCAGTCGGCCCAGATGACCGATGAGCGCGCGCAATTTGGCCGGACGTACCGGCTTGGTCAGCATCGCCCAGTCGCCGGCAGCAATTTCAGCGGCGACTTCCGGCGTACGGTCCGCCGTGATGATGGCGGCCGGAATCCTTTGCTGCAGTTGCTGATAGAGCGCGCGGATCACCTGCGGCCCACGCTCGTCGTGGTCCAGATGGTAATCGGCCAGAATCACATCCGGCGGCCGGCTCAATTGCGCCAGCAAGGCCAGCGCCTGCTCAGCACCACCAGCAGCCAGCGGCAGGCAACCCCAGCCGGATAGCAAGGTGCTCATGCCGGCCAGAATGGCCGGCTCATTATCGATCAGCAGTACTGACAGGCCTTGCAGCTCCGACGGACCGGATACCGCCACCCGCTCCTGCTGGCGTGGCATGGTACTGACGGACTCGGCCTGGCCATAGGGCAGCACAATACCAAAGAAAGAGCCACGGCCATAATGCGAACGCACCACCAGCCGGTGTTGCAAACGACCGGCCAGCCGCTTGACGATGGCCAGTCCCAGCCCCAGGCCCTTGCTGCACATGGCACTGTGCTCGGACAAGCGCTGGAACTCTTCGAACACCAGCGACAGCTTGCCTGCGGGAATGCCCTGCCCCTGGTCCCACACTCCAACCAGCACGCCTTCGGCAGTTCGCCGTGCGCCCAGCAGCACGCGGCCCTGCTCGCTATAGCGCAGCGCATTGCTGAGGAAGTTGCGCAGGATACGCCCCAGCAACACCCAGTCGGTATGCACCACCACCGGCAAGGGATGGCAACGCAGGCTTAATCCGCGCTCGGCCAGCAAGGGGCTAAACTCGATGCTGATCTGACGCAGTAGTTGGTCCAGATGAAAGTGGCTGTGCTCTACTTGCAGCGCACCTGCATCAATGCGGGAAAGCTCCAGCAGCGTATTGATCAAATCATCCACCGCCTCCAGCGAGCTGGCGGCATGTTGTGCCAGGCGCATACCGTCACCGACAGTTTCGCGCTCGGCCAGACTGGCAACAAACAAGCGTGCCGCATTCAACGGCTGCAACAGATCGTGGCTGGCTGCGGCAAAAAAGCGCGTTTTGCTGCGATTGGCCTCTTCTGCCGCCACAATGGCCTCACGCAATTGGGTATTGGCCTGGCGCAGTTCGACGGTTCGTGCCGTCACACTCAACTCCAGCTCTTCTTTGGCCTGCTGCAGCACCTGCTCGGCACGGCGGGTCTGGGTGATGTCCTGGATCAGCGCATAAAAACCATGCACAGCACCATCTTCGCCAATATGGGGAATGAACGCCGCCTGGGCGTATTCCACCGAACGCTTGGGGGCTGGCATCTTGAGTTCGAAGACCGAGGAAATGCCGGCCAGCGCCTGCTCGACAAAATGGCGGCGCGGGTCATACAAGGCGGGTCCCAGCACATCGCGCAGGGTATGGCCGTTGATTTCGTGCACCGGTTTGCCAAACCAGTCTTCATACCCCTTGTTGGTGAAACGGTAGACCTGGTCTTTGTCGACATAGGAAATCAGCGCCGGCAGCGCATCGGTAATCAGCCTTAGCTTGGATTCACTCTCGCGCAGCGCGCGTTCATCGTGCTTGCGGGCAGTGACATCGCTGCAGGTAATCACGAAACCAGCATTGGGCATGGGACAGGATTCGATCTCCAGCACCAGGCCGTGGCCGGTTTCCACTTCGTAACTGCCGTGAACCGGACATAGCAGCGGGATTTCCGCCTCCAGCGGCAGCGCCTGGCCGAGGCGCAGGGTTGAGGGCGGCAGGCCGGCCAGTTCGCAGAAGCGGTGGTTCCAGGCCAACAAGCGCGAGTGCTGGTCGAACACGGCAATACCCTGGCGCAGGCTGTTGACCGTGGCTTCCAGCAACTGACGGTGCGCCGCCTGGTCTTGCTGGCGCAACAACTGCTCCTGGCGCTTGATTTCGGTAATGTCGGTGTAAATGGCTACCCGGCCACCATCTGCGGTGGCGCGTTCGCTGATGCGCAGGCAGCGTCCGTCGCTCAGCGGCTCCAGATAGCTGCCACTACTGTCACGGTGCAGGCTGCTGCGCTGGGCACGCCAGTGATCTGCCTGCCCCAGCGCTTCCAGCGCACTGCCGGAATCAGCCAGATGATCCAGATATTCAGAAAAATACATGCCGGTGTGTACATGTCGTCGCAATGCTGGCTGCAAATCAACAAAGCGCTGGTTGAAGCGCACCAGCCGGTCGTGCTGGTCCCACTGGGCAAAACCGTCTGCAATGGTATCCACCGCCACACCCAGCCGGTTATTAGCCTGCTCGGCCACCAGCCGGGCTTCCTCCAGCGCGATATTGCTGGTTTTCAGGTCGTTGATGGCACGCTCCAGCGCGTGGGTACGCTCCTGGATGCGTTTTTCCAGCTCAGCCGAAACCTGGAAAATGGTAAAGGAATTGCCATTGTCCGCCATGCCGCTTTCCACGCGGTAGATCAGCGCATTGTTGATCTTGCGCAGCTTGGCATTGTCCTTTTCCAGCAGGGCAATGTACTGCAGCAACGCAGGCTTGTCGGCAAGATTGATGTCAGCAGCCGAATCCATGCTTACCCCCGGAATTATCCTGCACGATCAGCGGCATAACCGATGGCAATGCCGGTGAAGGTCTGGTTCACATGCATGGCATTGAATTGCTCGCCATAGGTATTGAAGCCAACAACCCGGTTCTGTACCAGCAGGTGGGACAGCCGGCTTTGCGCATCGGTATTGCTGATCATGATGCGACGCAGTACACAGTCACAACCCAGCACCACCTGCAAGGGGCCAAGCTGGCTGCGCACGCGGGCAAAGGTCTGATCCAGGCTGGCCACCAGATCCTGCGCCTGCGTACCAGACAGCACCACGCCCTCGTCCACGCTACAGAAAAAGGACAACGACAGGTCGGAATTCACGCGCTGGATGGAGCGCACATACGGCACGCCGCCTACTTGCAACACCAGCGGGTGGGCAGCAAAGGTATTGGCGTCCAGCTGGTCCGGGTCCAGCCCCAGCGTGCGGCAATATTCCACCGCGGCCGGCTCGGCATTGATTTCCGTTACCAGCCGGCTGTCGACATCCGCTTCGGTAATCACCATGCGCTCGCCGCTGCGGGCGGCATGTTCGGACTTGAACATTTCAAAGGGATGGCGGCTGGCCACCATGACAAAGGCAGCCGCCTGATTATGAAACCGGCCATCCAGCAATACGGCGGTGTTTTCGAAACGCATATTGTCACCGGCAGACCCCCCCAGCAGCGGGATATTCCCCAGTGCAGATGACAAGCGGCTGGCTACCCGCTCCTCGCAGGCTGCCAGGCCGTCTATCAGCATCAGCGCAAAGCTGTTACGGTCGATGGCTTTGCCGCTGTTGCGCGCCAGCTCGTGCCTGGCCGTCATCACCGCTTCAAATGCGTCGGCCAGCTCGAAAGCGTGCAGATTATCCAGCCGGGAAGCCACGGCAAAAAAATCCGGCTCTGCAAAGCTAACGCCGCTGATGCTGCCTTGCTGATAACCATGGCAGCCGATTTCACCGGCCGTGGTACATCCCACCACCAGCGCAGTACCAAAATGCTGCTGCAAAGCAGGTGCCAGCCGGGTCAGATCATAAGCCGGGGAAATGAACAGCAGCACCAGGGACAGCGCTGGCTGATACAGCTGAGCAAACAGCTCAGCCGCAGCCGGCAGCGGATCCTGCTGCTGGGTGCTGCCCAGCAATACCTGGGGCTTCTCCATCTTGTCTCCACCTTGCTGCCCGGTGCTGCAGGGGCAGCCATTCTTGTGAGTTGGCCGGTTTTATTGATTGATATGCACCGGCTCGTACTTTTGTTGCATGGCAAAATCCGGTCGGCCCTGTCAGGCTTGCCCGAATCCGTTCATTGCATTCTAGCGCTGCATCTGCAGCAGCGGCCAATGCCATCAACAAGATGATGATGTGCAAACATGCTTTTGGTGCAGCATGTCGGGCTCATGCTGCCAGCATCAGCGGTTTCAGGCTATAGTCTTGAACGCTGTCAACGCCGGGCAGCCACTTTTGCGAGGCCGATTCAAGATGGATATGAGTGTATTGATTGCCGATGATCATCCGCTGTTCCGCGAGGCACTGAAGGACGTGGTACTGGAAGCGTTCGGACGAGATATCCGTCTGATTGAATGCACATCACTGGAAGAAGTACAGGCCGCCATCAATGACGACTCTCTGGAACTGGCATTGCTGGACCTCAACATGCCCGGCATGCATGGCCTCAGCGGCATTGCCCTGCTACGGCAAGCCGCACCGGTAGTACCGCTGGTGGTGGTTTCCGCCGACGAGCGCAACGAAGTGGTAACAGCGGCACTGCAACTGGGTGTATGCGGCTTCATACCCAAATCCACCCCGCGCAAACAAATGGCCGATGCGGTACGCCGTATTGCCGAAGATGGAGAAATCTACCAACCTGCGCAACTTGCCGGTCACGACACCAACAGCCTCACACCGCTGCCGCTGTCCCCCGAACAACTGGCCATGCGCAGCCGCATTGCCAGCCTTACCCGACAAGAACGCTGCGTACTGGAAGCCATTGTGGCAGGCAAGCCCAACAAGATTGTCGCCCACGAGTTGAACATTGCCGAAAGCACCGTCAAGGCACATGTCTCGGCCATCCTGCGCAAACTGGAAGTCAATAGTCGAACCCAGGCAGTGATCAAGGCTGGGCCATTACTGGGCTAAAAATAAGCCCTTGCCATCCATTCGCCATCATTTCGCTGACATAACCCATGGTCGGTTGCCCAGGTATGGCAAGCAGCACAAAACCATCACGCCCTGCAAAGCCTTCCCTCGCTCTGCTTTTATCTTACCAATATCAAAAACAGCAGCATGAAATTCAACTAACAGAATTTTCAATTAAGTAGAAAGAAAATAATTTTTACTACTCAGAAAATTACATAAGTACATAAGGAAATAAGACTGAGATTACATATTGACTGATCAAATATAAAACTTGAGGATATAACCACCTGACGCATCAGAAAAATGCATCAGTCAGGTCATATTGCAAACTCAAGGAGCCTACACATGTCTGCAAAACTGCATATTCTCATTCTGACTGCCCTGTTAAGCAGCTCTGGCCTGGCCATTGCCTCCAATGACTCCAGCAAGAGCAGCACTTCGCCTGCCAAATCACCAGCCAAATCACCAGCCAAATACTCAATCAGCTGCAATGACTATCTGGTGCTGAAGGAAACCGACAAACCGGTCATTATCGGTTACGAAATCAGCAAACACAAAAATGGCAAAGTATCCGCAGCGGAAATCATTGCAGACGTTGAGAAAATCGGACCGGAGCTTGATGCCTACTGCAAGGTAAACAAAGATAAAACCATGTGGCAAAAAATCAAGAGTGTATTCTGATCTTATCCTGAATAGCAGGATCAATTTTGATATTCTGCCTAATGTACTGCCTCGACACTTAAATCAATCAGTATAAAACATCATCCTGAAGTGTATTGGCCTGACACTGGTCTTTGGTTTTCTGATTGTTGTACCAGTAAACATATACCCAGGATGACTCCTCGCAGGAAAACCGGAAGCTACAAGCCCCCCTGCTTGCAGCTTCCGGTTTAGCCAGGGCAGCAGCCTAGCATGGCAATTACACCTTATATTGCGCTACAGCCTTGCTCATGCGCTCCACATTGATTTGCAGCTGGCTGGAATCTGACTCGGTGGCGCGTGCAATCTGGAGATTCTGATCTGTCAGCGCAGCCACGGATTCCAGGCTTTGTTCCATCAGATCCATCCCTGCTTTCTGCTCATCTGCCGAATGGCTTATTTCACCCACCATACCCACTGCCCTGCTCATTTGCAGACTGATTTCATCTAGCACCCCATGCGCCTGGTGCACCAGATTCACACTGGTATTCACCTGAGCTGCACTTTGTCGCATGCTGCCAACAGCACCGCTGGTATCCGCCTGGATACGAGCAATCATCTTGTCGATTTCCAGCGTGGCCTTGGCGGTACGCTCAGCCAACTTGCGTACTTCATCAGCCACTACTGCAAAGCCGCGGCCGGTTTCGCCTGCCCGGGCTGCTTCGATGGCAGCATTAAGCGCCAGCAGATTGGTCTGCTCGGCAATGTCCTTGATGACATTAGCCACCTTGCCGATATCCTCGGTTCGCACGCCTAGCTGCTCCACCGTCTCTGCCGAGCCAATCACTGACACCGCCAGAGCACGGATGGTTTCAGTTGCATGCTCGGATAAACGGGAAGCCTCTTCCGCCTTGCTGCCAACATCCCGGGTGACCGATTCGGTATCGTGGGCATGACGTGCAATCAGGCCGATGGAGGCCGCCAGCTGCTCTATGGTTGCAGCTGATTCACTGGTTTTATCCGTCTGCAGGGACGCGGCAGAAACCATTTCAGCCACGCTGCGGTTCAGACTGCCAGAAGTATCCTGCACATTACGCGCAGCATTCTGCATGACCTGCAGTGTCGCCGCGACTGCTGCAGTCTGGTTGTCCAGCTCTGTAGCAATATGGCTGATGATATCGTTGCGCGTAGGCTGCAACGAAGCCTGCAGATTGCCGGTACTGAGCAGGTCATTGAGGAAATGGTGAATGCGGTTGAGTCGACCCATTGTCCTTGGCATCGTGACAAACAACTGCCACAAACCAAACAGCAAGGCCAAGGCAGCCACCCAGTAAAACTGGGAGGTAATATCACTGAAACGGGTAGACAGCAAACCCAGCACCAGGCTGGCCAATAACAAGAACAGCGTAAAATAGAGCTGGAAACCAAAGCCTTTGGCCATCATTCGCCAGGCAGCCTGGTTGCGGACAACCCGACCATTCTCGATACGGATTGAACGGTCCCCTTGCCGGATACGCCGATACAATTGCTCGACAGCGACTACCTCATCGCGCCCCGGCGGTGTTCGCACCGACTGGTAAGCAACAATTCTTCCCTGCTCGCGAACTGGCGATGCATTGGCCCTCACCCAGTAGTAGCCTCCATCCTTGCGCCGGTTTTTGACCAGCCCGCGCCATGGACGACCCTGCTTCAGATTGCGCCACATATCGGCAAAAGCCTCCTCCGGCATGTCCGGATGGCGAATCAGGTTATGTGGCTGCCCCAGCATTTCCGCTTGTTCAAACCCGCTTATTTCTGCAAATGCCTGGTTTGCCTCGGTAATATTTCCTTGTGTGTCGGTTCTCGAGTAAATAAAAACACCATCTGGAACAATGGTTTCCTGCTGGCTGACTGGCTGATTGTTGCGCATGTTTTTATAGATGAATGGTTTGATGTTGAGATTTGTTTTGCAGACCCGTATCCAAGCACAATGCAAGCGGCATCATAGCCAGTAATATTTACATAACCATGATGATTACATTGTTTTTCATCTGCGCGCAATCAATAGGAAATGTTTAAACTATTCCAGCAAAAATTATTGATCAAACAGAAAAACCAAGAAGCAACCAGCCAACTTAATTCGGACACACCAAGCGCCTACATCCAGCCACCAGCAGCAACACCGACCAGTCACCTCCCCCTGAGATGACAACCATGCCAAAATCATAAAAATTTACCAAAAGGTCAAATACAGTTCATCACCAGACCCGGAATTTATCCTTCAAGCCCTACACAACAGTCGTCGCCCCTCGCCTCTGCTCAGCAATATTGCACAACTGAAAATTACATTAGTGCCAAGGTATTATTTACGGCATCAATTCAAAGGAGAAACCCTGCCTGGGTGAGCTACTGCGTTATGTCAGCAACTGCCACGTTTGCTGCGATAGCCGGGCTTGAAGAGGAAATCGGCTACGCCATTGCATAGCAGCTCACTAGTTGAGCCACGACATACCGTGTCCGGAGTCAATGCCTGCTGGCCCGGCTTTCAGGATATGCCGCCAGCACTGGCAACCGTAATGATATTGGCATTAATGAAACAAACCTGCATCCAGGGCCTGCACCCCTTTCCGGCCCCAGATCAACATACGGTGGGCGTTCATATTGATATCTGCCATGTGATCGGTACGCCGGTCGGCATGAAGGTGGCGGGAAAATTGAGCTGATCGAAACCGATGGCAGGACCTTGCTATTCAAAGTCACCTGCCATGACGAGACGGGCCTGATTGGTGAAGCCTTGCATCGGCGCGCATTCATCAACATTGCGCGCCTCATGCAGCCGCTGCAGAAGCAAAGCCCCACTCGGCAATAGCCCCACAGCGATAGGTTTCAAGCGGTATTGGAAATGCTTGAGCATGAACCGATGTCTGCACAACCGATAAAAAACGAACTCGCAATAGAAAGTCCCAGGTATTTTCCTGCTGCCAGATGGCTTCCGCGCTCACCGAGGATGGGTTATTTACAACAATTAACATGATGTTTGTTTGATATAGATCAATAGACATCCTGCGCGAGATGTGTTTTCCCCTGTCCGGCTTAGGCTTTCAGTAAGCGCTTCGTCTTAGAATAATTACGGGAGCTGGACATGAAAAAACCCTACCACCTCGCATGTCTGTCTGTTTTATATCCCTTGTTGATGTTGCTGTTCCAACAGCATGCTTTTGCCTTGCCAAGCTATGCCCGACAAACGGGTGAAGCATGCGTGGCCTGTCATGTCAGCTTCCCGGAGCTGACTCCCTACGGTCGACTGTTCAAATTATCCGGCTACACATTGGGTACGACACAGCGCTTTCCCGTTGCGGCCATGGCAGTAGCCTCTGTCAGCAAGGTATCCAATACGCAAGGCAATGACAGCAGCTACCCGCGCAATAATGAGCTGCAGCTGGAGGGTGGCAGCCTGTTTATTGCCGGCAAGATCGGGGACCATGTCGGCATGTTTTCCCAATGGACCTACAACAACCTCAACAGCACAAGCCAAGCCGATGGCAGCACGACCTTCAGCGGCAAAACCACCGTAGACAACAATGATTGGCGGCTGAGCTGGCACCTAGCCAAGACTGACCTTGACCTGATCTACGGCCTGACACTGAATAACAACCCGACGGTACAGGATGCATGGAATTCCACGCCGGCGTTCGGTTATCCCTACCAATCCTCGCGGCTAGCCGGCGTCTGGGGAATCGGACCACAGGCAACCCTTATTGAAGGGGGACTGGCCCAGCAAGTGGCCGGGCTGAGCGCCTATGCTTTTCTCAACAAGAACTGGTATGCCGAGATAGGCAGCTATCGCGTGGCAGATGGCCCGTTCTCCTTCCTCAGTCACGGGGTGGATCTGAGCAACCGCCTGAGCGGCAACAATCCCTACTTGCGTTTTGCCTATAACCGGGACTGGGGGCTGAATTCCCTTACTGTCGGTGTGTTCGGCATGGATGCCAAAGTCCACGCCGATAGTAGCGACACCAATTCACCGCTGGATCATTACCACGACCGTGGAATCGACATGCAATACCAGTACTTGTCTGATCCGCACATTTTCACCACCCAGCTTTCCTATATTCATGAAAGTACGGACTGGGATGCCTCACATGTCGGCAATGACCGGGCGACAAGCAATAGCAAGCTGAACAGCATTAGGGCCAAGACCAGTTACTGGTATCAGCACACTTATGGACTGACCCTGGGGTATTTTGGCGAACATGGCACAACTGACTGGACCGCCTGGAGCAATACCGGCAGCCCGGATACGACAGGCTATATGCTTGAGTTCGATTACATGATCAAACCCTACTGGCGAGTCGGGCTGCAATATACCGCTTTCATGAAATATCAGGGTGCCAGTCACAACTATGATGGCAATGGCCGTAATGCACGGGACAACAACACGACCTATCTTTACACCTGGATAGCCTTCTAGGAGCGATGGCCATGAAAATCACGAGAATTGCACTGCTTGGCATGCTGATCCTGACTCCACTGCATGTTGCAGCAGCTGGTGCGGCTGAAGATCTGGCACGACAGTGGTGTGCCAATTGCCATGCTGCGGATGGAAATAGCAGCTCCCCTCTGTTTCCACGCCTGGCCGGCCAGCAGGCCGGCTATATCGTGCAGCAATTGCAGGCACTCAAAAACCATAGCCGCAGTGATGAATCCGCCCATGACTATATGTGGGGAGTAGCTGCCACCTTGGATGACAACACCATTGCCAGCATTGCGGAGTATTTTGCCGGGCAAAAGCCGCTGCCCAACCCGGCCACGGTAGCGGCCTCCCTGGTCGACCAGGGAGGGATGCTGTTCAGGAATGGCAATGAAGCCAAGGGAACTCCGCCTTGCATGGCCTGCCATGGACCTAATGGGGAAGGCAGTGAGAGCGGGCCGCGGCTGGCGGGTCAGCATGCTGCCTATGTAGACAAGCAGCTACATGTATTTGCCAGTACACAGCGGCCTTCCGCCGTAGAGATGCAGGCGATTGTCAGAACACTGGATGACAAGGAAATCCGGGCACTGGCAGCCTATATCCAGGCACTGCACTAGCCTGCCACCAGCCGGCTGCCGAATATAGCCAGGGTGCTGCCACGGGATGCTGTACGGATATTATTGCGTCGCAGCCGGCAGTTGCCCACGGGCCGCTGCCAGAAAATCACGCAGCAGATGCATCTGGTACATCAGCCAGCAGGGCACCAGCGCCAACTCTTGAATGTGCGCTTACCTGGCCTCAACTGGCAGGGACGCAGCCATCGAAGAACGCGAATTCCTTTGCCTGGCTCCTGCTTCATCTCCTGACGGGGCTCAGTCTTGCCCGGCGTGTAGTCGCCAGCACTGGCTATATCGGATAGGCCAATGCACAGGCAGGCCATGATGGCAAATTGATAGGGTTTCACTTGGTAATCCGGAGCCAATGAGGCCAATGACAGGCATTATTCCTGAATATCATAAATCCCACCCCAATTCTTTGACCGTCCTTAGGCCCGCACCGCTTAAATGTAGAAAAGCCCACCATGACAGTGGGCTGTACGCGAAGGTGATGCGCTGCTTTTATTGGTGATGCTCAGGCAGTAGTGTCTATTCTTGTCCCGATAGTACCCGATGCCTGTGTAGCTTTCTGCTCGACTTCGTTGGCCTTGCTGTTGTCGTTGTCACCATCACGATCAGTGACACGCTGCGTAGCTTGGCTTGCTGCCCTGCTGACTGATTGATAACCCTGATAAGACGTTGCGCTGCTTACACTCGATATCATGGCCTTGTCCTCTTGATTGAGAGTCTCTCGACATTACTTTCGCAGAACAAGATTAAACGAACCTTAAATCGAGCAATTATTCCCATCATGGGCAAGCCTGGTGGTTGGAATCCAAGCGGCCATGCTCAGACAACCAGTTCGGTGGCAATGTGTATCTCGCCGGTCAGCAGTTTGTGTATCGGGCAGCTGTTGGCTACTTTCAGCAACTGGGCTTGCTGCTCCGGGCTCAACGCCCCCTTTACCTTGATCCGGCGCGTAATCATATTGCCGTTTTCTGGTTTGCCTTCCGGGTTGAGCTGTAATTCAACCTGTACCCCCTGCAATGGGAGTTGGCGGCGGGTAGCCACCATCTGCAAGGTAATCGCCGTGCAAGCACCCAGGCTGGCCAGCAGCAGCCGATCCGGCGTTGGTGCTGTATTGCCCCCACCCACCTCTTCTGGTTCATCGGCCGCCCAGCTATTGCCGAGGTCATCGGTAAATATCACACGGTAAGGCGTGTCTTGCAGCAGGGCCTTGACGGTGGCAGTAGACATTTTCTTCTCCTTATTCAGACAGCAACGCTAAGGTGTTCGGCATGGACAGTCGCCAGTACCTCAACCTTGCTGGCTGCAGCCATGCTCAAACACGCAAGCCAGGCGAATACCGGATCGGGTAGCTATCGGCAATGCGCGGTATGCAGCAGATAGATTACAACATCATCCCGCCGGAAGCCTCAATCCGCTGACCGGTTATCCAGTTGCTTTCAGCAGTAAGCAACGCAGCAATGGCGTCGCCAATGTCACTGGGCAGGCCCGCACGTCCCATCGCCGTATTGGCTGCGATCATGGCATTAACCTGTGGATTGTCGCGCGTGCTGCCACCGCCAAAGTCGGTTTCAATGGCTCCTGGAGCAAGCACGTTTACCGAAATACCACGCGGGCCGAGTTCCTTGGCAAGGTAGCGCGTGAGGGTTTCGATCGCCCCCTTCATCGTGGCGTAAGCAGCGTAGCCGGGAAAGCTGAAGCGCGCCAGGCCGCTGGATATATTCAGAATACGCCCACCATCGGCAATCAGTGGCAGTAGTGTTTGGGTGAGAAAGAAAACACCCTTGAGATGCACATTCATCAGTGCATCGAATTGTTCTTCTGTGGTTTCTGCAAAACTGCCATAGATACCCATACCAGCATTATTGACAAGGTAGTCGATCTGCCCGGCTTGCCACTTGGTCTGCAGCAGATTTTTCAATTGCGCTGTGAAGTCGGCAAAGCCACGCACATTACCTGCATCAAGTTGCAGCGCAGCTGCGCCGCGCCCTAGCTTTTCGATTTCAGCAACCAGTGCCGCAGCTTCATCCTGCCGGGTGTGGTAGGTGAAGATGACGTCAACGCCCTTGGCTGCCAGCTTGAGGGCTGCATTTTTACCGAGACCGCGGCTGCCGCCGGTGATGAGTGCGATGCGTTGAAACATGGTGATCTCCTGATTAGGGTGAGATGGCTCAGGGGCATTGCCGTCCTGATGCTTCGCAGTCTATTGGCAATAAATTACAGGATAAAGCATCAATTTATGGCTAAACTGTCCAATATTTACAAACAAATTCCTGCTCACCATGAACCAGCTCGATTCCATGCAGATTTTTGTGCGTGTTGCCGAACTCTCCAGCTTTACGGCGGCGGCGGAGAGCCTGGGGCTACCCAAGGCAACGGTTTCACTGGCGGTACAGCAGCTTGAGAATCTGCTCGGCACTCGCCTGCTGCACCGCACAACGCGCAGCGTGCAGATGACACAGGACGGGCGAGCCGTGTTCGAACGCAGCAAGGATCTGCTGGCTGATTTTGCTGAACTGCAGCTTCTGTTTCGCAAAGAACCTTCCGCAGTCAGCGGGCGCTTGCGGGTGGATATGCCGATTGCCATCGCACGGGATCTGGTGATTCCTAATCTGTCGGCCTTCCTGCGCCAGCATCCGGCACTGGAATTGGAACTGAGCAGCACCGATCGGCGCGTGGATCTGGTACGCGAGGGTTTCGATTGTGTGTTGCGGGTGGGAGCCTTGCTTGATTCCAGCCTGATTGCCAGGCCGCTTGGGCAGTACCACATGATCAACTGCGCCAGTCCTGCCTACATTGCCGAGTACGGTTTGCCGGCATCGCTTGCCGACCTCAGCCACCACCACCTGGTCCACTATCTCACCAACTTCGGTGGCCGCGAACCCGGCTTTGAATACCTTGATCCCGATACACCTGGCAGCATGCGCCATGTTCCCATGGGCGGTGTGCTCACCGTGAATAACTCCGAGGCCTATACGGCGGCCTGCCTCGCCGGGCTGGGCATCGTACAATCACCCGAGCCGGGCATGCGCAGCTATCTTGCTAACGGGCAACTGGTGGAATTACTACCCGCCTATCGCCCTGCGCCCATGCCCGTTTCTTTGGTTTACGCGAATCGCCGCCATTTGCCACAACGCGTGCAGGTGTTCATGAGCTGGATAAGCAGCCTGCTGCAGCCACGCTTGCTGGATGCTGCCAAGCTGTAACAAGCGGTATACATCCTGGTTTCAATGTCCATGCTTGCCCCTCAGTAAAAAATGGTGGCCCGCATAGTAGGTCTGCTCCGGTAGCCCCCAGCCTTGCCCAGATACGGCAAGACAAACCAGAGCGGCTCACCCAGAGCATACCTCCGGCTTAACGCTTGCCCGCAGCCTCTTCACGCCGGCGCTTGGCTTCTGCCAGCAGATAAACCTGGTAATCGTCCAGATCGCCATCAAAGTCGCTGACGCCACCACGCGACACCATCCAGAACTCGTCACACACCGCACGCAGCAGGGCTCTGTCATGGCTAACCAGCATCACCGAGCCTTCAAACTCGTTGAGCGCTACGCTCAGCGCCTCGCGCGTGGCCAAATCCAGATGGTTGGTCGGTTCATCCAGCAACAGCAGATTGGGACGCAGCCACACAATCATGCACAACACCAGCCGTGCTTTTTCGCCGCCGCTCATGCTGCCTACTGCCTGCTTGACCATGTCCCCACTGAAATTGAAGGTGCCAAGGAAATTGCGCAGCCCCTGCTCACGGCAGTCATTAGCCGGTGGGCGCAGCTGTGTCGGCGTTTCCCGCACCAGCCGCATCATGTGCTGCAACGGGTCGTCTTCCGGCCGTAATACATCCAGCTCCTGCTGGGAGAAGTAGCCGATACTCAGGCCCTTGCCGCGAATAATCTCACCGCTGATGGCACGCAGCGCTTCGGCCACCGTTTTCACCAAGGTAGATTTGCCCTGGCCGTTGGCACCTAGAATGCCAATACGCTGGCCGGCCAATACCGAACGATTCACACCCTGGACAATCACGGTGGGCGGCGTATCTGCCGGAGCACCTTCTGCAGGCGGATAGCCAAACGAAGCCTGTGACATGGTCAGCATGGGGTTGGGCAAGCTACCTGGTTCCTTGAATTCGAACTGGAAGTCGGCATCGGCCAGCACCGGCGCAATCTTCTCCATACGCTCCAGTGCCTTGACCCGGCTTTGTGCCTGCTTGGCCTTGCTGGCCTTGGCCTTGAAGCGGTCGATGAATTTTTGCAGGTGTGCCATCTTTTCCTGCTGCTTGGCCTGTGCTGCCTGCTGCAGAATCATTTGTTCGGCGCGCATGTCCTCGAACTTGCTGTAGTTGCCGCCGTAGCGCACCAGTTTGCCGTGGTCGATATGCAAGGTGACATTGGTTACCGCATCCAGAAATTCACGGTCATGGCTGATCACCACCATGGTGCCGGCGTACTGCTTGAGCCAGGCTTCCAGCCACACCAGCGCATCCAGATCCAGGTGGTTGGTCGGTTCGTCCAGCAGCAGCAAATCAGACGGACACATCAGCGCCCGTGCCAATTGCAGACGCATGCGCCAACCGCCAGAAAAACTGTTTACCGGCTGCTGCAGCTCGGCCACACTGAAGCCCAGCCCCAGAATCAGCGCCTGCGCCCGGGCCGGGGCATCATGTTCACCAGCATCATTCAGCGCGGTATAGGCATGCGCCATGCGCATATAGTCTTCACCGGCCTCGGCTTCCGCCACTTCGCGCCGCGCCGCCAGCAAGGTGATATCACCCTCCACCACAAACTCTGTGGCGGTCTGGGACGTCTCCGGCATGTCCTGCGCCACCTGCGCCATGCGCCATTGGCTGGGAATGGAGAATTCACCGCCGTCTTCGTGCAGGCTGCCATTCAGTACCGCAAACAGCGACGACTTGCCCGCGCCATTACGCCCGACAAGGCCGACTTTTTCGCCGGGGTTGATGCTGACTGTTGCGCTGTCCAGCAAGACTTTGGTGCCGCGACGCAAGGCCACGTTTTTCAGAATGATCATGAGGGAATAGCCGTGCTGCAATGTTTAGGAGGCAAAAAACAGTAACCAGCAGCTACTGTTTTTCGACGGGATCCGATAAAAAAACAGAGCCCCCGGACACATAGGCCGAGGGCGCAGCACAGATTATACGCAGATAAACCCTCGTGCAGTTCACGGCGTTCTCTTGCCCGGCAGAAGACACTCCAGCAAATAGCCAAACGGTATTGATAGGGTCGCACATGGCGCTGGAGCGATGAAGGACCAGGCATCCATTCTCTGCAGGACCAGGTAAAAAACGCCGCAGACAACACATTTGAACGACTCAAGTACCGCCATGCAGAAAAGACTGGTGCGGTGTTTGGCCAGTCCGCCATCGTCTTGATCGAAGCGGAGTGGCTATACCCGCTGGCCATGGCCCATTGAGATCAGCGCGGAGGATTGCGGCGAGCAGACCAGTAGTCGCAAAGTGAAATCGCAACAGCGCACAACCACGCCAGCCCCCGCGCCAGTAGCGGAAGGCTGCCAAAAAACAGGATAGCCACCCCGCAAAGCAACATCAGCAAGCCACCGGCCAATACCGGTGCACCCAGTATCAATAACCATCCCGTCATGCTGTCTCCATGCATTATCTGGATGTTGCGCTGCAGCTCAGTTTAAACGGCCAAATCAAGCTCACATCTCCATCAATCAACCGGTCCCATCACTCAGGAGGCTCTCCGGACCCGAACGTCTCACGATCATGGGTTTCGCCCGGACTGGATGCGACCAACTTCGCAGAGACTCAAGCTGCCTGCAACTGCCCCGATGAAACTCGAGGCAGCACCGCCGCAACAAATCCGTCATTTGACTTGAGTCTATATTTCTATAAACTTGGAAATATGGAAACCTTAAACGCTGCCGAAATCCTCGCCGCCCTCGGGCACGAGTCCCGTCTCGCCATCTTCCGCCTGCTCGTGGAAGCCGGCCCGGAGGGTATCAACGCCTCTGCCATTGGTGAACAACTAAGCATTCCGAATGCCACGCTGTCCTTCCATCTGTCGCACCTGAGCCGTGTTGGCCTCATCAAGGGCGAGCGTGAGAGCCGCTTCATCCACTATTCCGCCGAATACGAGACGATGGATGAGCTGATTGCATTCCTGGCCCACAACTGCTGTCAGGGCAAGGCATGTCTACCAAAGACTGCAGCATGTGACACGGTTGCCAAGCGTCGCACCAAAAAAAACTGAACCCCAAGAGTAATGACCATGAGCCATCCCAAAACCGTCCTCGTCCTGTGCACGGGAAACTCCTGCCGCTCCCAGATGGGCGAAGCAATTCTCAACAACGACCTGGCGGGCCTGGTGCGCGGCATTTCCGCCGGGACAAACCCGCAAGCCAAAGTAGCTGATGGTGCTATCGAAGCCCTGAAGCTGGCAGGTCTACCGACGGAAGGCTTGTTCCCGAAAACAGTCGAAGACGTGATGGAACAGGATATCGACCTGGTGGTCAGCGTCTGCGACAACGCCAAGGAAAGCTGCCCCATCTTCCCGCGTCCGGTAAAGCGTATCCATGTTGGCTTCCATGACCCGCACGGCGAACCGCTGGATAGCTTCCTGGCTGTCCGCGACGACATTCGTGCTCGGCTGGTGCCGGCTGTACGCGAAGCCCTGGGCTTGTAAGGAGCTGCCATGTCTGTTGTGCAATGTGAAGTCAGCGCCAAGGCCGCCGCCGGTGCACCCATGAGCGTCTTCGAGCGCTACCTGACCCTCTGGGTGTTTCTCTGCATCATTGCCGGTATCGCTGCCGGCCAGCTGGCACCCCAGGTATTTCAAGCTATCGGCCACATGGAGGTCGCACAGGTGAATCTGCCGGTCGGCCTGCTCATCTGGGTCATGATTATTCCGATGCTGGTCAAGGTTGATTTCGGTGCCTTGCATGAAGTGAAGCAGCACGTCCGAGGCATCGGCGTCACGCTATTCGTGAACTGGCTGGTGAAGCCGTTTTCGATGGCTTTTCTGGGCTGGTTGTTCGTGCGCAATCTGTTCGCGCCCATGCTTCCGGCCGACCAGTTGGACAGTTATATCGCCGGGTTGATTTTGTTGGCCGCCGCGCCCTGCACCGCCATGGTCTTTGTCTGGAGCCGGCTGTCCAACGGCGACCCGCTGTTCACGCTGTCGCAGGTGGCGATGAACGACACCATCATGGTGTTTGCCTTCGCCCCCATCGTCGCTTTCCTGCTGGGCATATCTTCTATCACCGTGCCATGGGACACGCTGCTGACCTCGGTTGTCCTCTACATCGTGATTCCGGTCATCCTGGCCCAACTTCTGCGCAAGGCCTTGCTGGCCAAGGGGCAGCCTGCCTTCGATGCCGCCATGGCCAAGATTGGCCCGTGGTCCATTTCGGCGCTGCTGGCCACCCTGGTGCTGCTGTTTGCCTTCCAGGGAGAAGCCATCATCAAGCAGCCCTTGGTCATTGCATTACTCGCCGTGCCCATCCTCATCCAGGTTTTCTTCAACTCGGCACTGGCCTACTGGCTGAACAAAGTAGTCGGCGAGAAGCACAATGTCGCTTGCCCATCGGCACTCATTGGGGCATCGAACTTCTTCGAACTGGCCGTGGCGGCTGCCATCAGCCTGTTCGGCTTCGAATCCGGCGCGGCTCTGGCCACCGTGGTGGGCGTGCTCATCGAGGTGCCGGTGATGCTGCTGGTAGTGAAAGTGGTCAATGCATCCAAGGGCTGGTACGAAGCCCAAAACGTATAAGGAGTGGATCATGAAGAAACTCGAAGTATTTGACCCGGCCATGTGTTGCTCCACGGGTGTTTGCGGTGTTGACGTTGACCCGGTACTGGCCCAGTTCGCCGCCGACCTGAAATGGGTGGAACAGCACAGCATCATCGTTGAGCGCCACAACCTCGGCCAGGAACCGCAGGCATTTGCCGCCAATCCGGCCGTGGTCAAGGAAATGGAAGCCGGTATGGACCGGCTGCCTATCCTCGCCGTTGATGGTCACATCGTCTCCACCGGCATGTACCCGTCGCGTGCCCAATTGGCCCAGAAGCTAGGCATCACGCTGACAAGTGCCGAGAAACCGCGCATCAAGGCAGGTGGCTGCGGCTGCAAGCCGGGAACCTGCTGAAAGAGGAGTTAATCATGTCGCTGCCCACTATCCAGACCCGCTACCTGTTCTTTACGGGCAAGGGCGGCGTCGGTAAAACATCACTCTCCTGCGCCACCGGCCTGGCGCTGACCGAGGCTGGCAAGAAGGTGCTCATCGTCAGCACCGACCCCGCCTCCAACCTGGACGAGGTACTGGGCGTAGGGCTGAACCAGTCACCGACTGCCATTCCCGGTGCGCCTGGTTTGTTTGCCTTGAACATCGACCCGGAAGCCGCCGCACATGCCTACCGGGAACGGATGGTGGCACCGTATCGCGGCATCCTGCCAGCCGCAGCCATCCAGAGCATGGAAGAGCAATTCTCAGGTGCCTGTACTGTCGAGATTGCAGCCTTCGACGAGTTCTCGAAGCTACTGGGCGAGCCGGCAGCGACGGCTGAGTTCGACCACGTTATCTTCGACACGGCCCCCACTGGCCACACGCTACGCCTGCTGACGCTGCCCTCGGCCTGGGACGAGTTCATCTCTTCCTCGACTGGCGGTGCCTCCTGCCTGGGCCCCTTGGCCGGCCTGGAAAAACAGAAGGCCTTATATGCTGCAACGGTGGCTCGCCTCTCTAGCGCCAACGAGACGACCGTCGTTCTGGTTGCGCGTGCAGATACGGCCTCCTTGCGTGAGGCCAACCGCACCCGCCTCGAGCTGACTGACCTGGGCATTTGCAACCAAACTCTAGTCATCAACGGCTTGCTCTCTGGCGACACAGCTGGTGATGTGATTGCTGCTGCAATGGTGGCTCGCGCCGCGGCAGCCATCGAAACCATGCCATCAGGACTCGCTGACTTAGCACAAACACGCATTCCCTTCCTGCCACGTGGCACGGTGGGTCTGGATGCCCTGCGCGAGATGGCACATCCCGAGACCGTCATCGCACCCACCAGTACCGTCATGCCACAAACTTCTCTACCACCTAATCTTCGCGGTCTTGTCGAGGACATTGCAGCAACGGGGCATGGGGTCATCATGACCATGGGCAAGGGTGGTGTCGGCAAGACGACGGTGGCGGCAGCCATTGCGGTTGCACTGGCCAAGAAAGGCCACCAGGTGGTGCTATCCACCACCGACCCGGCTGCCCACACAGCGGCAGCCATTGATGGTGTCGTACCCGGACTTGTGGTGACACGCATCGACCCCGTGCAGGAAGTGAAGCAATACAGCGAGGAGGTACTGGCCAAGGCTGGGCAGCATCTTGATGCAGGCGGGCGCGCCATGCTCGAAGAGGACTTGCGCTCACCATGCACCGAAGAAATCGCCGTCTTCCGCGCTTTCGCCCGCACCGTCGATGAAGGCAAGGATGGTTTCGTGGTGCTGGATACCGCACCAACAGGGCATACCATTCTCTTGCTCGATGCGGCTGAGGCGTACCACCGGGAAGTCATGCGCGCCCAGGGCGACATGCCCGAGGCCGTGCTCCAATTGCTGCCGCGGCTGCGCGATCCCAGCTATACCCGGGTGCTCATCGTGACACTACCGGAAGCCACACCAGTCCATGAGGCCGAACGGCTTAGCGCCGACCTGGCCCGGGCAGGTATCCAAGCGCATGCCTGGGTCGTCAACCAGTCGCTCTTGGCGAGCGGAACAAAGCATCCCATTCTTTGCCAGCGTGGTGCTTATGAAGTGCCTTTCATTCGTCGCGTTGCTGACAATCTGTCCAAGCAATCGGCGCTGATACCGTGGCTAGCAGAAGCACCAGTTGGCGAGCGTGGGCTGGAGCACCTTGTCGGCACCTAACTCGAAGGGTAAATGCGCGGGGTGGATTTCGACTGCTCTGCGCATTGTTTCAGCCATTTTGTCAGCGAAGCGAACGACAGCTGCCGATCATGAGATGCACTCCGACAGACTGTCCTGACCCAAGCGATGCCTGTCGCCTGCCGACATGACACCCTGCCTTCACGCAGGGTGTTTTCATTTTCGGATAGCGGTAGAGCATCGATAAGTCGTCTGGATAGGCGGTAAACGCCGCCAGGCCAAACACATTCTGCCGCGGTTCCCGGAGCATAGCTGCTACGTGGAGCCGTTCTGTGGCGCAGCAGCCCTGTACTTCATGAAGAAGTCCGCCACGGTCGAGGTGCTTAACGACATCTTGGGCGAACTGGCAAACCTCTAACGGCATTACGCCATGGCAAGCGTTTGGCTTTGCCGGTATGGGGTCGCAGGAACAGCGACAGGGCGGGCAGTACAGTAACGGCAAGTCAACATCACGACGCGCGGTATCAGAAGCGCAGAGGTATCAGCGACTTCAGCCTGCAGCCTTGCCGGTATGCATAGCTACACCAACTTCCTGGCAGCCGGCGATAGTCAGGGTGCTGGAAGGTATTTGTTCCAGGCTCGCTGTGCATTTTCGGATGCAGCCATGGAGAATGGCGATCATGCCTTCATTGGCCTGCAGGCCAATATTCCCACGCCGGCCAATGTTGAACCCAATACTGAACTGTCCGGACCTGGCGCAGCTATCTGGTGATAGCGCCCTGCTTTACCTGGTATACGGAGAAACTACGGTACAGAGTGCGATTCCTCTGGGTGCGAACTTCCCGCCAATGAAGTCAATCGGTGTGACGGGTGGCACGCGGTATGACCTGATCCGGTACACGCCACCAGGAGAAAATGGTTCGGTCTATGCCAGTATTGAGCAGGTTGGCATGCAGTATGCTGCCGAATAGCCACTATCTCGAGTTGGGACACAATGCAACAGTCAACAACATACTGCTCCCAAATTACCGGCTTGGTGACCGAAGGATTGAAGAAATTTTAGAAAAGGAAGCTGACCGGATACCTTTGAGTAGTAACGGACAAGGCTCACTGTTCTAAACAAGAAATGGCCCCCATGGGGCCATTTTTTTAACTATCACAAGATGTTATTAGTTGGCTAGATAGATAAGGTACAACGAGGTACGGCCAAGTCAAGCCAGAACAATTCTGGCTTTCCCCGCATGTTTGGCATCATACATTGCTCTGTCCGCACGGTTGAGCAAGGCTTCGATATCAATATCATCGCCTGGCCGATGCAAGGCGATACCGATACTTGCATTGACCTGAACAGTCGTCTGTTCAAAAGAGAAGGGCGTTGCAATCTTGGCTAGCATTTTCTGAGCTATTTCCTGCGTTCTATGTGACTCTGGATCTAAGTTTTCCAGAATAACAACAAACTCATCCCCGGCAAGGCGGGCAACGGTATCGGTTTCTCGCAGCAGGCTGGATAAACGTTGGCCAATCTCCCCCAAGAGCAAATCACCAGCATGGTGTCCTTGATCATCGTTCACAGCCTTAAACCCATCCAGATCAATAAAAAGGAGTGCCAGAGCTTGATTACTGCGCTGGCAGCGTACAATGGCCTTGGGTAGCGTCTCAAAAAAAGCACGGCGATTCGGAAGACCTGTCAATGTATCAATCCGAGCTTCTTGCTCACGTAATGCCTCCATCTGTTTGCGTGCAGAAATGTCATGCAAAAATGCACTGAACAATATCTCATCATCAAACTGTAACGCCTGGATACGGACCTCGACAGGGATGATGCTGCCGTCCCTTTTCATTGCTGCAAGCTCTAGCCGGTGGCCAATGACGTCTGATGTTCTCGACTGAAGATAATGCTGCAGTCCCTTGCGATGCCTCTCCTGCATGACCGGGGGAATAATCAGCTCTTCCAGAAGGCTACCAACGGCTTCATCCTTACTCCAACCAAAAGTAATTTCCGCCTGCTGGTTCCACGCACTCACAACACCAGCTTGATTGATGCACACATAAGCATCATTCGCATTTTCAAGAATGGCGCTTAACTCTGTGTCACGTTTGCGTAATGCTTGTTCTGTTTGCAATTGCTGGTTAATGACCGATGCAAGCATTTCGTTGGCCGACCGCAGCTCCTTTGTCCTATCCTTGACACGCTCTTCCAGCGTCCGTCTTAAGTCAGCAAGTGAACTCTCAGCTTCTTTTCTGGATTGGATGTCTTTGATGATTGAGACAAAGTACTCCAGTTGTCCATGTTTATTCAGCTGCTTGGTCACTGTCAAATTGATCCAGACTAGCTTGCCGCTTTTATGAATGTATCGTTTATCCAGTTGGTAACGGTCAATCTCACCCGCCACTAGCTGCTCAAGCATGCTCAAGTCGGCATTCAGATCATCAGCATAGGTAATATGCTGGAACGTCATATGGACTAATTCTTCACGCGTGTAACCCACGATGTCGCATAGTGCATCATTGACCCCGATCCACCCACCGTCAGGGGCAACCATTGCGATCCCGACACCGGCACGCTCGAAAACGGTGCGAAAACGTATTTCCACCGCGTCAATGACATCCTGCGAGTGATTTATTTCTGCCTCAGTCAACAAAAGTGTTTCACGCAATTGCATTTCACGACTGACCATTTCCGCAAAATCAACCAAGATCGCAATCTGATCAGGACTAAGTGTACGAGGGCTCGTGTCAATGGCGCATAGTGTCCCTAATGCTAGACCACCGCAGGACCTTATCTGTACCCCAGCGTAGAAACGGATGTCTGGGGCACTGGTTACCAAGGGATTATGGGAGAACCGGGAGTCAAGTTGTGTATCTTCTACAATCAATGGGTCGGCCTGTGCGATTGCATGTGCGCAGAAGGCGACATCTCTCGGTGTTTGCGCGGCAGTCAGACCCACCTTGGACTTGAACCATTGGCGGTCCTCGTCAACCAGGGAGACCAGTGCAATCGGCACCTTCAACAACTTGGAAACAAGTCGGGTAATTCGGTCAAAAACTTCATCTGGAGGGGTGTCTAGAATGGCCAGCGCATGCAGCAGCTGCAGACGTTCAGGCTCGTCGGGAGGGATTGGATATGAATTTAATTGTATATTCATTGACTATTGTCGCAGGTATCTCTTGTAAAGTAAGCGTAGACCGAATGCAAGAGTCTGGCTATAAATTATGTGTCTCAGCCAAGAGCGGCAACGCAAGACTACATGCCGGCCATTTCCCTGCCGTCGACACCGCGAGCCGGCCTTTCCCTGGGAGGAGGCATGTCCACCATTCTGTACAAACCAGCAATTAGACGCCATCTTGCTGACAGCTGGTTTGAGCCGAACTTAAGACGTATGCACTGTTTATCAGCAATGGTTGGTTTGACCTTAAGCGGCCAAATTTTCCTTTATGCCAGCTTACGATCCAAAGCTGCTGCCGTAACTTGTGAAAGCAGACCTTACACGACAAAGCTCAGCAACCAGCAGATAGAAAACTTGATTGTTTATTCGCGGAAACAACCTGCCATGCAATAAAACCACCTAGGCAGTTAGCTTATTTTTTTCTTCAAAATAAAGCCTTTTAGAATTTCTATAAAGATACCAAGCGATCACGGAGCCAAGAGCAAGCTGAAAAGCATATTTAAAATAAAAACCACCAACCAAGCTAATCAGAAATACAAGTGCAAGCACTGACACGCTTATCGATAGAACTATAGCGATGGGTCTAATTGATGTTGCCAGTAATTTATCCAGCTTTAACCCAACATACAAATAGCCTGCCGCCAATGAAAACTGAACAAGGCAGAATATCCCAACAATCACGTTGAAGTTAGAGCCCTTTGCCATACCAATTCCTTGCAAGGCAGTAATAGTGCCAGCAAAAACAAAATACGCCCTCAGAGACTTCACACTCTCACGCATAGCCATAATTACTCACCTTAATATTAAACAGGGCCGTTGTCACTAGCAACTTCAAATGAAAGAAGTAACTAACTTTCTTTAGCCGTGCTAGTTAACTGCAAGGCTACTTGAGTCCGAGCGCATGCAAATGACCATAACCTTTGCGTCAAAGACTGCTTTGAGCTAATGCCGCGAGAGGACTGCTCTTGGCCAAAAGCAGTAGTTCTAAAAATATCCACTAGAATCTTCGCTCCAGCTCGACCAGAGTAGCCAGCCGGTATGGTGCAGACTACGGTCCGATTTACACAGAATTCTGATAGACCCATTTTTCGCTGCACCCTCCATACCAACCATCGATCTTGATATTAATACAGGCCAGACTAGTACCTTTTGCAAGTATTTATCTCGCCACACAAAATCAACACGCAAAAAATTAAACAACCTACTGCACGCCTTGGATATATTTATCCAAATTATTCAACATGTAAATAACTCGCTGAGACACTTCAATTGGATTCTTAACTTCAATTTCTTTCATCGGAGGATTTTCATCACAAAAAGTCCTATCCAAGTAGTAAAACATTCCACCCTTTGTCGTCAGGACTTTTCCTTTCGAATCATCCTCTCTAACATTGAATGCCCTTATATCATACAAATCCATATCCTTACCATGGGAAGTATAGTTAGTACTATAATAAGAAGTATGTCCGAATTGGATTGTATTATTATCACAATCCAGCGCTATCGTTTTCATCACACCAGACGGGATAGGATAAGCATGCGGCGCATAAGGGCTTGGAGTGTTACGATACAATTTCTGCATAGACAATATTTTGATTGTTTTCACACCACCAGATTCACTGATAGAATTTTTATCATAAAATTCAACTGTGCCTCCTGCGATGTTAAATAAAATCCATCGCCCTTCTATGGTATAAGTCGCCCCTGCCATTGCCAGTCTAAAAAATAATAATAAAAACAAAAAAACCAACTTTCTCATTACACACTCCTTGCGATAAATCTCAAAAATTTAGCTGCTAATTATTGAGTCTCAATCTGCTCAATCACATAGCCATAATACTCACTTGGCATTGTCATGAAAAGCCTCAACTCCCCCCTACTTTCCATACCGCCTGCTCAGAAGCACCGACCCCCTTCCCAATCTGACCACTCCCTGACTTTCCCTACGATTTGCCTCATGACCTGCATCAGGAAATATCGTGTCCCGCACCATCAAACTGATCGTCATCCACTGCGCCGCCAGCCCCAACGGCAAGGTACTCAGCTCCGCGTCTAAATCGGCTGTAGCCGTCATTGACCAGTGGCATGCTCAGCATGGTTGCACCGCCAGCCGGCCGCCATTGCCGCCCATAACCCCAGCCTCAAGGCCATCGGCTACCACTTTGCTATGGATGTCGACGGGACCAAGTCCACTGGCCGCGCCCTGAATGAAGTCGGCGCGCATGTGGCTGGCCACAATGCCAACTCCACCGGCACCCGAAATCCGCTGCGGCCATTGCGGCCGCAAACTCGCCGAGGGCCACGTGCTGGTCCTCAGCATCAAATGCCCGCGCTGCCGGGCGCACAATTATCTGAAGGCCGCCGAGCCTCCTGCCAGCGCGTCATCGCACGCCACTGCAAAGGAAGCACATGCATGGCCCACACCCCACCATCGGTAGCCTGTTCGCCGGCATCGGCGGCTTCGACATCGGCTTTGAAAACGCCGGTTTCACCACTGCCTGGCAAGTCGAAATCAACCCCATCTGCCGCGCCGTCCTCGCCGACCGTTTCCCCCACGCCCGCCAGTTCGACGATGTGCGCACCGTCGGCGCCCACAACCTCAGCGCCGTTGACGTCCTGGTCGGCGGCTTTCCCTGCCAGGACCTCTCCACCATGGGAGCCCGGCAAGGCCTGGCCGGCCAGCGCTCTGGCCTGTTCTTTGAAGTCTGCCGCCTCGCCCGCGAGTTACAACCTCGCTGGCTGGTCCTTGAAAACGTCACGGGGCTGCTCTCTTGCCGAGATGGCCAGGATTTCCAGACAGTCATTTCCACGCTTGCCGAATGCGGGTATCTGGGATGCTGGCGGGTGCTGGATGCTTCATGCTTCGGAGTCCCCACAAAACGCCGTCGCGTATTCATTATTGCCGGTCTTCACGAGCATCCCCCCATCGAGCTGCTGGCTAACGCCAGCCCAGTGGCAACTGTTCCTGGCACGCCGCCAGCGCAACAATACGGGCTCAAGCCTTTCCCTAGACTACTTGCCGGACAGGCCCCCAGCCAGATCCCTATCCATGGTGCAGGCCTCATCGCTCAAGCCGACGGACGGGATTCGATGGCTGAGCGGGCCGGAGCGTCTGAGCATCATGGGCTTCGCCTAGGACTGGATGCGACCAACTTTGCAGAGGCTCAAGCTGCCGGCAACGCCGTTGTGCCGCAAATCGTGGAATGGATCGCCCGGAAGCTGAGGGGGACTTATGTGTAGGGTGGGAGGATAAACAGGACGAAGGGGGCAAAGGCCCCCTTTTATGCATTGTGGATTGGGAGTAAGGTGGCGGGTATCGGCCAGGAGCGGACATAGGGAGAATTGCTCCAAAACAGCCGTAGGTAAGAGGCACTCACAGGATGACAACCGGGAGTGTGACTGGAACAATCCCGACGTCATTGCTCTGCGCCGCATATGTCTGTCATATATTCTCGTGGATATCGCCTGAAATCTCCTGCTCCTGTATCGGTAAGGCTTCCTAGCGGCCATGCTACCCAAGATATACGGCGCGTTGACAGAGTTATATGAAAGTAATGCCATCTATTTTACGTTATGCACCGGATTAATCACTATGGCTAATCGCAGCTATCTCTACTCAACCAACGTCATTCCTGGGCAGAACGCCAAGGCTAATGGTCGAAAACTAGTTGGTATTTCGGAGTGGAACTATGATATACCAATCGTTTTTAAGCTTCTTCTCTCCGGCAATCCCCAAACTTGTCTTTCTTCGATTTGGGACAACCCGGAGGAAATAGCTCTGGTAGGTGATTACTCTGCTGGCGTGAAAAACCTTGAGGAGTTCTTGTCGCAAATAGATCTTCCTGAAGCTCAGGGCTTGATTGCCGAAGCTATCGAGTTTTTGAACAAACCAGAGAACCGAAACCAATACTTCGTTTTGGAGTGCGGCGAAATTTTTGACATGGGTGAAACACCGATTCTTGAGCAGAATTTAGTGCTCCTCGAGGAAGTAAAAAATATCCAGCCAGAAGTAGAGCAGGCGTTACAGTCTTTGGTGCCACCTCCTGTAGTGCCGCCAAAACCAGTTGGTTTCTTCTCAAAACTGTTTGGCCGTACTCCAGAACCTCTGAGCTCTGCACACGATGTGATGAAGCCTGTGTATCACCTCGGACTAGGAAACTGGTCAAACGTCTTGTACTTCGATTTCACCAATGCATAACAAGTCCGGTTACATCCCAGCATAACCGAATGAAAAACATGTCCGATGTGAGCGTGATTGCTAACACTTCATTCAACCCTGACGCGCCAAAGCACTCCGGTTAATTTGGAAATTAGAAGCTATGACAGTGTACGCTTATGACTTGGAAGCCATTCTTCCCCGAATTGTCGGCCCCTTACGAGAAATTTTGGAAGTGGAGCTGAAGGCTGGGAATTCTGTTCAAGAGGTTGCTGCTCCGTGGCCGATGAAACAGGCCAATGTTTGGTTGGCTCAGCGATTTCACAAGGATTATGCTACCGACTACCCTTCGCTTCGCTACACCTACTTGGGCGACCCAAGGAACTGGATTGAAGAATATACGGATGTTGAAAATCAAATCATGGTGGCTGTAAGCGGTTCTGCTCGCTTCTAGACAAGAATAACAGGTCGTTCCAGCGAGCAAGCAGCCAGATTCGCTGTCCGCAAGTTGCTGAACTTCATCGTTGAAGGTCCGCTTTCACAAATCACTACCGACCGTTTTGGGTCGAAAGCAGTCGACAACCAACATGACACCCTGCCTACATGCAGGGTGTTTTCATTTCAGGTAGTGGTAGAGCACGGAGAACCAGGACTGGACCACCCTCCTCCATCACAGGGAAAGGTAGCGGTAAGGAAGTGTTAGATTTTACGATCCGGTGACAAAAGAAGCGCAAATAGTGCCAAAAATCCTGCAAATTGGCAGTGACAATAAAAGTGCAAACGAGTGCCAAAACTGCCGCAAAGTTACACACCCTCCTCCATCACAGGAAAAGGTAGCAGTAAGGAAGCGTTAGATTTTTGCGTACCGGTGACAAAAGAAGCGCAAATAGTGCCAAAAACCCTGCAAATTGGCGGTGACAATAAAAGTGCAAACGAGTGCCAAAACTGCCGCAAAGTTACAGTAAGGTCGTGGCCCCGTGCCAGTCGGCAGATGACCCTGACTTTGTTGCTTACATCCAGTGGGTAACAGAGGGGAATCAACCAGCCGTTAAAGAGGAGACAGAAACAGCCTGATTTGCAGGCTGTTTTGCACTTGTTTCAGCGGCGACTCAGTGCAAAAAGCTGCGCGAAAATGTGCAAATAAGGTCGCGACGCTACAAAAAGTCCCGCACGATATTTGAAGACAACAAAAAAGCCTCCATGCATGGAGGCTTAAGTGTTTGATACTTCTAGTGTTCTTGTGGTCGGGGTGAGAAGATTCGAACTTCCGACCCCCTGCACCCCATGCAGGTGCGCTACCAGGCTGCGCTACACCCCGACTCAAGAGAAACGCATTGTAACCGTTTATTTACTGTTTGCCAACACCTGAATCCAGCCAATTCAAAATTGCTTCCAGTTCGGACCGTACTTCCTGAGCAGTAATCGGCCGTTCCATTTCACCACCGACACCCAGCCGCTGGCGTGCGCCCTGGATGGTAAAGCCATCGTCGTACAGCAGACCACGAATACGACGCACCAGCAGCACTTCGTGGTGCTGGTAGTAACGACGATTGCCACGGCGCTTGACCAGGCGCAACTGGGAGAATTCCTGTTCCCAGTAACGCAGCACATGCGGCTTCACCCCGGTCAGCTCGCTTACTTCGCTGATGGTGAAATAGCGCTTGGACGGGATTGCCGGCAGATCAGCCTTGCTTGTTAGCATGGTATTGCTCAACCATTCCTTTGAGTTTCTGACTGGCGTGGAAGGTCACCACGCGGCGTGCCGTGATGGGAATTTCTTCCCCGGTCTTGGGATTGCGGCCTGGACGTTGCGGCTTGTCGCGCAGCTGGAAATTACCAAATCCGGACAGCTTTACCGAATCACCTGCTTCCAGCGCGATACGGATTTCCTCAAAAAACGTTTCAACCATGTCCTTGGCTTCACGCTTGTTCAGACCTACCTGGTCAAACAACAGGTCGGCCAACTCAGCCTTGGTCAAAGTCATGACTACCCCTTAACTTCTTGAATATACAGATGGAAGGCGGACATTATGCCACGCCTTCCGGCAATAATGGCTTACAGGCGCAATTGGGCTGCGTGTGCGCTTGCAACAGCATCCAGCAGCTTCTGGATGGCCGGCTCGACATCTTCGTCGGTCAGGGTGCGGGCATCATCCTGCAACACCACGCGGAAGGCCAGACTCTTCTTGCCCTCTTCCACACCCTTGCCACGATAGACATCAAACAAGGCCACTTCCTTCACCAGCGCGGATGCATGCTGATGGAAAGTGTCCAGCATAGCAGCAACCGTTACCTGCTCGTCAACCACCAGCGCCAGATCGCGGCGTACCGGCTGCAATTTGCTGACCGGCTGTGCCTTGATGGCAGCGCGTTGTTCAACCGCGGCCAAGTCCAGTTCAAACAGAACCGGCGGGGTTGGCAGACCGTATTGCTGCGCCCACTTGGGATGCAGCTCACCCATCACGCCAATCACCTTGCCATTCAGGCTGATTTCAGCACAACGGCCAGGATGGAAGGCCGGGTGTGCCGCCTTGGCAAAGCTGGCTTGCGCCGGCAGCAGCAGGGCTTCCACATCGGCTTTCACATCGTAAAAATCGATGCGCTCGGCCTTGGTACCCCATTGCTCGGCGACACGCGGACCCCATGCCAAACCGGCCACTTTTTCCGGCTGGGTGGTTTCGTCGGCCTTGCCAGCAGCATTCTTGCCGAACACGCGGGCCACTTCGAACACGCGCACACGCGGCTGTTTGCGGTTGAGGTTGCCTTGCAGCACATTGACCAGACCACCGATCAGGGACGAGCGCATCACGCTCATTTGCGAGGCAATCGGGTTGATCAGGCGCACCGGGTCGGTATTGCCGGCAAAGTCACGTTCCCATGCTTCTTCGACAAAGGCATAGCTGACCACTTCCTGATAGTCGCGACCAGCCAGAAAATGGCGGATGTCTTCACGCGGGCGACGCTCTTCCGGCAGCGCCAGCATGCGCAGGCGGGCAGCCGGTGCTTCGTAGGGGATGGCATCGTAACCATGTACGCGGGCCACTTCCTCGATCAGGTCCTCTTCGATCTCGATGTCGTAGCGGAAGGACGGTGCATGCACCAGGAAACCATCTTCCTGAGTATCGAAAACCAGACCCAGACGGGTGAGAATGGTAGCGATCTGCTCGGCAGACAGGGTAATGCCCAGCAGGCGAGCTACGCGCGCAGTGCGTACTTTCACGCCTTTGCGGACAGGCAATTCGGCAACCTGTTCGTTGAGCGGGCCGGCTTCACCACCGCAGATGGACTGCACCAGTTCGGTGGCGCGCTCCATCGCTTCGCGTTGCAGTTCGAAATCCACACCGCGCTCGAAACGGAAAGAGGAGTCCGAGCCGAAACCCCAGGCGCGGGCCTTGCCGGCAATGGCTGCCGGGGCAAAGAAGGCACTTTCCAGCATGATGTCGGTACTGGCAGTGGTGACACCACTTTCTTCACCACCCATGATGCCGGCAATGGCCAGCACTTTGGCATCATCGGCAATCACCAGATTGTCTTCAGCCAGCGTGACGGTTTTTTCGTTCAGGCACAGCAGCTGCTCGCCAGCCTTGGCCATGCGCACCTGGATACCACCTTCCAGCTTGGCCAGATCGAAGGCGTGCATGGGCTGACCTTGTTCGAGCAGCACATAATTGGTGACATCAACAATGGCGGAAATGGAACGCAGGCCGGAGCGCTCCAGACGGCGCTTCATCCAGTCCGGGGTAGGCGCAGCGGCGTTGACATTGCGAATCACACGGCCGATGTAACGACCGCAGGCTTGCGGAGCAGCGATGGCAACCGGCACCACGTCGTCGATTTGCGGCGCGATGGCGGTGATGGCTTGCAGCTGCAGTGCAGCACCGGTCAGTGCCGCCACTTCGCGCGCAATGCCCTTGATCGACAGGCAGTCGGCACGGTTAGGGGTGATTTTCAGCGTGAACAGCTGGTCGTCCAGACCCAGGTAGTCACGGATGTTCTGGCCCACCGGCGCATCAGCCGGCAGCAGCATCAGGCCATCCACATCTTCCGGCACGCCCAGTTCCTTGCCGGAACACAGCATGCCGCCCGATTCCACGCCACGCATCTTGGTGGGTTTGATCTTGAAGTCACCCGGCAACACCGCGCCTGGCAGTGCGCACGGAATGCGTACGCCCACTGCCACATTCGGCGCACCACAGACAATCTGCACCAGTTCGCCAGTACCGACATCCACCTTGGTCACGCGCAGGCGGTCAGCGTTTTCGTGCTTGACGCATTCCTTGACCTCGCCAATCACCACACCGGTGAAGGCCGGTGCCGCAGCGGTGGTTTCTTCCACTTCCAGACCGGCCATGGTCAGCAGGTAGGACAGTTCCTCGCTGGAAAGGGAAGGATTAACCCAGTTTCTCAGCCATTGTTCGGAAAATTGCATTGTTTATCCCTGCCTGCGCTTAATTGAACTGTTTGAGGAAGTTGAGATCGTTCTCAAAGAACAGTCGCAGGTCATTCACGCCGTAACGCAACATGGCGAAACGGTCCAGACCGATGCCAAAGGCAAAACCGCTGTACTTTTCCGGATCGATATTCACATTGCGCAGCACATTGGGGTGGACCATGCCGCAGCCCCCCACCTCCAGCCAGCCACGCTCGCCCAGCACGTCGATTTCGGCGGACGGTTCGGTGAACGGGAAGAAGGACGGACGGAAACGCACTTGCAGGTCGTCACGCTCGAAGAAGCGGCGCAGGAAGTCGGTCACCACTGCCTTGAGGTCGGCAAAGGACACGCCCTCTTCTACCCACAGGCCTTCCATCTGGTGGAACATCGGCGAATGAGTGGCATCGGAATCCACGCGATACACACGACCGGGAGCCACGATCTTGATCGGCGGCTCGTTGTTCAGCATGTAACGCACCTGGATCGGGCTGGTATGGGTACGCAGCACATCACCACCTTCCACATAGAAGGTGTCGGCCATGGCGCGGGCCGGGTGGTTTTCCGGAATGTTCAGTGCCTGGAAATTGTGGAAGTCGGTTTCGATTTCCGGACCGTCCGCCACCTGGAAACCCATGGAACGGAACAGGGTGGCAATACGCTCCAGTGTCAGCGCCACCGGGTGCAGGCCGCCAGTGGACAAGCCACGGCCTGGCAGGGTTACATCCAGCGACTCTGCAGCCAGCTGGGCTTCCAGCTTCTGGGCATTGATCAGGTCACGACGGGTATTGTGGGCAGTTTCGAAAGCCTGCTTGGCCACATTGATGGTGGCACCGGCAGCCTTGCGCTCCTCTGGAGGGAGCTTGCCCAATTGTTTGAGGAGTTCGGTCAGCTCGCCGCTCTTGCCGAGGTAGCGTGCCTTGACCTGCTCCAGTTCGATGAGGTCGGACGCCGCCTCGACGGCAGCCAGACCGGCTTGGAGAATCGCGTCAACGTTAGTCATTGGGTCTCACACCGTATGCGTCTTTCCGGCCTGACAGCCCGCGATGTGGCAACCATTGCATGACATCAGCGGTACCTTGCATCAACCGGCAGACCGGAACAAAAAGGCTGACCACACTCATGGCAGTCTGGTCAACGCTCTTGCAACATTCTTAAACTACAGGCAAATGAAAAAAAGGGAGGCCTTAGCCTCCCCTTTTACAGTCTTGCTATCAAGCGAGGCTAGCTTTCGCCTTTTCAACGATCTGGGCAAAAGCGGCCTTGTCGAACACGGCCAGGTCGGCCAGGACCTTACGGTCGATTTCGATGGCGGCTTTCTTCAGACCGTTCATGAACTTGCTGTACGGCAGACCGTTTTCACGCGCAGCGGCGTTGATACGGGCAATCCACAGCTGACGGAACTGACGCTTTTTCTGACGACGGTCGCGGTATGCATATTGACCCGCCTTCATCACCGCCTGTTTGGCGATGCGATAGACGTTCTTGCGACGGCCGCGATAGCCTTTCGCCAGGGCAAGGATTTTCTTGTGACGAGCACGTGCGGTTACACCGCGTTTAACGCGTGGCATTATTCAGTCTCCTTATGCGTAGGGCAGCATGGCGCGAACAGAAGCCATGTTGGTAGCGTGTACCAGAGTGGTACCGCGCAACTGGCGCTTGTTCTTGGTGGTTTTCTTGGTCAGGATGTGACGCTTGAACGCATAAGAGCGTTTTACACCGCCATTGCCCAGCACGTTGAGACGCTTTTTCGCGCTCGACTTGGTCTTCATTTTCGGCATGGAAAACTCCTGCAGAATTTCTGAGTTAGATTAGACACAGGGTGACCCGAAGGTACTTGAAACCACTGCGTCACGCTTTTGCGCGGAGCGTTTCCGCCCCACAAAATCAACACGGCAGGGTAGACCCTGCCGTATTGAGAAAACGATTATACCCGATTATTTCTTTTTCGGGGCAATCATCATCACCATTTGACGACCTTCCAGCTTGGGAAACTGCTCTACTGTCGCAATTTCAGCCAAATCGGCCTCAACACGCTTGAGCAGCGCCAGACCGATGTCCTGGTGAGCCATTTCACGACCACGGAAACGCAGGGTGATCTTGGCCTTGTCGCCATCATTGAGGAAACGGATCAGGTTACGCAGCTTGACGTTGTAGTCGCCATCATCAGTACCCGGACGGAACTTGATTTCCTTGATCTGGACCTGTTTCTGCTTCTGCTTGGCTTCGTGACGCTTCTTCGACTGTTCGTACTTGAACTTGCCGTAGTCCATCAGTTTGCAGACCGGGGGCTGAGCGGTCGGGGAAATCTCCACCAGATCCACATCATTTTCCTCGGCCAGTGCCATTGCCTCACGCAGACTGACAACGCCAATCTGCTCACCTTCCATACCTACCAGACGAATCTCGCGAGCGGTAATCTCGCCGTTGATCCGTGCTTCGCGTTCCTGAGCTATAGCCAAATCTCCTATTAATCTATCAAATGCCTGCCGCTGCCGGATCAGGCCTCGGGCATCTCAGCCTTGAGGCGGGCAATGAATGCATCCAGCGTGAGCTGACCCAGGTCTTCACCACGGGCGCGCACGGCAACCAGTTCGCCTGCTTTTTCCTTGTCGCCCACGATGATCTGGTACGGCAGCTTTTGCAGACTGTGCTCGCGGATTTTATAGCCGATCTTCTCGTTTCTCAAGTCAAGATCAACGCGGAAGCCTTGTTTCTGCAATGTTTCCACGATTTGTGCAGCATAATCCGCCTGCGCTTCGGTAATATTCATCACTACCATCTGCACCGGAGCAAGCCACAAGGGGAAGGCCCCGGCGTGGTTTTCAATCAGAATACCCAGGAAGCGCTCCAGCGAACCCAGCGCAGCGCGGTGCAGCATCACCGGACGCTTGCGGCTGTTATCATCGGCCACATACTCGGCATCCAGACTTTCCGGCAGCATGAAGTCCAGCTGCAGGGTACCACATTGCCAGGAGCGACCCAGCGCATCCTTGACGTGGTATTCGATCTTCGGCCCGTAGAAGGCACCCTCACCCGGCAGTTCTTCCCAGGCCACACCGCAAGCCTGCAGTGCATCGCGCATGCCCTGCTCGGCCTTATCCCAGGTTTCTTCCGCACCCAGGCGTTTTTCCGGACGCAGCGCCAGCTTGATGGACACCTTGTCAAAACCGAAGCGCTCATACACTTCCATCACCAGACGATGGAAAGCCTTGGCTTCCTGGTTGATCTGGTCTTCGGTGCAGAAGATATGGCCATCATCCTGCACGAAACCACGTACACGCATGATGCCATGCAGCGCGCCACCCGGTTCGTTACGGTGACAGGAACCAAACTCGGCATAGCGCAGCGGCAGGTCACGATAGGAACGCAGGCCGCTGTTGAAAATCTGGATATGGCCCGGGCAGTTCATCGGCTTGACGGCGTAGTCGCGCTTTTCCGATTCGGTGATAAACATGTTTTCCTTGTAGTTCTGCCAGTGACCCGACTTCTTCCACAATTCCACATCCATCATCATCGGCGTGCGAACTTCCTGATAACCCTCTTTCACCAGCTTGCCGCGCATGTATTGCTCGACGTTCTGCCACAACTGCCAGCCCTTGGGATGCCAGAACACCATGCCCGGCGCTTCGTCCTGCAGGTGGAACAGGTCCATCTGCACGCCCAGCTTGCGGTGGTCGCGTTTTTCCGCCTCTTCCAGCATGTACAGATAGGCTTCCAGGTCTTCCTTCTTGGCCCAGGCCGTGCCGTAGATACGCTGCAGCATTTCGTTCTTGCTGTCGCCGCGCCAGTAGGCACCGGCCACCTTCATCAGCTTGAACACTTTCAGCTTGCCGGTGGACGGCACGTGCGGGCCACGACACAGGTCGGTGAATTCGCCTTCGCGGTACAGGCTCAGCACCTCACCCTGCGGAATGGATTCGATGATCTCGGCCTTGTAGGCTTCGCCAATGCTCTTGAAGTAGGCAATGGCTTCATCACGCGGCAGCTCGTAGCGCTCGACCGGAATATCCTTCTTCGCCAGTTCGCTCATCTTCTTTTCGATGGCGGCGAGGTCTTCCGGGGTAAACGGGCGCTTGTAGGCGAAGTCGTAGTAGAAACCGTTTTCGATTTCCGGCCCGATGGTCACCTGCGCCTCGGGGAACAACTCTTTTACCGCATAGGCCAGCAAGTGGGCGGTGGAGTGGCGAATGATGCCAAGGCCATCGGCATCCTTGTCGGTCACGATGGCCAGATCGGCATTGCGGTCGATGCGGTACGAGGTATCCACCAGCACGCCATCGACGCGACCTGCCAGCGCAGCGCGCGCCAGACCGGTACCGATGGACGCAGCCACTTCATGAACCGTTACCGGTTTGTCGAAGGATCGAACCGAGCCGTCAGGCAGGCGAATGTCAGGCATGTCAACTCCAAACAGGGCGTAATATCGTTGCGAAGGGTAAAAAAAAAGAGCGGCCTGAGCCGCTCTTTTTTGCATGGTACAACCCGCAAGGCTCAGCTAACGTGAGAAAGTCGGGTTGTGGTAGTTCGCCAGTGTTTCATCTGGGATAACTCCATGCTGTGTATTTGGTAGGCACGATTGGACTCGAACCAACGACCCCCACCATGTCAAGGTGGTGCTCTAACCAGCTGAGCTACGTGCCTGTCGTCGAGTTGGCAATACTAAAGGCCTGGCCGCGAAAAAGCAAGCCCCTGACCGCATGAATCCGCAAGACAGGCTGTTGCAAAGGCTGCCTGACCTGAAGCACCCGGCCAGTCTCATCCGCCCCGTACATTGACATCTTCTGCGGGGATTTTCCCTGCCACGGCAACAGCCACGCCCGCTTGCTGTATACTAGCGCGCTGATTTTGCATAACAAATACACCCCATGCTGAAGTTTACCGTACACAAAACATCCGGCGGCGCGCGGCGCGGCACACTGGAACTCAACCACGGCACGGTGGAAACCCCGGTTTTCCAGCCGGTAGGCACCTATGGCTCAGTCAAGGCCATGAGCCCGGTGGAACTGAACGACATCGGCGCGCAGATCATTCTGGGCAACACCTTCCACCTGTGGCTGCGCCCGGGTCTGGAGGTGATCGAGCAGTTTGGCGGCCTGCACGAATTCATCGGCTGGGACAAACCCATTCTGACTGACTCGGGCGGCTTCCAGGTTTTCAGCCTGGCCGACATGCGCAAGCTGACCGAGGAAGGCTGCACCTTCCAAAGCCCGATCAACGGCAACAAGCTGTTTTTGAGCCCGGAAATCTCGATGAAGATCCAGACCGTGCTCAATTCGGACATCGTGATGCAGCTGGACGAATGCACGCCGGGCCAGGTGGATCATGCCACCGCGCAGAAATCGCTGCAGATGAGCCTGCGCTGGGCCGAGCGCTCGCGCCGTGCCTTTGACGACCTGAAAAACCCCAATGCCCTGTTCGGCATCGTGCAAGGCAATCTGTATACCGACTTGCGTCAGGAGTCGCTGGAAGGCCTGCTGCAAGTGGGCTTTGACGGTTACGCCATTGGCGGCCTGTCGGTAGGCGAGCCCAAGCCGGAAATGTACCGCATGCTGAGCGAGCTGAACGGCATGCTGCCGGCGGATAAGCCGCACTACCTGATGGGCGTGGGCACACCGGAAGATCTGGTGCACGGCGTGGCCAACGGCATCGACATGTTCGATTGCGTGATGCCCACCCGCAATGCGCGCAACGGCTGGATCTTCACCCAGTACGGCGACATCAAGATCAAGAATGCGCGCTACAAGGATGACAAGAAGCCACTGGACGAGGAGTGTGGCTGCTACGCCTGCCGCAACTTCAGCCGCGCCTATCTGCACCATCTGCACCGCGTGGGTGAAATCCTGGGCGCACGCCTGAACACCATTCACAATCTGTATTATTACCAAGAGCTGATGCGCGAAATGCGCAAGGCCATCGAGGAAAACCGCTTCGAAGACTTCCGTCTGGAGTTCGCCGACAAGCGCGCACGCGGCGTGTCATAAAGCGTGGGAACCTGCCACTTCGCCAAGTGGTCTGAGCCTGCGTTCAGGCCGGAAGGTTGGAAAAGACACGCAGCGTGGCTACAATGGCCCGTTTGTTTCACCATCAACACTATAACAAGGGAGCAAATCCATGCCCTTTATTGACAAGGCTTTCGCCGCTGGCACCGCACCGGGCGGTTTTGACATCATGTCTTTTCTGCCGATGATCGTCATTTTCGTACTGTTCTGGTTCCTGATGGTGCGTCCGCAGCAAAAGAAAATGAAAGAACACCAGAAGATGCTGTCAGAAATCCAGAAGGGTGACGAAGTTATTACCCAGGGTGGCATTCTGGGCCGGGTAGTGAAGTCCGGTGAGCAGTTCCTGACCCTGGAAATCGCCAATGGCGTGGAAATCAATGTGCAGCGCCCGGCCGTTACCGGCAAGGTGGAAAAGGGCACGCTGAAGTCCCTGTAATTCCCCAGCATGGCCGTCAGCCCGGTATCACCGGATGACGGCCAGTTTCGTTTCCTAGCTCCGATATCACTCATGAACCGCTATCCTCTCTGGAAATACCTCGTCATTGCGGTAGCCCTGATCATTGCCACGATCTATACGCTACCCAACTTCTACGGCGAGACTCCCGCGGTACAGGTCTCCAGCACCCGCCAGTCCATTCCGGTGGACACCGCCCTGATGGGCCGCGTGGAAGAGGCACTGAAAGCCCAGAACATCAGCCCGGACGGTCTTTATCTGGACGGCAGCAGCCTGAAGATCCGCTTCAGGGATGCCGACACCCAGATCAAGGCCCGGGATGCCATCCAGCGTGCGCTGGGTGACAGCTACATCATTGCGCTGAACCTGCTGCCGGCATCGCCGCAGTGGCTGGCCGACCTGAAGGCCTACCCCATGTTCCTGGGTCTGGACTTGCGCGGTGGCGTGCACTTCCTGCTGCAGGTTGACATGCAGGCTGCCATCGACAAAACCATGGAACGCTACGCCGGCGACATCCGCCGCGAGCTGAAGAACAAGCAAGTGCGCTACGGCACCATCAAGCGCAATGGCAATGTGCTGGAAGTGCAGCTGCGTGATGCCGACACCCTGAAGGCCGCGCAGGCTGTGGTAAGCCGCACCCTGCCCACCCTGGTGCTGAACAGCGACGATGCCAATTACAAACTGACCGCCACCCTGAAGCCGGAAGAAGTCACCAAGATCCAGGGCGATGCGGTCAAGCAGAACATCTCCACCCTGCACAACCGGGTGAACGAGCTGGGCACGTCTGAACCCATCATCCAGCAGGCCGGCCCCAACCGCATCGTGGTGGAACTGCCCGGCATCCAGGACACGGCCCGCGCCAAGGACATCATCGGCCGTACTGCCACGCTGGAAGTGCGCATGGTGGAAGACGACCAGGGCAAGGTCAGCGACGCACTGGCCGGGAATATTCCGGCCGGTTACGACCTGCTGGACGAGGCCACCTCGCATGGCGACAGCAAGATTCTGGTGAAGAAGGACGTGGAACTGACCGGCGACAACATCAACGACGCGCAAGCGGGCTTTGATGAAAACGGCGCACCGGCAGTACACATCAATCTGGACTCCACCGGCGCTTCCATCTTCCGTCAGGTGACTGCGGAAAACATCGGCAAGCGCATGGCGATGATCCTGGTGGAAAAAGGCCGTGCCGAAGTGGTGACTGCCCCTGTCATCCGCTCGGAAATCGGTGGTGGCCGCGTGCAGATCTCCGGCAGCATGAACCCGGCCGAAGCCAATGACACCGCCCTCTTGCTGCGCGCCGGCTCGCTGGCCGCGCCGATGAACATCATCGAAGAGCGTACCGTCGGCCCGAGCCTGGGTAAGGAAAACATCGAGAAGGGCTTCCACTCCACCCTGTGGGGCTTTGCTGCCATCGCGGTGTTCATGGTGATCTACTACGGCGTGTTTGGCGTGTTCTCCGCCATCTCGCTGGCGGTCAACGTGTTCCTGCTGCTGGCCATCCTGTCCATCCTGCAGGCCACGCTCACTCTGCCCGGCATTGCCGCCATTGCGCTGGCGCTGGGTATGGCGATTGACGCCAACGTGCTGATCAACGAGCGTATCCGTGAAGAGCTGCGCAACGGCGTGCCGCCGCACTCTGCCATCCAGGCCGGTTACGGCCATGCCTGGGCGACGATTCTGGACTCCAACGTCACCACCCTGATTGCCGGTCTGGCCTTGCTGATTTTCGGCACCGGCCCGGTACGCGGCTTTGCCGTGGTGCACTGTATCGGCATCCTGACTTCCATGTTCTCCGCCGTACTGGTATCGCGCGGTCTGGTGAACCTGTGGTACGGCCGCCGTCGCAAACTGACCTCACTGGCCATTGGCCAGGTGTGGAAACCTGAGAAATAAGGACGGGACAGACAATGGAGCTTTTCCGCATCAAACGGGACATCCCGTTCATGAGCTACGGCAGGTTGACCACGGCAATTTCGCTGGTCACCTTCATTCTTGCCGTGTTCTTTCTGGCGACCCGCGGGCTCAACTACAGTGTTGAATTCACCGGTGGCACCGTGCTGGAAGTGCAGTACCAGCAGTCAGCCGACCTGAACCTGATCCGCGATACCGTGGACAGCCTCAAGCTGGGCGAAGCCACCGTGCAAAGCCTGGGCAGCAGCAGCGACGTGATGATCCGCCTGCCCAACAAGCCGGGCACCACCTCGGCCCAGCTGTCGGAAAAGGTGATGGGCCTGCTCAAGGCCAAGGACGGCACCGTACAGCTGCGCAAGGTGGACTTTGTCGGCCCGAGCGTGGGTGAGGAGCTGGTTTCCCACGGCCTGACCGCTGCCATCCTGGTGTGCCTGGGCATCATGGCTTACCTGGCCCTGCGCTTTGAATGGCGCTTTGCCGTGTCGGCCATCATCGCCAACATGCACGACGTGGTGATCATCCTTGGCTGCTTTGCCTTTTTCCGCTGGGAGTTCTCGCTGACCGTACTGGCCGGCGTACTGGCGGTACTGGGCTATTCGGTGAACGAATCGGTGGTGGTGTTCGACCGTATCCGGGAAAACTTCCGCAAGCCGGGCCTGCGTGGCAAGACCACCGCCAGCATCATCGACAATGCCATTACCGCCACCATGAGCCGTACCATCATCACCCACTTCTCCACCGAGATGATGGTGGTGTCGATGCTGGTATTCGGCGGCCCGGCGCTGCACGGCTTTGCCATGGCGCTGACCATTGGCATCATCTTCGGCATTTACTCCTCGGTACTGGTGGCCAGCCCGATCGCACTGTGGCTGGGTGTCAGCCGCGAGCACATGATCAAGCCGACCAAACCGAAAGAAGAAGCGGTGGTCTGAGCCTGACCCTGCATCTGCTGTAATGACTGGCCGGCTTGTCCGGCCAGTTTTTCATCCTCCACAGACCAAACCGGTGTCCCCATGGAAGCCATCACTTTTCTGCTCGACTTCATCCTGCACATCGACGTCCATCTGGCCCAGCTGGTGGCTCAGTACGGCGTCTGGATCTACGCCATCCTGTTCCTCATCATCTTTTGCGAAACCGGCCTGGTGGTAACGCCCTTCCTGCCGGGCGACTCGCTGCTGTTCGTCGCGGGTGCGCTGGCTGCCATGGGCAAGATGGATGTGCACATGCTGGTGCTGCTGCTGACCGTGGCCGGCATCCTGGGCAATACCGTCAACTACACCATCGGCAAACTGCTGGGCGCACGGCTGCTGCAACGCTTTCCGCGCCTGATCAAGCCAGAATACCTGGCCAAGACCCACGCCTTTTACGACCGTCATGGCGGCAAGACCATCATCTTCACCCGCTTCGTGCCCATCATTCGCACCTTTGCGCCGTTTGTGGCCGGCATCGGCAGCATGGGCTACCGCCAGTTCACCGTGTACAACGTGGCCGGTGCGGTGCTGTGGGTGGCCGGCTTCTGCTATGCCGGTTACTTCTTTGGCAACCTGCCCTTCGTGCGCAAGAACCTGGAGCTGCTGATCTTCGGCATCATCTTTGTGTCCTTCCTGCCCGCCATCATCGAGTTCTGGCGGCACAAGCGCGCCGCACAGCGCCAGTAAGCCTTGCCCGCTCCCGCCCGCTGCGGCGGGAGCATTGCCCTACCCTTCCTGCCAGTCCGGCATTATCATCAACGGCCTATGAAACGCATTCACAAGCTCCCTGATCACCTGGTCAACCAGATTGCCGCTGGCGAAGTGGTGGAACGCCCCGCCTCTGCCCTGAAGGAAATGCTGGAAAACAGCCTGGATGCCGGTGCCAGCAAGATCACCGTCGATCTGGCCCAGGGCGGCATCAAGCTGATCCGCGTCACCGACAACGGCGGCGGCATTGCAGCCGATGATTTGCCGCTGGCGCTGGACCGCCATGCCACCAGCAAGATTGCCTCGCTGGACGACCTGGAGCAGGTGGGCACCCTGGGCTTTCGCGGTGAAGGGCTGGCCAGCGTGGCCTCCGTCTCGCGCCTCACCCTCACCAGCCGCCCGCACGCTGCCGAGCACGCCCACCAGATCATCGCCATTGACGGCGCACTGCATCCGGTAGAGCCCGCCGCGCACGCCCCCGGCACCAGCGTGGAAGTGGTGGACCTGTACTTCAACACCCCGGCGCGGCGCAAATTCCTCAAGAGTGAAAACACCGAATACGCCCACTGCGAAGCCACGTTCGAGCGCATTGCGCTGGCACATCCGCAGGTGGAGTTCATGCTGCGCCACAATGGCAAGGTGATCTGGCGCTTGCCGGCGCAAGACATGCAGGCCCGCGTGGGCGCGCTGCTGGGCAAGGATTTTATTGCCGAAGCCATCACGGTGGAAACCGCTGCCGGCAGCATGACGCTGAACGGCTTTGTCGGCTCGCCCACCTATTCCAAGGCCAGCCGCGACGCACAGTATTTTTATGTGAATGGCCGCTTTGTGCGTGACAAGACAGCCCAGCACGCACTGCGCCAGGCCTACCGCGATGTGCTGCATCACGAGCGCCACCCGGTGTATGCGCTGTTCCTGTCGATGGACCCGGCCGGCGTGGACGTAAATGTCCATCCCACCAAAATCGAAGTACGCTTTCGCGAAAGCCAGGCCATCCACCAGTTCCTGTTTCACAGCATCAACAAGGCGCTGGCAGCCACCACCGCCGGTAGCAGCAGCCCGATACCGGCGCAGGGTGACATCAACACCAGCGCCAATGTCAGCGAGCCGCAAGCGGCACTGTTTCCGCCGCGTAGCCCGGCAACGGCAACCGGCGGCGGCAGCCACACCCCGGTGCGGCCTTTCAGCTACCAGCAGCAGAGCATGCCGCTGCATGTGACACGCGAGGCCATTGGCACTTACGACAAGATGTTCGGCGGCCTGCGCGAGGAAGAAAGCCGTCGCCTGGCCGAGGAAGCGCCAGCCCCAGCCAGCCCCCTGCCCGCCATGTTGTCGCCAACCCAGCTGCAAGCCCTGCCGCAAGCCAGCGAGGGCATTCCGCCGCTGGGCTTTGCCCTGGCCCAGCTGCACGGGGTCTACATCCTCAGCCAGTGCGAAGACGGGCTGATCGTGGTGGACATGCATGCCGCCCACGAACGCATTGTCTACGAACGGCTGAAAACCGCGCTGGAGGCCGACACCATTCCGATGCAGCCCCTGCTGCTGCCGGTGTCGTTTGCCGCCGACCGCATGGAAGTGGCCACCGTGCATGAACATGGCGAACAGATGAAGCAACTGGGCGTGGAACTGGCACCGCTGTCTCCCACCCAGATTGCCGTGCGCGGTGTACCGGTATGGCTGCAAGATGGCAATCCGGTGGATCTGGCCCGTGCCGTGCTGAAAGATGTGCGCGAATTCGGCCTCAGCCAGGTACTGACCGAGCGCCGTAACGAGCTGCTGGCCACCATGGCCTGCCACGGCGCGGTGCGCGCCAATCGCCAGCTGACGCTGACCGAAATGAACGCGCTGCTGCGCGACATGGAAAACACCGAACGCTCCAACCAGTGCAATCATGGCCGCCCCACCTGGTCGCGCCTGAGCATGAAAGACCTGGACAATCTGTTCATGCGCGGGCGCTGAACCACACCGGACCACAAGACAGAACACCTATGGCCAAACTGTTTTTCCGTTACGCCGCCATGAACAGCGGCAAAAGCACCCAGCTGCTGCAAATTGCCAACAATTACGAAACCATGGGTAAGCAGGTGGCACTGTATACCGCCGCTATTGACGACCGCTTTGGTGTGGGGATGATTTCCTCACGGCTGGGCATCCAGCGCCAGGCGCACACCTTTGCCGGTGATACCGACTTTTTGTCACTGGACTGGGCCGGCATCAGTTGCATCCTGCTGGACGAAGCCCAGTTCCTGAGCCCGGATCAGGTCTGCCAACTGCACCGCCTGGCCCACACCCGCAATATCCCGGTGATCTGCTTTGGCCTGCGGGTGGATTTTCAGGGCCACCCCTTTGCCGGCTCCACCTGGCTGCTGACCCGCGCCGAAGAGATTGAAGAAATCAAGACCATCTGCGCCTGCGGCAAGAAAGCCACCATGCATATCCGCATCAATGCCGATGGCAGCCGTGTGATACAAGGCCCGCAAGTGGAGATAGGCGGCGAGGCGCGCTATCGCGCCGTGTGCGGTCGCTGCTTCCATCAGAGCTGACCCGCCGGCCCTTGCGCCGCCCGGCAGCCTTGCCCCAGACTGCCAGCCTCTGCCTCGCTCAACCATGACGATACCGCCATGCATACATTCTTCTGGCACGACTATGAAACCTTCGGCGCCGTGCCGCGCCAGGACCGCCCCTCACAATTTGCCGGGGTGCGTACCGATGCCGAGCTGAACGAAATCGGCGAACCGCTGATGCTGTACTGCCAGCCGGCCCCAGACTACTTGCCCGCGCCGGAAGCCTGCCTGCTCACCGGCATCACCCCGCAACACTGCGTGCAGCAAGGCGTGGCCGAGCATGAATTTGCCGGCGTGATCGAGCGCGAGCTAGCCTCACCCGGCACTATTGGCGTGGGTTACAACTCGCTGCGCTTTGACGATGAGGTCAGCCGCTTTTTGTTCTGGCGCAACCTGATTGATCCTTATGCGCGCGAATGGCAGAACCAGTGTGGCCGCTGGGACATTCTGGACCTGGTGCGCGCCACTTATGCGCTGCGCCCGGAAGGCATTGAATGGCCACAACACGAAGATGGCCGCCCCAGTTTCAAGCTGGAACACCTGTCCGCCGCCAACGGCCTGCTGCACGAAGCCGCCCATGACGCGCTGTCCGATGTGCGCGCCACCATTGCACTGGCGCGGCTGATCAAGCAAAAGCAGCCCAAGCTGTTCGACTATTACCTCAGCCTGCGCAAGAAAGACGCGGTGAAGGCACAGCTGAACCTGCACAAGCCGCAGCCGCTGCTGCACATCTCCGGCATGTACGGTGCCGAGCGCGGCAATATGGCCATTGTCTGGCCGCTGGCCCAGCACCCCACCAATGGCAATGAAGTGATCGTATGGGACCTGGCCTTCGACCCGGCCATGCTGCGCGGCCTGAGTGCCGACGACATCCGCCAGCGCATCTACACCCGCACCGAAGAGCTGCCGGAAGGCATGACGCGGCTGCCGCTCAAGACCATCCACATCAACAAATCGCCCTTTGTCGTGGTCAACCTCAAGGTACTGGGCGCAGACCGGGCAGCGCACTGGGGCGTGGACATGGCACAGATTCAGCAGCATGCCGCCAGCGCTGCCGCCCTGCCCGACCTGACACATACATGGCGGCAGGTGTATCGCCGTGAAGCGGGCGAGCCGCGCGATGTGGATGAAAACCTGTATGGCGGTTTTGTCAGCAATAACGACCGCAAGGTGCTGAACAAGCTGAAGCAAATGTCCGCCGCACAGCTCACCGGTGAAATGGCCTTTTTCGAAGACGCCCAACTGGGTGAGTTGCTGTTCCGCTACCGCGCGCGCAACTTCCCCGCCAGCCTGTCAGACGAAGAAAGCCAGCGCTGGCGTAACTGGTGCCAGCACAAGCTGCAGGACGGCGTGGGCGGACGCAGCCTGGCGCAGTTCCAGCAGGAAATGGCAGCGGTGCGCGAACGCGAGCTGACACCAGCCCAGCAGGACATCCTGCAACAGCTGGACAGCTACGCCGCCAGCCTGCTGGCGCCACAGCCGTAAAAGCGGTTCCGGGGCGGGTACAGCTATGCGACAATCCCGCCCCAGACCCAGCCCGTACAAAGACCACACCATGTCACACACTCCCGACGCCATTCTGTTGATGGGCCCCACCGCTTCCGGCAAGACCGGCCTGGCGCTGGCGCTGGCCCGCCATTTTCCGGTGGAAATCATCAGCGTGGACTCGGCCCTGGTGTATCGCGGCATGGATATCGGCAGCGCCAAACCCACTCCCGAGGAAATGGCCGCCTGCCCGCACCATCTGATCGACATCATCAGCCCGCTGGAGACGTATTCCGCTGCGCAGTTTCATGCCGATGCCAACCGCTTGATCACGGAAATCCGTGCGCGTGGCAATATGCCGCTGCTGGTGGGGGGCACCATGCTGTACTACAAGGCCTTGCTGGAAGGCCTGTCCGACCTGCCGCAAGCCGACCCGGCACTGCGCGCCGAACTGGACGCTGAAGCCGGCCGCATCGGCTGGCCCGCCATGCACGCCAGACTGGCCGTGCTGGACCCGGACACCGCCGCCCGCCTCAACCCCAATGACGCGCAGCGCATTCACCGTGCGCTGGAAATCTGCCTGCTCAGCGGCCAGACCATGTCCAGCCTGATTGCCCGCGGCAAGGAAGCGGCGGCCGATTTCCACTGCCTGCCACTGGCACTGGTGCCGGAAGAACGCAGCTGGCTGCACCAACGCATTGCCCAGCGCTTCGACCTGATGCTGCAGCAGGATTTTCTCTCCGAGGTTCGCCGCCTGCGTCAGGACTACCCGACGCTTACTCCCGACCTGCCCTCGATGCGCTGCGTCGGTTATCGCCAGGCCTGGGACTATCTGGACGGACAGTGCAGCGAGGCGGAATTCATCGAACGCGGCGTGGCCGCCACCCGCCAGTTGTGCAAACGCCAGCTGACCTGGATGCGCAGCCTGCCGGTGCTGCCGGTCAGCGCGCAGCGCGCCGATCTGGCCGACAGCGTGCTGCAAGCCTGTAGCGATTTCATCGCCGGCCAGCCGGTAGCGGACACACTGCGCTACACGGGCAGTTTCTGAGCACAACGCTCACACAAGAAAAAACCCGCCGTAGCGGGTTTTTTCTTGTTCAGCCAGACAGCGCTCAGCTGGCAGCCACCAGCTTGATTTCCACTTTCCACGCAGGGTTGGCCAGCTTGGCTTCCACCGTGGCACGCGCCGGCACATTGCCAGCCGGCACCCAGGCATCCCAGGCCGCGTTCATTGCATCGTAGTCGGCCAGGCTGGCCAGGAAAATGGTGACATCCAGAATCTTGCTCTTGTCCGAGCCCAGTTCGGCCAGCAGGGTGTCGATCTGGGCCAGCACATTGGCAGTTTGCGCCTGGGCGTCGGCATCAGTGTTTTCCGGCACCTGACCGGCCAGGAAAATCATGCCGTTGCACACGGCGGCTTCGGCCAGACGGGCGCCCTGCTTGTGACGATAGATGCTCATGCTGCTTCCTTTATTGCTAGGTGGGGAAGCGCCGATTCTACCGCTAAAGCGCGTATGGCACAGTGCTTATGCCTGGGTCGGACGCCCGGCGAAAAATGGCAGAACAGTCTGTTTCAGCAGGCTGGGGGAACTTTTTTGCTGCAATAGCAAAAAAGCCGGCGGGCATGATTGACACCGGTAAAGTCGGAGGACTAGAATCCGCGCATCTTTTTAATTCAGGTCTACTGCCTTGGACTGCCCCAGTCATCAACAAACTGTTTTGAGCTGATCCGGTAAGACCTGCGCCGTATTCCCCCGCCGCCGTCTTGTCAGATCAAGATGGTGCGCATCTGCTTCACCCCCTTTGTTTCACCCCTGTGCACCCCGCCCTACCAGTTGCCCATGCAGCATTGCGCTGTCGCCAAGTCATGGCTTGCTGCCTTGCTTGCGCTTGCAGCCTGATGCCGCATTGCCTTGCTGACTCGGCAGCCTCTGCGCCAGATCCGGCCACAGACGGAAAGGAGCCGCCATGCCATCAGACAATGATCGATGTCCTTGCTTGCCCATGAAATCTTTTTTCACGGGCACTGCCTGATTCGTCTGTAAGCGACATCATCAGGCAGCGTCCGGACCCGTTTCAGGAGCCTGATCATGCACTACGCAATGCTGCTGTCTACAGAACACAAACAAGCCCGGCAACTGCCGGACCACTTTACATTCGCCTGCCGCGATGAAAGCGTATGGAGCTGGCTGTGCTGCCGACTGCGCATCGCCCTGCGTGGGCGCAAGCAGACATAAGCCTGGCCACAAGCAATCCAGACAACAGCGTTTTACCAGCAAACCCGCATTGCCACGGCAAGGAAAGGACAGACATGGACCCCTACCCCAGTAGCGCGGTCGCACAGAGCAGCATGACGGCGAGCAGTACGATGAGGATGGCCTATCGGCATTGATATTTCCTCCCCACGCGCCATCCCTCTCTATGTGACCTCCCCGGCAACACCGGCCCTTGCGGCCTCAATTAAAAATTTTGTTGCACCGACCTCGCCACGACAAACCAGCAGGATGCCTGGATATCTCGCGTTTCATGCCCGCCATGAGAGCAGACATCCATACCCCCTGAAAGGCAGACCCGAGCCGTCGGACCGTGCAGCAAACCCTTTGCAGCAATAGTTTCAGGGAGCAACACATGTCCAAACAAGATAACCGTACCGCCGTACTGGATAGCGCCCACATCGGCGATATCCGCGGCGCACTGGGCACTATCCGTCACAACGACACCGATGCCCGCCATGGCTGGATGGCCAAATTCAAAACCCTGCTGGCCATTCTCGGCCCCGGCCTCATCGTGATGGTGGGCGACAACGACGCCGGTGCCTTCAGCACCTATGCCCAGGCCGGCCAAAACTATGGCACTTCGCTGCTATGGACGCTGGCGCTGCTGATTCCGGTACTGTACGTGAACCAGGAAATGGTGCTGCGCCTGGGTGCCGTCACCGGCGTGGGCCATGCCCGGTTGATCCTCGAACGCTTTGGCAAGTTCTGGGGAGCATTCAGCGCCATCGACCTGTTCCTGCTCAATGCGCTAACCATCGTCACCGAATTCATCGGCATCAGCCTGGGGATGGACTTTCTGGGCGTGCCCAAAATCATCGGCGTGGGCTTGGCAGCCGTGTTCATCATGTTGTCGGCCAGCACCGGTGACTTCCGCCGCTTCGAGCGCTTTTCGCTGATTCTGGTGGCCGGCAGCCTGTTGCTGGTTCCCATTCTGGTGATGGTGCACCCGCCGATGACCCAGGTGGCGCATGATTTCCTGCTGCCGCAAATGCCGGCAGGCGGCAAGCTGGCCGACGTGATGCTGCTGATCATCGGCATTGTCGGCACCACCGTGGCACCGTGGCAGCTGTTCTTCCAGCAAAGCTACCTGATCGACAAACGCATCACTCCGCGCTTCATCTCCTACGAGCGCGCCGACCTGTGGCTGGGCATCGCCTTGGTGGTGATTGGTGCGGTGGCGATGATTGCCTTCACCGCCAAGGTGTTCATGGGCCATCCGGAGTTCGGCCACTTCCAGGATGCCGGTGCCGTCGCCAACGGACTGGCCAAATACTATGGCCGCCTGCCTGGCACGCTGTTTGCCATCGCCCTGATTGACGCCAGCATCATTGGTGCCATGGCGGTATCACTGTCCACCGCCTATGCACTGGGCGATGTGCTGAGCCTCAAGCATTCGCTGCACCGCAAGCCGGGCGACGCCAAGGGTTTTTATGCCATGTACTGCGGCCTGATCGTACTGGCAGCGGCACTAGTGCTGATTCCGGGCGTGCCGCTGGGCCTGCTGACCAATGCCGTGCAGACCCTGGCCGGCGTATTGCTGCCCAGCGCCACTGTCTTTCTGCTATTGCTGTGCAATGACAAGGATGTACTGGGTCCGTGGGTGAATGGCCGCTTCTTCAATCTGCTGTCGGCCATCATCGTGGCGGTGCTGGTGCTGCTGTCCATCATCCTGACTGCCGCCGTGGTGTTCCCCGACATGTCTGGCGAAGTCATCAGTGACATCCTGATTGGCGGCAGTGTGGTCGGACTGGTCATTGCCATTGCGGTGAATGTGCTGCATGCACGTGAAGAAATGGAAGCGGGTGGACACGCGCATCACAAGGCGCACAAGCTGGACCGTAAGCAGCGCTACGAATGGCGCATGCCGGCACTGGAACAACTACCGCCCTTGCAGCTGTCACAGCGCAACAAGCTGTGGATGGCGGTGATGCGGGGTTATCTGCTTATCGCCATGGGCATGGTGATTTATAAAGTCATTGTCTCCATCCTGTGATGGATAAGCGCTTCGATAAGAGCAGTACTGCCCGCTAAAAAAAATCCCGCCAGCCCGGCGGGATTTTTTTTGCAGCCAAACCAGCCCCATCAGGCCATGGCTGTCATCCGCAGGTTCAGGGCAAAACGCTCCAGCGCGGCAATGCCGGACTGCTCGGCCCGCAGGCACCAGTCCTGCAATTCGTGCAGCAGTTGCTCCCGTGTAAGCGAGGAGCGCTCCCACAGCCGGCATAGTTCCTGTCGCATGGTATAGACGGTGGTCAGCGTGGGGCTGTGCTGCAACAACAGCGCCAACTGCTGCTTGTCGCACTCCGGCGTATCCTTGGCGTCTTGCTTCAGCCAGATCTTCATCTTGCGCACCAGATCATCCATTTCCGGCAGACTGACCTGTTCCAGCTCCTTGCGATACACCTCTTTGAGTTCGCGCGCATAACGGGCGGCAATGGCGTAGCGGTTGGCGATGATGGCCTGCAGGTGTTCAAGGTCCAGTTGCGGACGGCTGGCATCCTGTGCCAGACGCGGCGCTACCCGGCGAACCTTGGCCAGATGGCAGATTTCCAGCATGCGGATGTACATCCAGCCGATGTCAAATTCGTACCATTTGTACGACAGCTTGGCCGAGGTGCCGAAAGTGTGGTGATTATTGTGCAACTCCTCACCCCCCACGATGATGCCCCAGGGGAAAATATTGGTTGAGGCGTCTTCGTTTTCGAAATTGCGGTAACCCCACCAGTGGCCCAGGCCATTGATGACGCCCGCCGCCCAGAACGGAATCCACACCATCTGCACCGCCCAGATGGACAAGCCCGCAGGGCCGAACAGCAACAGGTCGATGGCCAGCATCAGGATGATGCCCTTGCCAAAGTGCGGTGTGTACAGCTTGTGCTCGATCCAGTCATCCGGCGTGCCGTGGCCGAACTTGTCCATGATGGACTGGTCCTTGCAGGCGGCGCGGTAAAGCTCCACGCCTTCCCACAACACTTTCCTGATACCCAGGATCTGCGGGCTGTGCGGGTCATCCGGGGTTTCGCACTTGGCGTGGTGCTTGCGGTGGATGGCCGCCCACTGCTTGGTTACCATGCCGGTGGTCAGCCACAACCAGAAGCGGAAGAAATGGCTGGCGGCCGGGTGCAGGTCCAGCGCACGGTGCGCCTGATGACGATGCAGATAAATGGTGACCGACGCAATGGTGACATGCGTCAGAATCAGTGCCGCGACGATGTATCCCCACCACGGGAGATCCAGCAAACCGTTAAGCCAATAATGCATGTGTACGGACAACCTTGAGCGAAATTTTGGGCAATCCTCCATTTTAACCAATTGATCCGGCAGTGTCAGACTGTTTTCTACGGTTCGACTTGTGGCGCGCATGGTGTACCATAGGGCCTCAATCCACACACCCTTCAGAAAAACGCTTGTGTTGCCAAAACGACGTCTGATTATTGCGGGAGCCACTCTGGGTGGCCTGTTGGTGTTCAACGGTGCGGCGGCCTTCTGGGCCGGCATGAAAGCCGAGGACACGCTGGAAGAACAGCACAAGATGCTGGCCAGCCTGCCGCTGTTCAAGGTGAAGTCCCACAGCTACGACCGCGGCTGGTTCTCCTCCACCGAGACCACCGAACTGGAGTTCAACCGCCGCCTGTCCGGGCCGTATGAAAACATGCTGCCGGACAACTTCAAGCCGCTGCTGAACTCCACCATCAAGTTCACCCACCACATCAAGCATGGCCCCTTCCCCGGCCTGTCCAGCCTGGACTTCCGTCCTGCGCGCGCGCTGGTCACCACGGAATTTGCCATGAGTGATGCCACCCGCAAGACGCTCAAGACCTTCTTTGGCGACAAGGACCCGATCACCGTCACCAACCGCTTGGGCTTTGGCGGCGGTGGCGAGCTGAATGTCAACGTGCCCTCCTTCGACTACGAAGAAGCACTGTCCGGCGTGAAGATGAAATGGAAAGGCTTCGACCTGAAGCTGGACTACGCCTCCGGCTACAAGGAATACAAGACCGAAGCCAACTCGCCCGGCTTCCTGCTGGAAGCCTCCAGCAAGGGCAGCCTAGCCTTTGACGGCGTGCGCTATGTGTCCGACATCCGCCCCGGCGTCACCGGCATCAAGCTGGGCACCAGCGAGCTGACCGTGGGCAATGTGCAGCTCAACTGGAAGGATAGTGTTCCTTACAGCATCAAGCTGAACGAGCTGGTTTACCTGATGACGCGCATGCGCGTGGGTGAGTTCATCAACCCGTCCGGTGAATTCAAGCCGTCGGCGGTGTCGCTGAAGAACTTCCGCTACCAGATTGTCAGCAGCGAACAGGATGAATTCATCAATACCCGCGGCAAGCTGGATTTTGCCGAATTCAACTACAACGATCAGCACTATGGCCCGATGCGGCTGGATGTGTCGGCCAATCACCTGCACGGCCCCACCTTGCTGAAGCTGGATCAGGCCATCAGCCAGATTCCGTTCGAAGGCGTGGATCCGGCAGTATTGCGCAAGCAGTACATCGACACCATCAAGCACACCGGCACTCCGCTGCTGACCAACAATCCCAAGCTGGTGATCAACGACTTCTACCTGAAGATGCCCAGTGGCGAAACCACGCTGCAAGGCAGCCTGGGGCTCAATGGCCTGCAGGAAGCCGACTTGAACAACTCCACCGCCTTCCTCAAGCGCTTTGAAGTGGAAGCCAAGCTGAGCTTGCCGCGCAAGACCCTGGAAAACCTGGTGGTGGCACAGGCACGCACCCTGTTCATGGTGGACCAGAGCGCAGAAGTGCAGCCCAATATGGGTGAAGTGGAAGACCTGGCGCGCAATCTGCTGGACAGCCAACTGACGCAGTGGAAAGACGAGAAATACATCAACGAGGACAAGGGGCAGATTTCCACCCAGCTCAATTACAAGAACGGCAACCTGGCCATCAACAGCAAGAAGGTTGGCCTGCCGTGGGAAGAGCAGGAAGACCCGACACCCGATGCCTCGGCCCCCGCCGCCAAGGTGCAGGCCAGTGCCGGCAAGTAGGCCGTTGGCAGATACGACAAAGGGGGCCTTGGCCCCCTTTTTTCTTGCCGGTGCACTCCCCCGGCCATCATGATATTGCTGTCTGACAACTCAGGCGGCGGCACGCCCCGGATGACACGCTTCCATCTGCTGCAGCGTTTCCTTGCGCAGCTGGTTGGCACAGCAGGCGCATTTGCCGCATTCGGCAGCCACACCCAGTTCCGCCCGCAGGTCACACATGCGCGTGGCACCGTCTTCCACCGCCTGACGGATCTGGCTGTCGGTTACCGCATTGCACAAGCAGACATACATGGCCAAAACCTTGAATGAGAATAATTCTCTATATAGTATTTTCAAATAATAACGATTGTCAATTAGATTAAGGACAGGCAGATGCAATGGAAGCCAAATACCACAGTAGCCACCATCGTAGAGTGTGATGGCCGCTACCTGATGGTGGAAGAAGAAACCGAGCAGGGCCTGCGTTTCAATCAACCAGCCGGTCATCTGGAACACGGTGAAACCCTGTTTGCCGCCGCCCTGCGCGAGACGCGCGAGGAAACCGGCTGGGAGGTGGAATTACAACACCTGGTGGGCATCTACATGGTGGACAAGCCGGATAGTGACATTACCTGGCTGCGTTTTGCCTTTGCCGCGCGTGCGGTGCAACATCACCCGACAGAAAAACTGGATGCAGGGATTGTCAGCGCGCACTGGCTTACTTACGATGAAATCGCCGCCCGCCTGTCGCAACACCGCAGCCCGGTTGTCATGCAATGTCTGGATGACTACCGGCTGGGACAACGTTTTGCCCTGGACCTGATTCACCATCAACCCTGAAGCTGGCGGCAAGGGAGGAAACCTTGCGCCACCTTCACCTGCTGCTGCGCCGTTGCCTGTGGCTTGGCATGCTGCTTGCCGCCGGGACGCTGCATGCGGACCCCTTGCAGCTCTGTTATGATTACGGCTGCGCCAAACAGCTGGAAGTGGAAGTTTCCGAGGAAGCCCGCGACTGGCTGGCCCGGCTGTTTGATCATGCGCCGGATGCCAGCAGCGAACGCGAGCAGATCCAGCGTGCCGTACAGGCGCTGTACTGGCTGTCGGCACAAGACAGCCCGCTGTGGCATGACAAGGGCGGCGACCGCTTCGACAACGATGCCGATGGCCGCATGGACTGCATCGATCACAGCCATAACGACTCAGCCTTCCTGCAGTTCCTGGCAACCCAGGGCTGGCTGCATTTTCACCGGGTCGACCCCATTGTGCGCCGCACCCGCTGGCTGGTGACCCAACACTTTGCCAGCCATATCACCGAGCAGGACACCGGCCAGGAATGGGTGGTGGACAGCTGGTTCAATTCATTCGGGGAACCGCCCGTGGTGGTGCCCCTGGCTCTCTGGAAAGAAGGATTTTCCCCGTGACGGGTAAGAAACGTATTGTCGTCGGCATGTCCGGCGGTGTGGATTCGTCGGTAACCGCCTGGCTGCTCAAGCAACAGGGCCATGAAGTCATCGGCGTATTCATGCAGAACTGGGAAGACGACAACGACGACGAATATTGCTCCATCAAGCAGGATGCACTGGATGCCATGAGCGTGGCCGACATCGTCGGCATCGACATGGAAATCGTCAATTTCGCCAAGGAATACAAGGACCGCGTGTTCTCGTACTTCCTCAAGGAATACTCGGCTGGCCGCACCCCCAATCCGGATGTGCTGTGCAATGCCGAAATCAAGTTCAAGGCCTTTCTGGACTACGCACTGGAACTGGGTGCCGACTGCATCGCCACCGGTCACTACGCGCGCAAGATGGAAAAGGACGGGCTGCACTACCTGATGAAGGCGGTGGACCACACCAAGGACCAAAGCTACTTCCTGTACCGCTTGCAGCAACACCAGCTGGCAAAAGCCATCTTCCCGCTGGGCGACATCCGCAAGACCGAAGTGCGCAAGCTGGCCGAGGAAGCCGGCCTGCCGACTGCTGCCAAGAAGGACTCCACCGGCATCTGCTTTATCGGCGAGCGTCCGTTCCGCGAGTTCCTGCAACGTTATCTGCCCACCCAGCCGGGCCCGATGGTGACGGCTGAGGGCAAGGTGGTGGGCGAGCACATGGGCCTGATGTACTACACACTAGGTCAGCGCAAGGGCCTGACCATTGGCGGCAGCAAGGATGGCAGTGGCGAGCCGTGGTTTGTTGCCGGCAAGGATATTCCGGGCAACAAGCTGATCGTGGTGCAGGGGCATGATCACCCGCTGCTGCTCAAGCCCACGCTGGCGATGAGCGATTTGTCCTGGACGCTGAACGGCGCACCGGCAGCCGGCGAATACGCAGCCAAGAACCGCTATCGCATGGCCGATGCTGCCTGTTCGCTGTCGCCGGTAGTGGATGGCCAGGCCACCCTCACCTTCCGCGAAAAGCAGTGGGCGGTGACGCCGGGCCAGTCTGCCGTGCTGTACGACGGTGATATCTGTCTGGGTGGCGGCATCATCCAGTAAATCACCGGCTGCCTCAGCGGTACTAGCTATTGCGGAAATGTGCAATGGCTATTTAGGTCATTGCATATCGCTTCAATCATTGCTCAGAATCGTCGATTCTATTGGCCACCACCATTCATGGTGGCATGGCCCGATCATCACAATGGAGGCAGTATGCTTAGAATAGCCGTAGCACTGCTTGCAACCCTGTCTAGTCCAGTTTTCGCTGCCAATACCAGCAAGACGCAAATCTTCGCGACTGCCTTCCTGGATGTACAAGGTTTATTCCCGAATACGCTGCAATCCTGCGCCGCCATCGCCCCGGCCAGCGTAGCCCCCTTGCAAGCCGCTTATGCACAATGGCAAGCGAGACATGGTGCATATCAACAGGAATTGCAGCAGATCATCCGCAAAAATCTGCTTCTTGAAGTTGGTCCGGAAAAAACAGAACAGGCCATTGCTGCTTTCAAAAATGCAGCCAGCAAACAAATCGCACCGATTCATTTCCCACAAAACTACCATTTCAAGGATGACTATTTCTGCACCCGTTCCTTACTCAGAGAATTTGCCGAAGGCAGCGATGATAGTGGCGGGCTCCCTTTGAAATTTGCCGACTATGTCAGGGAATGGAAACAGCAATCGACACCGGCAAAATGATCAATACAAGATCTGAATAAGCCAGTGCGATATCTGCCTGGGCGGCATCATCCAGTAAGCAAGCCCGTTGTCACACACAAAGCCTGCCACGCGCAGGCTTTTTCACGCCCGGCTGGCGCGCAGAAACACCGAAAACAGCTCGGATTGCGAATTGATGCCCAACTTGCTGTACAGGTGTTTCTTGTGTACACGCACGGTTTCCACCGATATCTGCAGACGCTGGGCAATCGCCTTGCTGGAATGACCGCCCAGCATCAACTGCGCCACCTCGTTCTCGCGCAGGGTGAGGCCCTGCCCCTCCAGCCCGACCGGGGCTGCCTGCGGGGCGGCCACAGTAGGCTTGCTGGCCGCCAGTTGCTCGAAATGCAGGCGCTGGCGCATCAGGGCCAGTACCCAGGGCTGCAACAGGCTGAGCGTGGCCATCTGCTCCGGGCTGAAACGCTGCCCCGCCCCCAGCGACAGGCACAAGGTACTGCCATCCTCACCGGGCAGATTGAACTGCACCTCGTCCTCGACAATATTCAGGCGGAAGTAGCGCTGGTAGTAATCGGTAAACGGAAAACGGTCCGGTGCCACCTCGTCCAGCCGCAGCAGCCCGGCATGGCGGTACTCCAGGCTGGCGACATAAAACGGGTCCAGCCGGTACAGGCCTTGCAGGTAGTCCTGAAACAGCGTATCCACCCCGCCATCGGCCATGGCCTGCTCGGCCAGCACCGTGGGCGGGCGATCCGGGTAAAACAGCAGCACCACCCAGCTGTCAAAGGCCACATAATCGGCCAGCACCCCCAGCAGGGACGGCCAGAACACCGGTTTGTCCAGCTGATCAATCAAACGCCCCACCGTGCGATGCCAGGCGATATCCTGTATTTCCAAGGCCACGACTACCCCAATCTGGTTACCCACTTGATGTAATTTTCATACGCCTGACAGCAGCCGATACTGAGCCCTGCGCTGACAGCTTCTCACGCTAGCACGCTTCCAGACTCTCCAACAGCCTCCCTGCTGACAACGGGGCAGAGCCAGCGATGTAGTCTGACAACATTCAACCAAGGAGACAGCATGATTGTAGAACTGGCCCAACTGCCTGGCGTGGATGGCGACATCCCGGCCAACACCGCCAGCGCCCTGCAGGCCATCGCCCGTTGCGGGCCGGATACCCGCCTGCTGGTATTCCCGGAAACCTATCTCAGCGGTTTTCCCACTGCAGACAATATCGCCGCCCTGGCCCAGCCCATTGACGGCCCGGCCATCAGCACCATCCAGCAGGCAGCGCGCGACAAAAACATCAGTGTGGCCATCGGCTTTGCCGAGGCACATGAGGGCCGCTTTTACAATACCACCGCCCTGCTCACCCCACACGGCGTGGCCATGGCTTACCGCAAAACGCATCTGTGGGCATCCGACCACGGCATCTTCACCCCCGGTGATGCACTGCTGAGCTGTGAGTGGGAAGGCCTGCGCGTGGGCATCCTCATCTGCTACGACATCGAGTTTCCGGAAACCGCCCGCGCCCTGGCGCAGCAAGAGGTGGACCTGCTGATTGTCACCAACGGCAATATGGACCCGTACGGCCCGGTGCATCGCACTGCGATTACCGCCCGTGCCATGGAAAACCAGCTGTTTGCGGTGATGACCAATCGCTGCGGCAGCGGCGACGGCCTGCAATTTGCCGGCGAAAGCGCGGTGATCAACCCCTTTGGCCAAGTGGTGGCCAGCTGTGGACGCGACCCGCAGCAGCTACGTGTAGCCCTGGATCTGAACCAGTTGGCCGCCAGCCGCCGCGACTACCGTTATCTGCACGACCGGCGCATTGCCCTGGCTGGTGAGGTGAGCAACGGCGAAAACGGCCAGCGCAGCTTCCGCATCCGGCACTAGCCACGCCGCAGCAATCACTGGCAGTCAAAACAAAAGAGACAGGCTCATGACAACAAACACAAACATGAGCAACAAAGGAGAAACAATGGAAACGAAACAACTGGAGCGCTCGCTGACGCTGGGCTCCGTGGTGCTGTTTGGCCTTGCCTACATGACACCCATCATCGTGCTGGGGACCTTTGGCATCCTGGCGCAAATGACCGATGGCATGGTCCCCGCCTCCTACCTGGTGGCGCTGGTGGCCATGCTGTTTACCGCCTACAGCTATGGCCGCATGGCGGCGGCCTTCCCGGTGGCAGGTTCTGCCTACACCTACACCCGCAAATCCATCCACGCCAAACTGGGCTTTCTGGTGGGCTGGGCGGTACTGCTGGATTATCTGTTTTTGCCGATGGCCATCTGGCTGATCGGCGCGGCCTATCTGGCGTCAGCCTTCCCCGGCATTCCGATGGCGGTGTGGGTGATCGCCTTCATCGTGTTCACCACGCTGATCAACATCGTCGGGCTGAAGATGGCCAATACCGTCAACTACCTGATGATGCTGCTGCAATTCCTGGTGCTGCTGGCCTTTGTCGCGCTGTGCATCCACTATGTGGCGGGCGACGCCAGCAAACCCTTGTGGAATCTGGCGCCCTTCTTCCGTGGCGACATGAAACTGCCGATGATCATGGCCGGTGCCGCCGTGGCCTGTTATTCCTTTCTGGGTTTTGATGCGGTCAGCACACTTACTGAAGAAACCCGCGATGCTCGCCATACCATTCCGCGCGCCATCATGTGGATTACCATCATCGGCGGGCTGATTTTCGTGGTGGCGTCTTACTTCGTGCAGCTGGCCCACCCGTCCAGCCAGTTCAAGAGCGTGGATGATGCCGCGTTCGAAATTGCCAAGAATATCGGCGGCGACCTGTTTGCCAGCATTTTCCTGATCGGCCTGATCATCGGCCAGTTTGCCTCCGGCCTGTCGGCACAAGCCAGCGCCTCGCGCCTGCTGTACGCCATGGGCCGCGACGCAGTACTGCCGCAGTCCATCTTTGGCAAGCTGCATGCGCGCTTTCGCACGCCGGTGAACAATCTGGTGATCTGCGGCGTAGTGGCCCTGCTGGCGCTGAAGCTGGATGTCACCACCTCGACTTCCTTCATCAACTTTGGTGCTTTCCTGGCGTTCAGCTTCGTCAATCTGTCGGTGATTGCGCACTACTACGTGCGTCAGCGCCGCCGCGCGCCGCGTGACTTCTTCCTGTTCCTGCTGTTTCCGCTGATTGGCATGCTGGCCGACCTGTGGCTGCTGATCAGCCTGGATAGCCGCGCCATCATGCTGGGACTGATCTGGCTGGCAGTGGGGATTGCCTATCTGGCCAAGCTCACCGGCTTCTTCCGCCGCGAGCCGCCGGAACTGGACTTTGTCGAAGCCGAAGGCTGATTCCCGCTGCTACAGACGCAAAAAAGCCCTGATGTCTCAGGGCTTTTTCTTTGGCATCAGACCTGCGCGGCTTAAACCGACAGATAGGACGACTGCTTCAGACCACGGCAGAACTCGGCAAAGAACACATTGCGCTCGTCGCTGGACAGGTCGGCCGCACGGGCCTTTTCTTCGTAGCGGTTGAGGATTTCCTCCGGCGACAGGTGCACATAGCGCAGCATGTCTTCGATGGTGTCATGCTCCTCGACACCGGCAAATTCCAGCTGGCCGTTGTCGCGCACATAAACGTTGACCGAGTCGGTATCGCCGAACAGATTGTGCATGTCACCCAGGATTTCCTGGTAGGCACCCACCATGAACACGGCAATCAGGTATTCCTTGCCGGGTTCGACATCATGGACCGACATGCTCGATTCAATGCTTTGCTGGTCGACATATTGCTTCACCTTGCCGTCCGAATCGCAGGTCAAATCCTGCAGCACGGCGCGACGGGTGGGCTGCTCGTCCAGCCGGTGTACCGGCATGATGGGCAGGATCTGGTCGATGGCCCAGGTATCCGGCAGGCTCTGGAACACCGAGAAGTTGCAGAAATACTTGTCCGCCAGCTTGTCAGTCAGCTCGTCATACACCTGGCGCTGCGAACGCTGGCTGGCTTGCAACTGGCGATGCAGGCGACGGCACAGGGTGGCGTGCACGTCCTCGGCCATGGCCTTTTCCTTCAGCGAAATGCGGCCGGCGGAATACAGGTCGGACACATCGGACGCATAGTGGCTGGCACGGTAATAGATTTCCGTCACCATTTCCTCGTCGGTCAGCTCCATCAGCTCGAACAGCTTGCGCACCGGCTTGGCCAGTACCGACAGGTCGGCCACTTCCGGCACGCTTTCCGGCAGGCGTTCGACATCGGTCACGTTCATGATCAGCACCGCGTGGTGCGCAGTCATGGCACGGCCGGATTCGGACAGGATGCGCGGGTGCGGAATGCCGTTTTCGTCGCAGAACTCAGCCAGCATCGACACGATGACCTGGGCGTATTCGTCCATGTCGTAGTTGATGGAGCTGGCATTGCGCGAATGGGTACCATCGTAATCCACACCCAGACCACCGCCGACATCGACGTGGTCAATCGGCAGGCCCAGCGCACGTAGTTCGGCAAAGTAACGCACGGCTTCGCGGAAGCCGGCACGGTAGTCGCCGATATTGGCAATCTGCGAACCCATGTGGAAGTGCATCAGCCGCACGCAGTCGGACATGCCGGCTGCAGCCAGCTTGTCGGCAGCAGAAATCAGCTGGGCGGCGGACAGGCCGAACTTGCCCTTGTCGCCACCGGTATCCGCCCACTTGCTGCTGGCCAGCGAGGACAGGCGCACGCGCATGCCCAGCATCGGGCGCACGCCCAGCTTCTGGCTTTCTTCAATGGCCAGATCGACTTCGGATTCTTTTTCGATGACGATGAACACCTGATGGCCCAGCTTCTGGCCGATCAGCGCCAGGCGCACGAATTCGCGGTCCTTGTAGCCATTGCAGATGATGGTGCCGCCCTTGGGCGCCAGCGCCAGCACGGCCATCAGTTCCGGCTTGGAGCCGGCTTCCAGGCCAATGGACACGTCGCGGGTGGCGATGATGCTTTTCACCACCGCTTCTTGCTGGTTCACCTTGATCGGGTAAATGGCGGTATAGCGATTGCCGTAGTTTTGCGTGGCAATGGCATTGTCAAACGCGCGGCACAGGCGCGTCACGCGGTCTTGCAGGATGTCCGGAAAGCGCACCAAGAGCGGCAGATCCAGCCCCTTGGCCCCCAGTTGTCGGCTCAATTCCAGCAGATCGATGCGTGTAGCCTGACGTACATTGGGCTGCACCTGGATGCATCCGTTGTCGCCCACGTCGAAATAGCCCGCCCCCCAATGCCGGATGCCATACAGGCTCCGGCTATCAGCCACAGTCCAAGCCATGAGATTTTCCCTCAATGATTCGATGGATAACCCCGCTCCTTAGTGCGCGGCTTTCGGGCTACAAAGCTTTTATGTGGGCCTGGGATGTCGGAGCGAAACAATTGATTGTCGGTGTTTTGCATTGCAAAACGAGCGCGGATTTTAACAACATCACGCAGCTTGACAAGTAAAAATTTGATGACGTGGCTACCAGAGCGCTTTTCGGAACCATCCCTCCTACCCGGATGTCCTGCTCCATGAAAAAAAAACGGCAAATATGCTGTCTGATCATGATTTTGACGGCATATCTTCCACTGCCCAACCGCAATGAAAAAAATCAGCCAGCAGCCGGTTTTTCTTTGCGCTAGCTGCGGCCAGGCAGCGTGTTACAGGGCATCCATCATTCGATAATAGGCCATGCCCAGCACCAGCGCGGGCGTGCGCAGCAATTTTCCTCCCGGAAAATCGCGATGCTGCAGACGACCAAACAGGTCCAGCCGCCCGGCCGTTCCGGCAATGGCCTCGGCCACCACCTTGCCGGCAATGCCGGTGATGTTGACACCATGTCCGGAGAAACCCTGCATGTAATACACATTGCTTTGCAGCCGCCCCAGGTCAGGGGCACGGTTGACGGTAATGTCGCAAAAACCACCCCAGGCATAGTCCACATTCACATCCGCCAGCTGCGGAAACACCCGCAGCATGTCCTGGCGCATGGCTGCCGCCAAATCACGCGGCTCCCGCCCGGAATAGCTGACCTTGCCACCAAACAGCAGACGGTGGTCAGCCGACAGCCGGTAATAATCCAGCACGAAATTGGTGTCGCACACCGCCATATTGTTGGCAATCAGACTGGCGGCGCGCTCTGCACCCAGCGGTTCGGTGGCAATCACATAGGTACCGGCCGGCATGATCTTGCGCTCCAGCTGCGGCACCAGTTGGCCGATATAGGCATTGCAGGCCAGCACTACATGCTGGCAGCGCACCAGCCCCTGCTCGGCATGCACCACAGGCTGCGCCCCCTGCTCCAGCCGCAATACCGGCGTCTGTTCATAAATCCTCACCCCGGCGGCCAATGCCGCACGCGCCAGGCCCAGCGTGTAATTGAGTGGATGCAAATGGCCGGAGCGCGGATCGAACAAGCCACCCAGATAGCGTGTGCTGCCCAGTTGCTGGCGCAAGCTTGCGCCATCCCACAGCTCCATGCCCGCATAGCCGTACACCAGCTCGGCCTCCTGCTGCCAGACTTCCAGCTCCTGCATGTGGCGCGGCTTGACCGCAGCGTTGCAGAAGCCGCGCGTCCAGTCGCAATCAATGCCATGGCGGCGCACCCGCTCATCGATGATGTCCACCGCCTCCACCGACATGTCCCACATCACCCGCGACAGTTCGCTGCCAAGTTGCGTGCGCATGGTGTCGATACCACAGGCATAGCCGGCTATCACCTGACCACCGTTACGGCCAGAGGCACCAAAACCGACACTCGTTCCCTCAAGCAGAACAACCGAAAAGCCACGCTCGGCCAGATTCAGCGCAGCAGACAAACCGGCCAGGCCACCACCTACCACGCAGACATCGGCCGATTGCGCCCCCTGCAGCGGCGGACAAGGCGTCCAGCGACTGGCCGTTGCCTGGTAGTAGGATGAGACAGCAGGCTGATGGGCGAAGCGCAGCATGAGAACCTCGTTTTCAAGGACATGAAACAACAGGAAGTCTGGCCAGCCGGTCACATTCCGCAGCAAACAGTCCGTGACGGGCGCAAAAAAAGCGGACACTCTGACGACGTATCCGCTTTTACCAACCGGGAAGCCCTTACTGGGTCAACACCACCGGAGCATCCGAACGCCAGCTCATGAATACCGGATCACCCCAGGTGGGCGCGGTTTCATCTGCGTCGTACCAACGTGAGGACGGCACCACCGACTTGACGATCTTGCCGCTGGCCAGCTTGACGTGAAAGATGGAATAGCTGCCCATGTAGGCAATGTTTTCCACCACACCGGAGGTCATGTTGGGGCCGGCAGCCACGGTCTTGCGATCCAGACGCACATCTTCCGGACGGACACTGGCCCAGACATGCATACCCTTGGGACCGGTAATGCCGTGGTCGATACGGACCACACCACCCAGCTCCTGCGAGGTGATTTCCACCCGGTCGGATTCATCCACCGTCACGGCACCCTCAAACATATTGGTTTCACCGATGAATTCGGCGGTGAAACGACAGTTGGGGTAGTCGTAGATCTCGGTCGGGGTGCCAACTTGCAGCAGCTTGCCTTCGGACATGATGCCGATGCGATCGGCCATGGTCATGGCTTCTTCCTGGTCATGGGTCACCATGATGCAGGTTACACCAACCTTTTCGATGGTATTCACCAGTTCCAGCTGGGTTTGCTGACGCAGCTTTTTGTCCAGTGCACCCAGCGGTTCGTCCAGCAGCAGCAGCTTCGGGCGCTTGGCCAGGCTGCGCGCCAGGGCCACACGTTGCTGCTGACCACCGGAAAGCTGGTGCGGCTTGCGGTTGGCGTATTTGCGCATCTGCACCAGGTCCAGCATCTCGTCAACGCGGGCGCTGATTTCAGCCTTGGGCAGCTTGTCCTGCTTCAGGCCAAAGGCAACGTTCTCGGCCACGGTCATGTGGGGGAACAGTGCATAGCTCTGGAACATCATGTTGACCGGGCGCTCGTAAGGCTCCAGGCCGATGACATCCTCGCCATCCAGAATGATTTTGCCCGAAGTCGGGGAATCCATGCCTGCCAGCATGCGCAGCAAAGTGGATTTGCCGCAGCCGGAACTGCCCAGCAAGGCAAAGATTTCGTGCTGTCTAATGTCCAGATCAACATGATCAACGGCAACGTTGTCACCAAATTTCTTTACTACCCCACTGATTCTCAGATAGGGCTTGTCATTGGCTTGCACGCTCTGAACCTGCTTGGCAGCCTGTGCACCAGCAACTGATTGAACCGGCTTATTGGCCGCTACAGCATCCGTCATGATTTTGCTCCCTCCTACTATTCCAGCCTTGGCGGCTGATTTCGCGTGTCTGCGACCTGATTATCGGGTCAGCTTCCAGGATGGGCAGACTGGCTGCCCCTTCCACTCGCACCTGATCCGCTTTCAAAACAATACCAGTCCCTACCGCGAATGGGCAGTGTCCGGCATAGAAAAAAGCGGGAAAAAAACGATCAAACCGGAAACGATAACACTGCGAGGAGGCTTGCTGAAACAGGTGTAGCCTGTCTTGCCGTCGTGGATGGCAATGTGTGCTGCGGTGTATTTCATGCTGGCTCCTCCCCTACTCTCCCAAACTACGTTCAGTCCCGGGGCCAGATCACAGACGGATGATTTCATGTCGGCGATCTAACTTCCCATTGCTGCCCAGAGCAGTCTTTACTGCTGCTCTTTTCTGGAGTGAAGCCTAGCTTACGTTTAATAAATTTGACAAGCCTCAAATCAAAACTTGATCAAAAGTGACATGACAATGTGGCTTCCCAGCCTCACAGAGCGTGTTTTTTGGAAAATTAAAACAGAAGGCAGAAAATATTTGATACAAAACCGGCAAAACCAAACCGCTTGTTTAATTCATCCAACATCCACAGATCCAGCCTGCTCCGCCGCTGGCGATTGCTGGCGACGCTCGACAAACAAGGCCGTACCAGCCTGCTTCTTGGCCTGCTTCTTGGCCTCGGCCGTAGCCGAACCCACTTCATAGTGACTGGGGTACTGTCCCGGCCCCACCCTGACCACGCCCACGGAAAGGCTGGTCAGCGGGAAACGGACTTGCTCGCCGCTGCGTCCGGTCATTTCAAAGCCGCCAGCGGCCAGGTGTGCCGGATCAAAAAAACCACGCACGCTACGATCGAACTCCAGCAACATGGCTTCCAGCTTTTGCTGCCAGTCAGCGGACTGCAGCAACAGGGCAAAGTCATCGCCACCCACATGACCGACAAAATCACGATCCGGATCGGCACACTCCAGCAGCAGACGCCCTACCAGCTGGATCATCTCGTCGCCAGCGGCATAGCCATACAAATCGTTGAAAGGTTTGAAATTATCCAGATCAGCGTAGGCCACAACAAAAGGCAGCCGAGCCTCCAGCAGACGATCAATGGCTTCGGACAAGGGAACATTGCCCGGCAAGCCGGTCAGGGGATTGGCATAACGCGCAGCCGAAATCTGCAGCTCGGTCATTTTGCGCATCAATGCAAAGCCGGTTCCCATCCCCGCATAGCGCCCGTTTTCAGTAATGATGAAGCCATCCACCAGATAACGCTGTTCGGATGCCACCACCAGCGCCGACAGTTCGTGCACATTGATGTCGGCACTGACAATCAGCGGCTGCTTGTCCATCATCACGGTGCAGGGCTTTTTGCCGTACAGTTCGCGATTGAAGGGTTTGGCAAAACTCTCCAGCAGGTGATGACGCCGTAGCAAGCCGATCGGCACACCCTGCTCCACCACCGGAATGGCAAAGCGCGCCGGATCACTGGCAAACAGGCGGTAAGCCGCCTCATTGGGGATGTTCGCTTCCAGATAAGGTACTTCCTGCAGCAGGTCGCGTGCCGTTGCCGACATTTGCCAGGGCAAGCGCGACCGCCCTCCTGACCAAGCCACGCCATTGACATGAATCTGTAAATCCAGCGCCGGCACCGGGCTGGGCCGCGCCAGCAGATAGCCTTGGCCGTAGCGCACACCCAAGCGCTGCAAGGTACGCAATTCAGCTACGGTTTCGATACCCTCGGCCACCAGCAAGGCACCGGACTGCCGGGCGATATCCACCATCGAACGGACAAACTGCTCTTTCAGTGGATCCAGGTGCAACTGCTGGACAAAGTGCTTGTCCAGCTTGACGAAATCCGGCCGTAGTTCCGACCACAGCCGGAGATTGGAAAAACCCTCACCCAGATCATCCAGCGCAATGCGAAAGCCATTGTCGCGGTAGTGCTCGGTTGCGCGGCGCAAGGTGGAATAGCAGGCACTTGGCGTGGTTTCGGTCACCTCGATGATGATGCGTTCCGCCGGCAGGCCGATTTTGGAGAGAAACGCCAGCGTCTCGCCCTGGCGATGCTCCGGTGCCAGCAAGGTAGCCGGACAGATATTCAGGAACAACAAACCGGACAAACCCAGTTCAACAAAGCGTTCCATGGTGACCTGGCGGCAGGTACGATCCAGCTGCACAGTCAGATTGCAGCGTTCGGCCTGATCAAACAGATTGACCGGCGCATGCAGCGGGCTGTTGGACGGGCCGCGAATCAGGCCTTCATAGCCGAAAACACAACCACTCTCGAGGTCGACAATAGGCTGGAACACCGGCTGCAGGCGCCGTTCGTTAATAATCAGCTCCAGTTCCTGACAGCGCGAGCCCAACTGCTCCAGCCCGACCATTTCCCTCTCAGACATACGGTTCATATCCGGTGATCACATCATCCCGCCATTGCACATGCCAGCACTTTAAACCGGATTGATGACAGTCTGTTTACCCGCCCCCGCTATCTTTCAGCAAAACCACAGCCTGGCTGGCCCTGCGACAGCAATGCAGCCTAGAATAAGAACAATACGGTGCCGCCATCCGGGAGCCTTTTCATGCCTCACATCACACTAAACGGTCATGCGCTGTTCTATGAAATCAGCGGACATGGCCAGCACACCCTGATGCTGTTCAACGGCATCACCATGTCGACTCCGGCCTGGTCGCTGCTCACGCCGATGCTGGAAAGACAATACCGGGTGCTACGGCTGGACTTTCTCGGCCAGGGACAGAGCGACAAGCCGGTTGCCGAAAAATATGCGCTGACCGAACAGGCCGATCTGGCCGCTGCCCTGCTGGATGCCTTGCAGCTGGAAAAGGTGTTTCTGGTAGGTCTGTCCTACGGCGGCATGGTGGCGCAGCACTTTGCCCACCGGCATGGTCAGCGGCTGCACAAGCTGCTGCTGGCATCCACGCTGGCATGGTCGGACGAGGTAAACAACCGCATCAGCCAAAGCTGGATCGAGTGCAATCAGGCCGGAGGGCTGGACTTGCGCTATAGCGCCAGCGTGCCCTGGCTGTTTTCCAGCCGCTTTCTGGCAGCCAATGCCGCCATGCTGGATGACATGAAAGACATGGCCGGCATGGTGGACTGGGATGCCGTCATTCGCCTGATCAACGGCGTAAGGGAACATGACGCCCGCAACTGGCTGCAACAGATCAAACTGCCTTGCCATATCCTGCTGGGCAACGAAGACCGCCTGACCCCGCTCTACCAGGCACAGCTATTACAGGAAAGAATCAGCGGGTCCACGCTGGAGCTGATTCCCCACGCCGCCCACGTATTGCATATTGAAGCGGCAGAAGCCTTTACCCGCAGCATATTCCGCTTCTGCCAGCCATAAACCTGCATCCACAACAACAACAAGGAGAAACGTATGGAAGACGCCGTATTGCTGAAAGTCAGCCCGCAAGGCATCGCCACCATCAATCTGAACCGGGGCGAGTTGCACAATGCGCTGGATGACAAAATGGTGGATCTGCTGACTGCCACCTTGCAGACACTGGCCGAGGATGCCAGCGTACGTGTGGTGGTTCTGACTGGGGCCGGCATCAGCTTTTCCGCCGGGCATGACAGCGCCTGGCTGCGCAAGCTGACGGAATTTGATGAAACCCGGCAACGTCGCGACGCCCAAAAGCTGTCCACCCTGCTGGAAACGCTGGACCAGTTGCCCAAACCCACCATCGCCCGGGTACAAGGCTCTGCCTTTGGCATCGGGGCGGCACTGGTGGCCTGCTGCGATGTATCCATCAGCGTTTCCGAAGCCCTGTTTTGCTTTTCCGATGTCAAACTGGGCATCATCCCGGCCCTGGCTGCCCCCTATATCGTGCGCGCCATCGGTCCGCGTGCAGCGCGTCGCTACTTTGTCACCGCCGAGCGTATCAATGCAGGCAAGGCCCGCAGACTGGGCCTGATTCACCAAACCGTAGAAAACGACGAGCTGGACGACGCAGTCGAACATATGTGCCGCCAGCTGCTGCTGAACGGCCCGCAAGCCATGGTAGCGGCTAAGCAGTTGATCCGTGACATCGAGCATCGCGATATCACGCCGGAAGTCATCGACCTCACCATCGACCGCATGGTGGCCCTGCGTCGCAGCGAAGAGGGGCAAGAAGGCGTAAAAGCCTTCCTGGAAATGCGCAAGCCAGGCTGGATAGACTGAAGTTTGCCCAGAAACGGCATGCCCGTTCATCAGCGCGGCATGCCGGCTGCACACCGGACGGAAATGGTTACAATCAGCCATTCACATTGCGCATGGACTGCCGATGACCATCTCACCCTCCCGCTTTCTGCAACAGGTGCTGCAAGCCACGGCACCGGTATCGCATCCGCATGACTGGCATCTGGCCAGCGGCGTGCTGGCACGCTGGCACGCCGATAACGCGGTAGAACTACTGCCCGCCCTTGCCAATCAGGAAGGCAGCCACATCCTGCTGTCCTGCGGCATACACGGTAACGAGACGGCACCAATCGAGGTTGTGGACAGCATACTGGCCGATATCGGCAGCGGCCACCTGCTTCTGCAGCACCGCCTGCTGGTGCTGTTTGGCAACCCCGCAGCCATACGCCAGGGCGAGCGCTATCTGGATTACGATCTCAACCGCCTGTTTGCTGGCGCACACCGACAGCACGCCGATGCACGCGAGGCAGAACGTGCAGCCCAGCTGGAACAACTGGCCGAGCTGTTTTTCTCCCGAGCACCGGCAGCCTCCACCCGTCTGCACTACGATCTGCACACCGCCATTCGTGGCTCGGTGTATGAAAAATTTGCCATCTACCCTTTCCTGCAGCACAGGGCGCACGATCCGGCCCAACTGGCATGGCTCAGGCATTGCGGTATCGAAGCGGTGCTGCTGCACAGCAAACCGGCCAATACCTTCAGCTACTACACCAGCCACTACCATCAGGCGCATGCCTTCACGCTGGAGCTGGGCAAGGCCCGCCCGTTTGGCCAGAACGATCTGTCACGCTTTACTGGCATTGATCAGGCACTGCGTCAGTTGCTGAGTGATACCACACCGCAGCTGGCCGCCTATCAACCGGGTGACTATCCGCTGTTCCGTGCCAAGTACGACCTGATCAAGCACAGCGAGGCCTTCCGCCTGCACCTGGATGCCAATGTGGAGAATTTCACCACCCTGCCCAACGGTTTTGTAATCGCCGAAGACGGTACCCAGCGCTATGTGGCCGAGGGTGGCAAAGAGCGCATCCTGTTCCCCAATCCCGGCGTCAAGCCCGGCCTGCGTGCTGGCATCGTGGTGGAGCCGGCAACGCTGTAAGGCCTGTTGTCTGAGCATGAAAAACGGCCACAATCCAGTGGCCGTTTTGTATTTCGCCCGACACCTGCGCAAATCAGGACATGTAATTGAACAGCGACAGGTTGGTAACCTTGTTGTACACCAGCTGGCTGTATTTCAGTGAGGTCTGCGTCTGGGTAAAGCTGGTGATCGCACTGGGCATGTCCAAATCCTGCAGGTCGCTGATACCACTCTTGTACTGCAAACCCAGCTGCGTGCCCATATCCTGCACACTTTGGTTTTCCTGTCGGCGCGCGCCGATGGACGCAATATTGGTTGACAGGTTTTTCTGGGCGGTATCCAGCGCAGAAACGATATTGCCCATGTCCGTGCTATAGGTGGCGGGCTTGGGGTTCTGTGCCAGCAGATCGTTAAAGGACTTGAGTGCATCAAATATCGCGGTTGGGCTGCTGGCATTGCCAAAGACATTGCTGCCGGCATCGGAAATCTGCATATTGCGCGAGGCGCTGATCGGCACATTGCGCTGGCCGGTATCGCCCTGATAGGTTGCGGCATACGTTGCATCCAGCACAAATGGTGGCGTATCCACCTTGTTGCCGCTGAACAGATAATTGCCCTTGCCATCGGTGGCGTTGGCATAACCGGTCATTTCGGAAATGCCTTCCTGCACCTGCTTCTGGATCATCAGCAGCTGGTCTGACGACAACACGGTATTACCAGCCTGAATGGCAGCCGCCTTCAGGCTGGTCAGCAGATTGGAAGCATTGGTCAGTTGCGATTCGGTCAACGACAAGGTGGATTCAACCGCCTTGGTATTGGTGATGTACTGCGAATTCATGCCATCAGACTGGTTCAGCTGCAAGATGCGTGCAGCCGCCACCGGGTCATCCGCAGGGGTTACCACCCGCTTCTGGGTATCAAGCTGTGACTGCAGCGATTGCAACTGCGACTGCAGCGACTGCATGTCGTAGGTGCCGGTCAAGTAGGAAGTAGCGGTACTGATTCTCATGATTCAACCCTCGCCTCAGCCACCCATTTGCAGGATTTGCTGGAATAGTGTCTGTGCAATCTGGAGAACCTTGCCAGATGCCTGGTATGCCTGTTGGTACTTGATAAGATCAGCGGCTTCCTGATCCATATTCACCCCGCTGACATTGGAGCGCGAGGTGGTAGCCTGCTGCAGCAGGGTGGTTTGCGACGCAGCAGCCAGCTTCACCGTATTGGTAGCATTACCCACATAGCTGACCGTGGTGGAATAGTAGGTCTGGAAAGACTGTAGGCCGCTATTGGTGCCGTTTTTGTTTTCATCCACGATTTTACGTGTCTGCATGCCTATCATCTCGCCCAGATTGTTACCGTTGCCAATCACGGCAGTGCCGGTAGGTACTGGGGAGACATTGATGGCCATGCCGGCCTTCATCTGGCCGGACAACTGGAACTTGATCCCCAGATCATTGGCAGGCGTGGCGCTGTCCACCAGCTTGTAGCCATTGGAGACCGTAGGGTCCGGCACCACATTGAAGGTCTGGCCGTTGTCCGGACCACCGGTCAATGTTGCCGTAATGCTGGTGGCGCTGGTGGCATTGATGGTCATGCCGGTCAGGCCGGTTACCGGATGAGTCGATACCGAAGGCGGCGTCGAAGTATTGGCCCAGCCATAGGTACCAGGCATGCTGGCCCACACACCAGACAAGGTAACGCCGCTACCCGCAGGTGTAATGCCGCCAGCCCCCAGCTGCAGGGAGGAAGACGCCGCCAGCTTGGACGGATCAGCCAGCAGCAGCTGCATATTGGCGACGGCATCCTGCGGATGGGAAGCGTAGCTGCTCATATCGGAAAAGATCAGTCCACCCTGATTACCCGACAGGTCCCGACCCAGTTGGTTCTGGTAGTTCATTGCCGTGGTGAAGTCGATGGCCAGCGTCCCCAGCTTCTGCTGAGTTGTCAGCAAGGCACCGTCGCGAAAAGACATATAGCCAGCCAACTGACCACCGGACAAGGCGGTGCTGGGCACAACCGTATTGCTGCCATTTGCATTGGGATAGGTCACCTGCACATTCTGCGGATTGGCCGGATCATTCTGGGTACCCAGCTTGGTAAACTGGTTGCCCATCACCAGTGCCTGGCCATTACCGATGAATACGCTGTATGTTCCGTCCGACTGTGGAACTGCCTTGGCAGTCACCAGCTTGTTCAACTGCTCCATGGCCTGATCGCGCTGGTCCATCAGATCATTGGGCTGCTGCTGGCTGTTGCCGGCGGCGGCGGCGGCAATCTGGCCATTCAGATCGGCAATATTCTGCGCCAGCGCATTAATGCTGTTCACTGTGCTGGTAATTTGCGAGTTGACCCCGGCCTGCATCTGCGTCAGGTTGTTGCCGATGGCAGTGAAATTGGATACCAGCGCCTGCGACATATTGACCACGGTCTGACGGCTGGGAATGGACGACGGGTCCTGCGACAGCGTCTGCAAACCGCTATAAAAACTCTGGAACGAGTTGCTCAGGCCGACAGTCGGGTCGGACAGCAGGTTGTTGATCTGGTTAAGCTGTGACAGTTGGCTGGAATAATAATTGCTGCCAGATTGCGCAGCCAGCACCTGGGAGTCGAGGTAGCTGTCGTAGATGCGGCTGACGCCGGTGATGTCCACGCCCTGCCCCAGATAGCCAAAGCCTTCTTGCTGCGGCATACGTGCCGCCTGACTCAGTATCTGGCGGTTGTAGCCGGGGGTGTTGCCATTGGCAATGTTCTGGCCGACAACAGACAGCGCGGTTTGCGCTGCATTCAGGCCACTAACGCCAATGGAAAAAATATTCGAGCCCATCATCACCTCTCTGCTGTCTTATCGACCGCAACTGCTGAAACTTTAATCAAGACCGAACTGCTTGTTGTGCCAGCGAGGCTGCCACATCCACCAGTTTGCGGGCATAGCGCGGATCAGTGGCATAGCCACCGTTTTGCAGCCCTTGGGCAAAGCCGGCGACATTGCGTCCCTGGTTGAGTGCTGCCTGATACCGCGGCGAGTCTTTCAGCATGCGCGCATAGTCACTGAAGGCATCGGCATACGAATCGTAGGAGCGGAATTTCTCCACTTTCTTCTGCGCGGTGCCGTTTACATATTCGGTGGTAGTGATACTGGTGGATTTGCCCTGCCAGTCACCCGTTGCCTTGATACCGAACAGATTGTGCGAATCACTGCCATCGGCATTACGAATGGCACGCTTGCCCCAGCCGCTTTCCAGCGCTGCATGTGCCACCACGAATTCCGGTGCCACCCCCAACTGGGCGGCAGCCGTACGCGCATGTGGCAACATGCCCTGCACAAAACCCTTGCCATCGCTGCTACCCGTACTGCTACTTGCCGGGATGCCAGTAGCGCTACCAGCGGTTATCGCTTCGTTCTGTGCGGCTTGATAGGCCTTCAGACCGCTGGACTGACTGAAACGGGCCGGCAATACCGGACCGGATGAAGCTGGGCGTAACGCTGTTGCATCCTGTCCCGGATCGAAACCGGCTTGCTTGGCAATTTGCTTGTACACCAGATTGGCAATTCCCATACCGCCAGCACGACTGAGTGACTGCACCATCTGCTGATCCAGCATGCCGCGGTAGGTATCCATGTCTGAATCCTGCTCGTCGTCAAACTTGGTCTGGCGCATGGTTTTGAGCATGGTACCCATCAGCAGGGCTTCAAACTGTGACGCAGCTTCCTTGGCAGCCCCTTTGGGATCCTTGGCCATACGCGAACGCAGACTGGACATCTGGGTAGGATCTACCGCCAGTTGCTGGTTCATGGCATCGGCTGCCGAATAGGTATTGGAAAACTGCGTCGTCATTTATCGCTCCTTGCCCGCCTACATAGCAAAAAGCGGGCCAATACAAAAAGGCCCCGCAAGCGGGGCCTTTTCAGCAATTAACACCGGGCTCAGATAATCTGCAGATCCGCCCTCAGCGAACCGGCTGCCTTCATTGCCTGCAGGATGGAGATCAGGTCTTGCGGGGTTGCCCCCAGAGCATTGAGCGCAGAGACAACCTGGTTGAGATTGGCGCTCTTGGCCACTTTCAGCACCTTGCCGCCATCGCTGGTGACACTGACATTAGCCTGATTGGTGGCCACGGTCTGACCACCGGACAAGGCTGGTGGCTGGCTGACCTGCGGGTTGTTGCTGATGGTGACGGTAAGGTTGCCATGGGCAATGGCGCAAGGTTCCAGCTGCACGGCCTGGTTCATCACGATGGAGCCGGTTCGGGCATTGATGATGACCAGAGGGGAAACTTCTGCCGGGTCAACGGCAAGATTTTCCATCCGCGACAAAAATTGTACCCGCTGATTGGAATCAAAAGGCGCACGGACTTCCACCATGCCACCATCCACCGCACGAGCAGTGCCACTGCCAAAAGCCTTGTTGATGGCCTGCACCACGCGATTGGCCATGGTGAAATTGGCTTCCTGCAATTCCAGGTTGATGAATTCGCCACTTCCCAGCGCGGTAGGCACTTCGCGCTCCACCGTGGCACCACCGGCGATACGCCCCACACTGAGCTGGTTGATCTGTGCCTTGCTGCCTCCGGCAGAGGCTCCCGCTCCGCCAACCAGTACATTACCCTGGGCCATGCCGTAGATCTGGCCATCCGCACCTTTTAGCGGCGACAGCAGCAAGGTGCCGCCACGCAAGCTTTTGGCATCGCCAATGGACGACACCGTCACATCCAGCGCCTGCCCCTTGCGGGCAAACGGCGGCAGGGTTGCGGTAAGGCTGACTGCCGCCACGTTCTTGGGGTCAACCTTGGTACCCGGCGGAATCTGCACGCCCAGTTGGGTCAGCATGTTGGACAGGGATTGGCCGGTAAACGGCGAAGAAGTCACCTTGTCACCGCTGCCATCCAGCCCTACCACCAAGCCATAGCCCAGCAATTGGTTGGAGCGCACACCAGCGATATTGGTGATGTCTTTCAGACGCTCAGCCGCCAGCACTTGCGCCCCCAGCATCAGGCAAGTCAATGCAAGCAGGAATTTTTTCATGATGTCATCCAGTCCTGGCCATCAAATGGGAATGATGCTGAGGAAAAACTTGGCCAGCCAACCCGGCTCATTATACAGGCGGTTATTACCCTTGGTTTCCTGCTCGATACGAGCATCGGCCACCTTGAGCGAGGACACCGAACGATCGGCGGCGATGTCCCGCGGATTGACCACACCGGACAGACGGATGGATTCGGTATCGCCATTGATGCGCACCACCTTTTCGCCGCTGACAATGAGATTGCCGTTGGACAGCACTTCAATCACCGTCACGGTGATTGAGCTGACAAAAGTAGTGGCCACCTGGTTGGTTCCCTTGCCGGTGTTGCTGGCCGAACCGCTACCATTGAGCGATGCCCCCAAGCCCTTGGTGAGGCTGCCGGGAACGAAGGGCAGCTGCATGCCGCTGGAGATGGTGTCCGACAAGGCCGAAGAACGGGTGGCCGTGGTTTGTTCCGACTGCGAGGTGGAGGACTTTTCCTGGATGTTGATGGTAAGCGTGTCACCCACCAGCGCCGGCATCTTGTCCTCGAACATGGCACGGTAGCTGCCCGACTGGAAGATGGAGCCATTGGCAGGCAAGGTGGCGGCCTGCGGCTGCGGTCTAGCCGTCATCGGCAGGGTTACCAGCGGGGGCTCTTGGGCTGCACACCCGGCCAGCACGGCCACCAGGCCCAGCATCATCCATTTCAGTATGTTCATCTTGCCCCTCCTCCTAGCTCGCGTACCGGTTTGAAACGCGATTCCAGCCCTTAATTGCTCCCTGCAAAACTGCGGGATAATGCCTACAGGGCATTGCCTGCGCGGCTGCCGGGTATTATCTGCCTTACATCTGCGTCAGTTTCTGCAGCATCTGGTCCGCCGTGGTGATGGCCTTGGAATTCATTTCAAAAGACCGCTGGGCGGTAATCATGTTGACCAGTTCTTCAGTCACATTCACGTTGGAGCCTTCCAGAAAGCCCTGCATGACCTGTCCGCGGCTGTCGGTACCCGGATCGCCATCCTGCGGATCGCCCGAGGAGGCACTTTGCAGGTACAGATTATTGCCCACGCTCTCCAGACCTTGCGGGTTGATGAAGGTGGTGAGCTGGATGGTGCCGGCAGTTTGCGGTGCCGGATTATTGGGCAGGAAGTACTGCACCACACCAGCGGTGGAAACGGTAATTTGCGAAGCCGTGCTGGGAATATTGATATTGGGGTTCAGCTGATAACCATCGGAGGTAACGATGTCGCCGCTGGAGTTGCGCTTGAATTCGCCATCGCGGGTGTATGCCGTAGTACCATCCGGACGCTGGATGCGGAAGAAACCATCACCGGTGATGGCCCAGTCCAGCGGCTGGCTGCTTTGCGTCATATTGCCCTGGGTGAAGTTTTTGGCTGTGGCTACGGCAGTGGCACCGGTACCAACCTGCAAGCCGGTCGGCGTGGTGCTGCCATCAGCCAGCTGTGCACCCGGCTGACGCAGGGTCTGATAGTACAGATCCTCGAAAATGGCGCGCCCACGCTTGAAACCGACGGTATTGACGTTGGCCAGGTTGTTGGAGATCACATCCAGGTTGAACTGGCTGGAATCCATCCCGGTTTTGGCAACATAAAGCGCACGCATCATAGCGGTGTTTCCTCAGAATTCTTGTTTGTTTTCAGTATGGCGGGGTGCGGCACTTAGCCCATGGCCAGCAGTTGGGTGGCTTTCTGGTCGTTCTGGTCAGCATTGGTCATCAGCTTGATGTTCATGTCGTACTGACGACCATGGGAAATCATCTGCACCAGACTTTCCACGGCATTCACATTGCTGGCTTCCAACGTTTCCGGCACCAGCTTGACGTTGGTATCTGCCGTGGCATTGTCACCGCTATTCATGCGAAACAGCCCATCCGGACCTTTGTACACTTCCTTGTTACCCGGATTGACCAGCTTGATCTGCCCCAGCAGCTGCGGTGTGCGATCCTTGCCATTCTGCGGCACGCCCACCACCGAACCATCCTGCCCCAGTTGCACCTGATAGCCGGCAGGAACCGTGATGGGGCCGCCATCACCGCTGATGGGCAGACCACTGCGGGTACGCATCATTCCGTTGGCGTCCAGAATATAACCACCATCGCGGGTATAGGCTTCGCTGCCATCCGATGCCTGTACGGCAAAGAAGCCGGGAGAACCCAGAGCGAAGTCGCTGGGGCTACCCGTGTGCATAAGACTACCCTGGCTCATGTCATGGCCAATGGTATTGTCGACCACATAGGTACGGGTGGGAGCGCCCGGTCCGACTACCGGCAAGGCGCGGAAAGACGCCAGATCGGCCTTGAATGCGTTGGTATTGGCATTGGACAGATTATTGGCCGTGGTTGCCTGCTGCAAATCGATATGCTTGGCACCGGTCATGGCCAGGTACAACATCTTATCCATTGATTCCCCGCTTCCTCAGGCTGCTCTGTTCAGTATTGATTACAGATTGATGATGGTCTGCATCAAGGTGTCTTCGGTCTTGATGGTCTGGGCGTTGGCCTGATAGAAGCGCTGCGCCGTGATCATGTTGACCAGCTCCGCCGTCAGGTCGACGTTGGAATCCTCCAGTGCCTGCGATTGTACGGTACCGGAATTGCCCGAGCCCGGCGCATTGTAGGCCGGTACACCGGATGCCAGCGTCTGCTGCCAGCGGTTGCCGCCTTCGTTCTGCAGGCCTTGCGCATTGGTGAAGGTGGCCAGGGCCACCTGCCCGATGATCTTGTTCTGACCATTGGAAAAGCTGGCCATGATATTGCCGTGGGTGTCGATATTCATGCTACTCAGCGTGCCCGGCGCATAGCCATCAACCGTTTCGGTCGGGGTGCCGGAAGCCTGGGCCACCTGAGTGGAGCCAGTGTAATCAATGCTCAGGGTAACCGGCGAGGAAGAACCATTTACCGGCGTGGGGCTGAAGGTGACACTAAACGGCGTGGTATTGGTCAGGTTGCCGGAGGTGTCGTAATTCATGGTATAGGTGTTGGTGCCACTGGCCGGATTACCATCCACATAGGCAGTCACCGTCCACGGCGTGCCAGTGGCGGTTGCCGTTCCCTTGACGTAATACAGGGTCAGATTGTGCTGATTACCCAGGCTGTCGTACACCTGTGCCGCATTGGACCAGTTGAAGGTATTGGTATTGGTCGGATTCAGCGGGGTGACGGTAGGCGTGGTCAGACGCGAATCGACGTTGACACCCATGGTGACCTTGGTGGTGGCTGCCGGCGAAATCAGGTTGGTCTGCAGCTTGAGGTCGGTCACCGGGCCCTGGGTTACCACGCCGTTATTGGCCATCCAGCCTTGCAGGCGATCGTTGCCATTGACGATGTAACCATCCTTGTCCACCTGGAACTGGCCGTTACGGGTATAGGCCAGCGAGCCGGTGGTGGAGGTGGGGTTCTGCCGCATGATGAAAAAGCCATTGTTGTTAATGGCCAGATCCAGGCTGCGGCCAGTGGGCGTGATGTTGCCGGCACTGAAAGACTGGGTCACCGCATTCACCTGCGAGCCGATACCGGCACTGGTATTGGCTACGCCGTAAAAGCTGGTGGAAAACAGATCACTGAACTCGGTACGCGAACTCTTGAAACCCACCGTGCTGGCATTGGATACGTTGTTGCCAATGGTATCCAGCTGCGAGGATGCCGAATTCAGACCACTCAGACCTTGTTGAAAACCCATGTTGCTACTCCCCGAAACCTGATTGCACTAATGACCTGGATTTAAGACAACTGCGCCACGTTGGCCAAGCCGACGCTGGTACCGTCCTTCATGATCAGCTGCGGCGAACCGCTAGCCCAGCTGACTGCGGTCACCGCCTGATTGGCATAGGGCGTTGCCGTGACTGCCGTGCTACTGGCGCTGGTAGCCTGTGCGCTGAAAGTGTATTTGCCGCTGGGCAACTGATTGCCATTGGCATCCTTGCCATCCCAATTGAAGGAATTCAGACCCGTGCTTGGGCTCTTCACCGTAAGCGTATCCACCACATTGCCGTTGGCATCCTTGATGCTGACGGTGTAGTCGGTGGCAGCACCACTGAGGCTTACCGCACCCTGCACCGAGCTGCCACTGGTCATATTGAGCGCACTGCCAGGCACCAGCGCCTGCTTGCCAATCATGGAAGCCGCCATCAGCGACTGATTGGCTGCCTGCGACTGCACCAGGCTCTGCATGGCGGTGTTCAGGGTCTGCATGCCGGAAACCTGGCTGATCTGCGCCATCTGACTGGTGATCTGGCTGTTGTCCATCGGATTCATCGGATCCTGTGCCTGCAGCTGGGTTACCAGCAGCTTCAGGAAACGGTCCTGAATCCCCTGCGCACTGGTGTCAGTGTTGGCATTGGTCGAGCTGGTACCGGTGGCACCACTGGAGCTGCCATTCAGTACTGCATACGGATTGGACGAGGAATTAACCGAGCTGGTCATGGCACTGGCCTTTCATCACTGGCCCAGCTGCAGGGTTTTCTGCAGCAGGCTCTTGGCGGTATTCATCATTTCCACATTGGTCTGATACGAGCGCGAAGCGGAAATCATGTCTGACATTTCCTCGACCGGATTGACATTGGGCATGTTCACATAACCCTTCTCGTCCGCCAGAGGGTTGCTGGGGTCATACTTCAGGCGCGGTGGCGTCTGGTCTTCCACGATGGAAGTCACCCGCACGCCAGCCACCTGCGGCTGCGATGCATTCACCGGCAATGCGGTAAATACCACATGGCGCCCCTTGTAGGGCTGACCCGTGGAGCTGGTGGCGCTTTCCGCATTGGCAATATTGCTGGCCACTACGTTAAGCCGCATGGATTGTGCCGTCAGCGCAGAACCGGAAATGGCAAAGATATTGGCTAGCGACATGCTTACTGACCTCCGGTAATGGCGCTGTTCAGGCTGGAAATACGCTTGCTCAGGAAAGTGAGCGTGGACTGGTACTGCAGCGCGTTATCAGCAAAGGCCGCACGCTCCACATCCATGTCCACCGTGTTACCGTCCAGGCTTTGCTGCACGGCATTGCGATACTGCACCGAGGGCTTGCCGGCAGCACCAGCAGCATCGCCCGGCAAATGACGGGCATCGGTCACATTCATCGCCAGCTTGCTCTGACCACCCTGTGCCGACTGCAATGCCTGCTTGAAATCGAAATCCACAGCCTTGTAATTGGGGGTATCGGCGTTGGCGATATTGCTGGCAATGACTTCCTGGCGGTAAGCGCGCAGATTCAGCGCTCGCTGCTGAAAATCGAATTCCTTGCCAATCTTGTCCAACATGACCGTTTCTCCCTGGATGCGTCCCGATCCATAGCAGGAATCATGCCAGCAATGGAAAAACCCGTAGATGCCTGATTTTATTGACTGAAACACATGCAACACCCCATCCATCACCAGACTGGGCTGCACAGAGCGGCAAGTTTTGCCGCCGCTCATTACCGGCTGCCGCCACCGGCAAAAACAAGGCCGCCGACACCTGATGGCATCGGCGGCCTTATCTGATAACAAAGGGCACACTGCACGCCCTGGCGCTGGCTCAGTCGGCGCGCACCTCAAAATCGTGCGTAATGTCAGCGGTCTTGCCCAGCATGATGGAAGCCGAGCAGTATTTTTCTGCCGACAGCTTGATGGCACGTTCCACCACTTCCGGCTTCAGTTCACGCCCGGTCACCACAAAATGAAAATGGATTTTGGTGAACACCTTGGGTTCGGTATCGGCTCGTTCGGCTTCCATTTCCACCCAGCAGTCCGTCACCTGCTGGCGCGACTTCTTCAGGATGGAAATCACGTCATAGCTGGTGCAGCCGGCAGTCCCCAGCAACAGCAATTCCATTGGTCGCGGGCCCAGATTGCGACCACCGCCTTCCGGCGCTCCATCCATCACCACCGCGTGACCGCTGCCGCTCTCACCCATGAAACACACGCCATCCACCCATTTCAGCCTTGCTTTCACTGCCTGTCCCTTCATGTTTTGTTGCGCGCTGATGCGCCAGATCGCCACAGACTATCATTCCCGATTTGGGCAGACAAAGATTAGCCGGTAAAATGGAAAGATTGCCCTGTTATAAAGCCATCATGCTGGTACTTGGAATCGAATCATCGTGCGACGAAACCGGCGTTGCACTGTACGACCTCACGGCGGGCCTGGTTGCCCACCAACTGCATACGCAAATGGCCATGCACGCCGAATACGGTGGCGTGGTGCCAGAACTGGCCAGCCGCGACCATATCCGCCGCGTCATCCCGCTCACCGAAGCCTGCCTGGCCGACGCCGGCAAAACCCTGGCCGATGTGGATGCCATTGCCTACACCCAGGGCCCCGGCCTTGGCGGTGCGCTGATGGTGGGGGCAAGTGTGGCCAATGCGCTGGCCTTCGGCCTGAACATTCCGGTGATTGGCGTGCATCATCTGGAAGGTCATTTGTTGTCGCCGCTGCTGGCCGACCCGCGCCCGGAATTCCCCTTCATTGCCTTGCTGGTTTCCGGCGGCCACACCCAGCTGATGGCAGTGCATGGGATCGGCCAGTATGAAGTGCTGGGCGAAACGCTGGACGACGCCGCCGGCGAAGCCTTTGACAAGACGGCAAAGCTGCTGGGCCTGCCCTACCCCGGCGGCCCGCTGCTGTCACGCCTGGCAGAAGAAGGCGACCCGACACGCTTCAACCTGCCGCGCCCCATGCTGCACAGTGACAACCTGGACATGAGCTTCTCCGGCCTGAAAACCGCCGTGCTCACCCTGAGCAAGCAAGTGGAGGCCGAGCACGGCCAGATTGACGAGCAAACCCGCAAGGACATTTGCCGCGCCTTCCAGGAAGCCATTGTCGAGGTGCTGGTCAGCAAATCGCTCAAGGCGCTGAAACAGAGCGGCATGAAAAAGCTGGTGGTAGCCGGCGGTGTCGGTGCCAACAAACAGCTGCGTGCCGCGCTGGATCAGGCCGCCAGCCGCCGCAAGCTGGAGGTGTACTACCCGCCGCTGGCGCTGTGCACCGACAATGGTGCCATGATTGCCTTTGCCGGTGCCATGCGCCTGAAACACGCCACCGCACCGGGCAGCTACTCCATCAAACCGCGCTGGGATCTGTCCACCCTTCCCGCTGCTTAATATCCCGTCGGCACAGCGCGCTGTGCCGCGCAGAAACCCGACATGATCCAATTGAAAAACCTCAGCCTGCGTCGCGGGCTGAAAGACTTGCTGGTCAACGCCAGCCTCACCCTCAACCCGGGGTATAAAACCGGCCTGGTCGGTGCCAACGGCGTGGGCAAGTCCAGCCTGTTTGCCCTGCTCAAGGGTGAATTGCACGCCGATGCCGGCGATGCCGACATTCCCAAGCAATGGGTGATGGCACACGTGGCGCAGGAAACCCCGGCACTGGACACCGCCGCCATCGACTATGTGCTGGATGGCGATCAGGAATTGCGCCAGCTGGAAGCCGAACTGGCCGCCGCCGAGGCAAGTGACGATGGCAGTGCCATTGGTCATCTGCACGGAGAGCTAGCCCGCATCGAGGCCTATTCCGCCCCGGCCCGCGCTGCCAAACTGCTGACCGGCCTGGGCTTTGCCGTGGAAGCGCACCGCAACCCGGTGAAGAGTTTCTCCGGCGGCTGGCGCATGCGGCTGAACCTGGCCCAGGCGCTGATGTGCCGCTCCGACCTGCTGCTGCTGGACGAGCCCACCAACCACCTGGACCTGGAAACCGTGCTGTGGCTGGAAGACTGGCTGCAAAGCTATCCGGGCACCTTGCTGATCATCTCGCACGACCGCGACTTCCTGGACAGCATCTGCAGCCATATTGCCGAAGTGGCCAACCAGACCCTGACGCTCTACACCGGCAATTACAGCCAGTTTGAAACCATGCGCGCGGAAAAACTGGCACGCCAGCAAGGCGAGTTTGACAAGCAGCAACGCCAGATTGCCCATCTGGAATCCTTCATCACCCGCTTCAAGGCCAAGGCCAGCAAGGCCAGGCAGGCACAGAGCCGGGTAAAGGCGCTGGAAAAGCTGGAGCGCATTGCCCCGGCCCATATTGCCTCGCCGTTTGATTTCCATTTCGACAGCCCGGACAACCTGCCCAACCCGCTGCTGCGGCTGGACAAGGTGGATATCGGCTATGGCAGCAGCACCATCTTGCGCGGGCTGTCGCTGTCGGTGGAAGCCGGCAGCCGCATCGGCCTGCTGGGGGTGAACGGTGCCGGTAAATCCACGCTGGTGAAACTGCTGGCGGGCGATCTGCCGCAGCAGGCTGGCGAGGTGATCAAGGCGCAAACGCTGAAGATTGGCTACTTTGCCCAGCACCAGCTGGAAACCCTGCGCGAGGTTGAATCGCCGTTGCAGCACATGCAGCGGCTGGCCCCGACGGTGCGCGAGCTGGAACTGCGCAGCTTTCTGGGCGGTTTCAACTTCCGTGGCGACAGTGCCACCGATCTGGTCGGCCCGATGTCCGGTGGCGAAAAAGCCCGTCTGGCGCTGGCGATGATCGTCTGGCAAAAGCCCAATCTCTTGCTGCTGGACGAACCCACCAACCACCTGGACCTGGAAATGCGCCACGCACTGACGCTGGCCTTGCAGGACTTCTCCGGTGCGCTGATTGTGGTTTCGCACGACCGCAGCTTGCTGGAGTCCACTACCGATCTGTTCTGGCTGGTGAGCGACGGCACGGTCAAGCCATTTGATGGCGATCTGGAAGACTACCGTCAGTGGCGGCTGTCCCAGCTTGCCGAGGGCAACAAGCCCTCCAGCGGTGACGCCCAGTTGGTCAACCGCAAGGAACAAAAGCGCCAGGAAGCCGAAGCCCGCCAGAAACTGGCCCAGCTGAAAAAACCGCTGCTAAGCAAGCTCACCAAGCTGGAAAAGCAGCTGGAACAGCTGAGTAGCGAGAAAAACCAGCTGGATGCCTTCATGTCCGGTGAAGAAGCCTACTCCGACGCCAACAAGGGCAAGCTGGCCGAGGCAGTCAAACGCCTGGGCGTGGTCAGCAGCGAACTGGCGCAGGTAGAAGAAGACTGGATGCTGCTGCAGGAAGAGCTGGAAACGCTGGAAAACAGCAGCACGCAGGACAGCTGAAACCGGCTAACAACAAGGACTGTGGCCATGACTGCCATGACATGGTCCTTGCAGCTGGCTGCAATTATCCACAGCAATCAGCGGATAACTCTGTGGATAAGTATTGAACAAATAAAAAAAGTCTTTTGCCGTGAGCTACTTGCTGGCACTGCCTAGAAAAAAGGCAGAACCGGACAAAATGGTCAGCTATTCGCTCTTATCCTCAGCACGCTAATACGGCAAATCAACAACTAACTACAAGCTGTTGTTTTTATTTGATTATTTATATTTTTCATTGACAGGTAATTGTCCATATTCTGAATAAAAATACCATATGGATACCCACTTACCAGCCACGGTTCACCACGCTGCCGTACAGTGATCAAGCCAGCAGTTTTCCCGGATTCATGATGCCATTCGGATCAAATACCGCCCTCACCCCGCGCATCAGCGCAATATCCGCTGCCGAGCGCGTCACCGCCAGATAGTCACGCTTTAGCAAGCCCACGCCATGCTCGGCCGACATGCTGCCGGCAAACTCAGCCACCAGTGCAAACACCTGCTCATTCACCTGCTCGCAGGCATGCTGGAAATCTGCCAGCGCCCAATCAACCGGCTTCAGTACATTGATATGCAGATTGCCATCGCCGATATGGCCGTACCACAACACCTCGAAATCCGGATAGTCCCGCGTCAACAAGGCTTGTAGCCGGGTAACAAACACCGGTAGCTGGCTAACCAGCACGGAAATATCATTCTTGTACGGGGTAAACGGCGTAATGGCAGCGCTGATGCCCTCACGCAAGCGCCACAGCGCCTTGGCCTGCTGCTGCGACTGTGCCAGCACGCCATCGGTCACCCAGCCCTGCTCCATACAGCGGGAAAACTGCTGCAGGGCCTGCTCTTCGGCATCCGGTGTCGGGGCTTCCAGCTCCAGCAGCACATAGAAAGGCTGCCGCTCTGCCAGCGGCGCTGTTGCATGCTCAGCCGCCAGCACATGGGTCAGTGCCAGATCGGAAAAGAATTCGAAGGCCTGCAGCGTGAGCGCGCTGCGGAAGGCGTGAAACACCGCCATGATGTCTTCCAGCCTGGGCAAGGCCAGCAATAGCACCGTGGTGGCCGGCGGCGGATCGGTCAGGCGCATGGTGGCTTCTACCACCAGCCCCAGCGTGCCTTCCGAGCCGATGAACAGGTGACGGAAGTCGTAGCCGGTATTGTTCTTGGCCAGGCCCAGATTGCACTCCAGCACTTCGCCGCTACCGGTCACCACCGTGAGGCCGGCCACCCACTCCCGCGTCATGCCATAGCGCACCACCCGGATACCGCCTGCATTGGTGGCGATATTGCCACCGATCTGGCTGGAGCCACTGGAGGCAAAGTCCACCGGGTAGTAAAGACCGTTGTCGGTGGCAAACTGCTGCAGCGCGGCGGTGATCACCCCGGCCTGGCAGCGTACGGTGCGCGCCAGCGGATCAAAACCGTCAATCCGGTTCATGCGCTCCAGCGACACCACTACCTCGCCCTGCGCGGCAACAGCACCGCCAGACAGGCCGGTACGGCCACCAGAAGGCACAATGCCCACACCGGCCACATTGGCCCAGCGCACCAGCGCCTGCACTTCTTCAATACTGACGGGAAACACGATGGCCGCTGCCTGTGGCGTGGTGTAGCGCGTCCAGTCCTGGCCATAGCGTTTGCACATGTTGGCATCAAGATGGATGCGGTCGACAGGCAGAATGGCTTGCAGGCTGGTCAACTGGGAGACGGTAAGCACGGGGCGCTTTCGGTAGACAAGAAATTCGGCAGACCGCCAGCCTAGCACAGTCGTCTGCCATGAAAAAAGCCGCTTCCGGTGGAAGCGGCTTGATCCTGGAGCGCAGTCGCTCAGGCGACGGCTGGCTGTCTTTGCAGCATGGCTACCAGCTCGGCAACCTTGCGCTTGAGTTCGCGGCGATCAACGATCATGTCGATGGCACCCTTTTCCAGCAGGAATTCGGAACGCTGGAAGCCTTCCGGCAGGGTTTCCCGTACGGTCTGTTCGATCACGCGCGGGCCGGCAAAGCCGATCAGTGCGCCCGGCTCGCCAATCACTACATCCCCCAGGAAGGCGAAGGAAGCAGAAACACCGCCCATGGTCGGATCAGTCAGTACCGAAATGAAAGGCAGCTGGTGATCGGTCAGCAATTGCAGCGCAGCACTGGTCTTGGCCATCTGCATCAGCGAGTTCAGGCCTTCCTGCATGCGCGCACCACCGGACGCCGCCACGCAGATGAACGGTGCCTTGGCTTCGATGGCGGCTTGTACGCCACGCACGAAACGCTCACCCACCACCGAACCCATGGAACCGCCGATGAAACGGAATTCAAAGGCTGCCACTACGGCAGGCATGGAGTGGATGCTGCCTTGCATCACCACCAGCGCATCGTCTTCGCCGGTGCTGCTTTGCGCCGCTGCCAGGCGATCGGGATAGCGCTTGCCATCCTTGAACTTGAGAATATCTACCGGCTTGATCTCGCTACCGATCTCGCGACGGCCTTCGTCATCCAGAAACATATCCAGACGCTGACGGGCATTCAGCGGATGGTGATGATTACATTTCGGACAAACCTGCAGATTGCTCTCCAGGTCGGTGTAATACAGTACGGCTTCACATGCCGGGCACTTGCTCCACAGCCCCTCCGGTACCGCTGAAGGCTTGTCAGCGCGGGAATCGCGCTTGATCTTCGGCGGCAGGAGCTTGTTCAACCAGCTCATGCTGACTCCTTGCTCAACACAACCAGGCCGAACAGGCCTGGTTGTCAGTAAAACGGGCTGTTGCCACCCCGTTTGCGTGTTCCTTAAAGAATGGCAGCTTTCAACTCCGCTACCAGACCGGTCAACCGCTCTTTGGCAGTTTGTTCTGTAGCCGCCTCAATTTCCTGCACCAGACGGCTCCCTACCACCACCGCATCGGCTGTCACGGAGATGGCCTTGGCAGTAGCGGCATCGCGAATGCCGAAGCCAACGCCGATGGGAACCTGAATATGTGCTCTAAGGGCGGCAATTTTACGCGCTACATCGTCAATGTCCAGATTTCCTGCACCAGTGACGCCTTTGAGCGACACATAATAGACATAACCACGTGCGTGACGGGCGATTTCGCGCACCCGCGCCTCTGGCGTGGTAGGTGCAATCAGGAATACCGGGTCCAGATCGGCAGCGATCAGCGCGGCGGACAGATCGGCCGCTTCTTCCGGCGGGCAGTCCACCGTCAGCACGCCATCCACACCGGCAGCGTGAGCCTGTTCGGCAAAGGCGGTATAGCCCATGACGAACACCGGGTTCAGATAACCCATCAGCACTACGGGGGTGGTGGTATTGCTCTTGCGGAACTCGGCCACCATGGCCAGCACATCGCGCAGGCCCACCTTGTGCACCAGTGCGCGTTCCGATGCGCGCTGGATCACCGGACCGTCGGCCATCGGATCGGAAAACGGCACGCCCAGCTCGATGATGTCGGCACCGCCATCCACCAGGCCGTGCATCAGCTCGACGGTGCGGGACGGATGCGGGTCACCGGCGGTAATGAAGGGAATCAGCGCCTTCTTGCCCTGCAGGGCGGCAAAACATGCAGCAATACGTGACATAAGCCTTCCTTCGCCTTATTACAGCGTGATACCGGCCAGGCCGGCCACGGTATTGATGTCCTTGTCGCCACGGCCGGACAGGTTGACCAGAATCACCTTGTCCTTGCCCATGGTGGGCGCAACCTTGGCAGCCCAGGCCAGCGCATGGCTGGATTCCAGTGCCGGGATGATGCCTTCCAGATGACAGCAGTCGTGGAAGGCTTGCAGCGCTTCCTTGTCCTCGATGGCAACATACTCGGCGCGGCCGATGTCCTTGAGGTAGCTGTGCTCCGGACCAACGCCGGGGTAATCCAGACCGGCAGACACCGAATGGGTTTCCACCACCTGGCCGTTGGCATCCTGCATCAGATAGCTCTTGGCACCGTGCAGCACACCCACACCGGCCCCGCCGGAAATGGGGGCGGCATGCAGGCCGCTGTCAATGCCGTGACCACCGGCTTCCACACCGACCATGCGCACGCCCTCAACATTGATGTAGGGATAGAACATGCCGATGGCGTTGGAACCGCCACCCACGCAGGCCACCACCACATCCGGCTGGCGGCCAGCCACTTCGGGCATTTGCTCCTTGGACTCTTCGCCAATCACCGACAGGAAGTCACGCACCATCATCGGGTAAGGATGCGGGCCGGCTGCCGTGCCCAGGATGTAGAAGGTGCTGTCGACATTGGTGACCCAGTCGCGCATGGCTTCGTTCAGTGCGTCCTTCAGGGTTTTGGAGCCAGACTCCACCGGCACCACGGTGGCACCCAGCAGCTTCATGCGGAAGACATTGGGCGACTGGCGCTTGATGTCCTCGGCACCCATGTAGACAAAACATTCCATGCCGTAGCGGGCTGCCACTGTGGCGGTGGCCACGCCATGCTGGCCGGCACCGGTTTCGGCAATCACGCGCTTTTTGCCCATGCGGCGTGCCAGCAGAGCCTGACCGATGGCATTGCTGATCTTGTGCGCACCGGTGTGGTTGAGGTCTTCGCGCTTGAGGAAGATCTGCGCACCGCCCAGTTGTTCCGACCAGCGCTTGGCATGGTAGATGGGGCTGGGGCGGCCCACATAGTGTTTCAGCTCGTGGCGAAACTCTTCCCAGAAGGTGGGATCAGCCTTGACGCGCTCGTATTCGTTCTTGAGCTCGTCCAGTGCCGCCATCAAGGTTTCGGCAACATAGACACCACCATACGGGCCGAAATGGCCTTTTGCATCCGGAAGATCATACCGCTCCATGCCTTGCTCCTGATATGAACGCTGCCATTCTGGCAGCATCTTTGATTCCCTTGGCTGCTTCCACTCCGCTGGAAACATCCACCGCCGCCGGCCGCACTGCGGCCACGGCTTGTTCTATATTGCTGTCGTCCAGCCCGCCGGACAAAATCAACGGCAGGGACAGGTTTGCTGGCAGCAAGGTCCAGTCAAAGGTGGTACCGGTGCCACCGTGCGCGCCTTCGACAAAAGCATCGGTCAACAGACCGCGCGCATCCGGGTATTGGGCGGCTGCGGCCATAAGGTCCAGCCCGGGCTTCACCCGTACTGCCTTGAGATAAGGCCGCTGGAAAGAACGGCAGAATTCTGCGCTTTCTTCACCATGAAACTGCAGGATGTCGATGCTGCAGGCAGCCAGCACCTCTTCCACCCAGTTGCGCTCCGGGTTCACGAACAGTGCCACCACGCTGACAAAGGGCGGCAAGGCGGCAATCACCGCCTGCGCCTGGGCGATGCTGACATTGCGCGGGCTTTTCGGGTAAAACACCAGACCGATGGCATCGGCACCCAGGCGGGCGGCTTCGGCACCATCTTGCGGGCGGGTAATACCGCAAATCTTGATTCTGACTGTCACTTCATCTCCACAAAGCCAGGCGCGCCGGTTCCGCCTGCGTCGGCAGGGCAAACTGCACGGGATAGCCCACCCCGGTCAGATACAGGCCATCCGGCATGAAGGTGGGCGGTGCCCGGGTCCTGTCGCGTGCCGCCAGCAGGGCTTGCAGGTCAGCCTCATCCAGGCTGCCTTTGCCGACATACAGCAGCGCGCCGACGATATTGCGCACCATGTGGTGCAGGAAGGCATCGGCCATCAGATCGAAACGAATCAGGCCACCCTGCTCGCTGATATCCAGCTGCTGCAAGTGCTTGAGCGGGCTCTTGGCCTGGCATTCGGCAGCACGGAAACTGGAAAAATCATGCTGCCCCAACAAACACCGTGCAGCACGGCGCATGGCATCCACATCCAGTTGCTGGTGATACCAACCCACCTTGCCTGCCAGCAGACAGGGGCGCACCGGGTGGGTCAGCAGGAAATAGCTGTAGGAACGCGAAAATGCCGAGAACCGCGCATGAAAGTCATCACTCACTTCCCTTGCCCATACAACAGCGACTTCCGGTGGCAGCAGCGCGTTGACGCCACGTACCCAGGCATTCAGCTGCCGTTCGGTTGTCGTATCAAAATGCACCACCTGCATGGCGGCGTGCACACCGGCATCGGTTCGACCGGCGGCCAGGGTTGTAATCTTTTGTCCGGCAATCTGGCTGATGGCCTGATTCAATCTGTCCTGGACGGTATTGCCATGCGGCTGAGTCTGCCAGCCGGAAAATGCCCGGCCGTCATACTCGATGCCGAGCGCTATTCTCATGCCCACACCTTACATGCAAAACTTCCCGCAGTCAGCGCACAGGCGACTGTCAGCGGGGCGATAAAGCATCAACTCTACCCTATCCTGCGTGGTTTACGCCATGCCGACATTCAAGAAGCCACGTCCAGCAGCCCTGCTGACAGCAGGCCGTAGCGGCATGAAAAACGGGGATGCTGCTGCATCCCCGTGTCGATTCCCTGCGCCAATAGCTAGACAGTCTGCCCTGCTTCCTTCATCAGCGCTTCGGCGGTTTCCTTGTCGCCCATTTCCAGATACAGCTTGGCCAGCTCCATCTTGTCATTGGCTTCGGACTGCGGCGTGGGGGCCGGAGCCGGCGTTGCCGGGGCTGGTTTGCTGACCGGAGGCTCAAGCTTCACCGACTCGGGAAGATCGGATAGAAAATCCATGTCCAGCATCGGCTCAGCTGCCTGATTCGCTACGCTTTCCAGTTCCTGCTCCCCCAGTGAGGCAAAGGCATCCAGCCCGCTCAAGGCGGTATTCTGTCCGGTAGCTGGCGGCAAGGGAGCCGGACCCGCCGGTTCTTTCTCAATGAAATCCATCGCCAGCGGTTCTTCCGGCGGCGGTTCCAGTGCACCCAGTTCGGCGGCCAGGTCTACCGGCACACTGCCGACATTCTGCGCAGCCGCGGTCATAGGCACATCAGCGGCAGCCTGCACCCTCACCGGTTCAAGATCCAGCGGCGACACTGCCGGAGCCGGGCGCGCATCAAACAGCGGATGGTCTGGCACCAGAGTACGACCGAGTTCGCACACCCGCATCCACAGTGTGCTGTCCTTGCCGAAAATGCCGCGCGCCGTGGTAGCCTCGGCCACAAAGCCATCCTTGTCCGACTGGATTGCCAGCACTTCCAGCAACTTGTAACGCAGATCCTGCCGCATCGGTTCGCGCACCAGGCCTTCACGGAGGATTTCCAGTGCCTGATCGGTACGACCATAGGCCAGATACACCTCGGCTTCCGCGATCAGATCCACCGAAGCCAGATCAATCCCCTCGCCACGCTTGATGCCACTCATCAGGGTGGTAAGCGGCCCCATGGTCAGCAAGGAAGCGTTATCAGGCACCGGCTTTCCTTCGGGCTTGCTTTCCGGCGTGGCAATCTTGCGCTGACGCCGACGCTGAGCCAGCAACAAGGCTGCCAGCGCAGCCACGGCCGCACCGCCAGCAATCATGGTGCTGTTGTTGCGCAACCCCGTCAGCACATCATCGACCAGGAAGCTTGGTGCCGCAGCCTCCTCCGGAGGCTTGACTGCCACTGGCTTGGGTATAGACGCCGGTGCTGCCTTGCTGCTTGCCACTGTGGGCGCAGAAGCAGGGACTTGCGCGGCAACTGGTGCTGCTGGCGCAGCCACGGCAACGCTGGCAGGAGCAGCATGCGCAACGATGGCCTTGTCTGCCGGCTGGCTGGCAACAGCCTTGTTCTGGCTGGCGATGGCAGCAGCACTGGCTTCGGCTGCCTTGGCCAGCTGCAGATTACGGATTTTCTGTTCCAGCTCCTGGGTTTTTTGCTGGGCCTGCTGCAATGCTTGGTCCTGCCGTTGCAGGAGGTTTTTCAGCCTGGCCTCCTGGGCATTCTCAACTGCCTTGCCTGGCGTTACTGCCTTGACTGCCGCGACCTGCGGAGCAGAAGCCACCGGTTTGGCCGCTGATGCCACCGCTTTAGTCTGCACGGCAGGCGGCTTCACCATGGGCTTGAGCGTAATGGTTTCGGGGCCGCCAAGTGGCTTGACCGACGCATCCGCCCTGCTGGCAACAGCCGGGGGTGCCACTTGAGGCTCGGCAGCCTTGGCATGCATGGCTGGTGCGACCGCATTGGCCATGTGCCACTCTGCCGGATACTTCAGTGCCGTCCCGGCGCGCAGGCGATTGACATCACCGGCAATAAAGGCATCCGGATTGCCGCGATACAACCGTCTGGCGGCTTCCGCCTGATTGCCAGCACCCTTCATGCGGGCTGCAATCAGCGACAGGCTATCGCCATGCAATACCCGGTATATCTTCAATGGCTGTGCTTTGCCGACGCTACGCACCGGCTTGTCGGCATCGCCACTATCAGAGGCGTGCTCTTCGACGGTATAACCGTTCGGATCCAACAGCAGCGTATAGCGTTTTTGCGCGTGGACATTGGCAGCGCCCACGTCCAGCCGGAAGGCAAGAAAAGGCTCGGTCAACGGCCGCGTACTGCGCAACAGCAGCATGGATTTTCCAGCGGCAGACCGGGTCAACTGATGGGACATGGAGGCCACCAACTGCAGCTGTTCGGCACTGGGAGCACCCTGCAAGCTGTCAGCAGCCAATGCCACGTGGACATTGTCGGTCTGTTTTACTGCGGTGCCAAACAACTCCAGTTCAGCCACCAGCGGTTCGCCCAGCTTGGACTTTACCTTCAGTTCACCCAACCCCAGGCTGCTCAGACGTGGCATCTGGTCGGGAGATACTGCGGTTTTCTTCACCGTATCGTCGTGACCAGGCTGCTTGTCCTTGCGCGGCGGACCATCCCTCAGATAGTCAACCTCGAACTCGCGCACCAACCGGCCTGCCGGCCAGCTCATTTCCACGGCAAAACGCAACAGGGACTCGTCGAAACGGCTAGGCCCCTTGACCAGAATCTTCTGGATACTGCCATCCGGCTTGCGGATAGCAGAAAACTTCAATACGGAAGCAGACTGACTGTAGGTGGAAACCAGAGGATATTTGTTGCGATCAGCCAGGCTGACCAGCACATTCCCTTGCGGATCCTCGTCTACCACGGGAATTTCCGCCTCGAAAGGCTGACCTTCCGAGGACAGTACGTGGATGGGCCCCAAGCCAGCCAGCGCCGATCCTGCAGAGCCCATGCCAGCCAACAGGATGGCCAGCAAGGTCATGCGATGTCTTGAAGCCATGATACGGACTTCCCTGATTCCTGCTTTGGCAGGTTTTATTGCTAATGAACTACCCGGCTTAAACGTGTGCCATGCAAAATAAAACCGGCAAAATCGGCAAGGCAGTGCTTGCGCACTGCCTGCATCACAAGCTGAACCCGATCAGCAAGCCGAGCTACCTCAGCTGCTGATTTTGGTCAGCAAAGCCTGGGCTTCTTCTTTCAGACTGCCTTGTGCCTCACCGACCAGGTCCTGCAATACTTCCCTTGCACCGTCGCGATCACCCATGTCGAGATAAACCTTGGCCAGATCCAGCTTGGTGGACAACGGGTCGTCCAGCAGCGTCATGCCTTCGGCTGCAACCGGAGCATCAGCAGGTACGGTAGGAGAAGGAGCAGGTGCCGGCGTAGCAGCCACCATGTCTTCGTACAGCGATTCAAAACCATCACTTGCGGCTGGTGTCGATGGTAATTCCAGCGTTGCCACAGCCGGTTCTTCCGCTTTGGCCGGCTCGATATCGCTCGCCAGCCCATCCAGATTGAAATCAAAATCCAGCAGATTGGTATCGGCAGCAGGCTCTGCAGCCGGCTTTTCCGGCTCGGTGGCAGGTGCTGGTGCCAGAGCTGCCAGTTCGGCATCCAGATCAAAATCCATCAGGTTGGATTCTGCCGCCGGTGCCGGTGTCACTGCTTCTTCTTCGGCAAACAGGGCGGCACGCAGCGGATCATCGACAGCAACCGGTGCGGCAGCCTCGACAGGCTTGGCGACAACGGGCTCGGACACTGCCTCGCCAAACAGTTCCTGATCCAGATCGATCACGCCATCGCCAGCAGCAGCCGTACTTTCTGCAGGTACGTCATCTGCAGCAAGCTGGTACAGCGCATTGGCCGGATCAATAGCCAGCCCCATCGCAGCCACCTTGGCCCAGGCCTGACCCTTGCCATCGGTGCTGACGTGGAATTCACGTGCCAGCTTCTCGAAGCTGCCTGCATCCGGGCGTGCCGCATACAGTTCCAACAGTTTCTGGCGCACTTCCTGGCGCGACGGATCCTTGGCCAGCGCATCCTTGAGGATTTCCTCGGCCTGCGCATCACGGCCATAGGCCATATACACTTCGGCTTCCGCTACCGGGTCAACCTCTGCCGCATCAATCGCACCGGAGGACTGGGTAAAATTGGTCATGAAGGAGTGGCCGCCACTGACCGAGCTGGGCCCGCTGCCCACAGCATTGCGACCCAATACTGCATTATTGGCCTGGGCGGACAGCTGCAGCGAAGACCCTGCAGCAGCCTTGCGGCGACGGGAAATCATCACGCCAAGCGCACCGAGAAGGCCGACACCCGCCACGCCACCACCGATCAATGGCAGGTTGTCAATCAGGCCATCCAGCCAGGAACGTTCCGGCGGCGGAGGCGGGGGAGTAACCGGCTTGGGTGCAACAACCGGCTTGGGGGCCGGCACAGCGGCAACCGGCGCACTAGCCTGAACAACAGGCTCCACAGCCGGTACCGAGGCGGCCTGTACCACCGCATCTGGCTGCGATGCCTGCGGCTTGCCGCCTTGCATGGCCTTGAGTTGTTGTTCCAGTGCAGCAATACGCGCTTCGGCATCTTTCAACGACTGCTCGCGGGCACTTACCTGCTGCTCCAATACCGAAAGCTTGGCATCCGGCTGGCCGCCTGCGGCATCCGGCGGCACCAGTTTAAGCACGTCAGTGCCCTTGCCTTTGGCTACAGGCTGCTTGGCTGTAGCCGGTACGGCTGCCGGCGGCTGGGCTGCTGCAGGAGCAGCACCATCAGGATGCAGAATGGTGCTGACCTGATCAGCCGACAGCGCCTTGACCTTGCCCGCAGTCGGCACCTTCAGGGTAACACCGGCTTTTAGCTTGTTGGGATTGCCATCATTGAAGGCATGCGGGTTATTCTGCACCAGCGCTGCCATGGTTTGCTCCAGCGATGCACCTGCCGGCTTCACTCGTGCCGCCATGCCACGCAGCGTGGAGCCGGATCGGGTTTGCACCACGCCCGGAATCATTGCATGCGCCGGTCTGACCGGTTTACCCGCATAGCGGCTGGACAGATTCTCCTCGGCATATTGGGGCATGTCCTGCACGATGGATTTGGCTTGCGGCGCATTGTATGTCGCCGGATCAAGCAACACCGTGTACTCGCGTACCGAACGACCGGAACTGGTCTTTGCTTCCACAACGAAGCGCAGGTAAGGATCGTTGATGGGGACGGCAGAGCTGACCCGGATGACGGCACCATGCGCGGAGGGAACCACGTGAAAGCGCAATGCGGACATGCTGCCGCTGTAATCGACATTCAAGTCCCGAAAGGTATCCGGGCTGGCCAGCCCGATACGGGCGGTTTCCAGCTCGCTCGAGCGAACTCCGGTCAACTCGATATCTGCGTGAAAGGTCTCCCCCAGGAAGGATCGTACATTGATCCTGCCAAGACCGGCCCATACATTTGCCGAACACACCATGGCGACAGCCAGTACGCTCAGCTTGAATTTTGCCTGATTATTCACAGTCTACCTTCCGGCACTCATTTATCTTGATTTTATTTCGCCCGCTCTACCCGCACGGACACACAACTGGCAACTAGTGCCATATTAGGCCCTAGCAAAGCTTTTAGCTAGATAACATAACAAGAAAACCCCGGACTGGCCGGGGCTTTACAATTATTCAAACACACCGGCTTTATTCAGCGACTCCGCCAACAGAACGCAATTGAGTGCGGCACCAACCCGGACATTGTCTGCGCTCAACCAGAAACTGAGCGAATTTCCGGTTTTGCGCAGGCGGCTAATCCAGACGCCGCCATTACCAGTTGCCTCCATAGGCGTAATGTAGCCACCGTGCTGATCGGCAGAAATCAATTGCAATCCTGCCGCCAACAGACGATTACGCACTTGTAGCAGATCAATATCCCCATCCACTTCAAGGCTTACTGCCCAAGAGTGGCCAAAGAATACCGGCACGCGAACACAACTGGCTTCTACCTGCAGCGCAGGCTGCTGCAGCAGGCGGCGTAATTCATTAACCAGGGAAAGCTCTTCAGCGGAAGTACCATCCGCATCAACGTCGCCAATCTGCGGAAGCACATTAAAGGCAATGCGCTTGGCAAAAACTGTATTTTCAGATTCTCGCTGCGAGAATAATGCAGTTGTTTGCTCGGCCAGCTCTTCCAGTGCCTTTTGCCCGGCACCGGATACCGACTGATAGGTGGCAACAGTCAGGCGGCGCGGCTGCAGCGGCAGCAAGGGGTGCAGAGCCATGGCCAACGGTGTGACCGTGCAATTGGGTGCGGACACCAGGGCCCCGGCCTCCAAGCCCTCCAGTTGAGCACCATTCACTGACGGCACCACCAGCGGCACTTCGGCATCCAGGCGGTAGGCATCGCTGAAGTCAATCACGGTTACGCCTGCGGCGCGGGCTTGCGGGACATATTCGCGCGCCACATCGCTGCCGGCGACAAAAATGGCCAGCGCTACATTCTCGAAACCGAATTCATCAAGCTGACGGATGTCCAGTTCCAGATTGCCATAAGCAACGGTAGACGCCTCATGTTCCGGGCCATCAACGGCAAACACACGTTCTGCCGGGAACTGGCGTTCGGCCAGCAGTTCGAGAACAGATTGGCCAACCAGGCCAGCGGCACCTACTACAGCAAGCTGCATCATCCGAATAAATCCTTACATTCCTGAAATAGGCTGATTTTAACTCAGCCAAAAGCAAAGGGCGCGAGAAGCGCCCTTTGCAGTGTAGTCGATCCCGGCTGTATGCCGGTTAAAAAAGCGTATCGACCATTTTAACCCGAATCAGCGTTCGATGAGGATACGCAGCATACGGCGCAGCGGTTCAGCCGCGCCCCACAGCAGCTGGTCACCAATCACGAAGGCGGACAGGTATTCGCCACCCATGTTCAGCTTGCGTACGCGACCCACGCCAACTTCCAGGCCGCCGGTGATGGCAGCCGGGGTCAGTTCCTTGACGCTGATTTCGCGGTCGTTCGGCACCCATTTCACCCAGTCGTTGCCAGACTTGATGATGGCTTCGATTTCTTCCAGCGGCAGGTCTTTCTTCAGCTTCACGGTAAGCGCCAGGCTATGGCAGCGCATGGCACCGATGCGCACGCACAGGCCGTCAACCGGAATGGTGGCGTCGGTGCCGAGGATCTTGTTGACTTCGGCCTGACCCTTCCACTCTTCCTTGGACTGGCCGTTGTCCAGCTGCTTGTCGATCCACGGGATCAGACCGCCAGCCAGCGGCGCACCGAAGAATTCGGTCGGCACGTCTTCACGGATGGCGGCAGCCACCTTGCGGTCGATCTCCAGAATGGCGGACGACGGGGTAGCCAGTTCGTCGGCCACGGCAGCGTGTACCACGCCCATGCCCTTGATGAGTTCGCGCATGTGGTTGGCACCACCGCCGGAGGCTGCCTGGTAGGTCATGGAGGAAACCCACTCCACCAGACCCTCACGGAACAGACCGCCCATGCCCATCAGCATGATGGAGTTGGTACAGTTGCCGCCGATGTAATCTTTTACGCCCTTGGCCAGTGCGCTGTCGATCACATTGCGGTTGACCGGGTCCAGCACGATGACGGCATCGTCAGCCATGCGCAGGGTGGAGGCCGCGTCGATCCAGTAGCCAGTCCAGCCGGCGGCACGCAGTTTCGGATAGATATCGCTGGTGTAATCGCCGCCCTGACAGGTGACAATGGCGTCCATTGTCTTCAGTTCGTCGATGTTCTTGGCGTCTTTCAGCGCCGGTACATCACGGCCGATGTCCGGGCCTTTGCCGCCGACATTGGAGGTGGTGAAGAACACCGGTTCGTTGATGACAGCGAAATCGTTCTCTTCACGCATACGTTGCATCAGCACGGAACCAACCATGCCACGCCAGCCTACAAAGCCTACTTTCACGGGTTTCTCCTGGGATCTGTCTCTAAAGTTGCGATTGGCCCGTCAACGCAAGCGTTAGCGGGCCAAGTATTTTTATTACCCCATTGTGCAGCGCGATAGCGCAGGTGGCAATGGGGTCAACCCTATCCGGGTGAAGTTTTTTTTACAGCGCTGCCACCACCGCGTCACCCATGCCGGAGCAGCTGACTTTCTGGCAGCCCGCTTCGAAGATGTCGCCGGTGCGGTAGCCTTGGGCCAGCACCGTCTTGACCGCGTTTTCCACGCGCTGGGCAGCTTCTTCCTGGGCAAAGGTGTAGCGCAGCATCATGGCGGCAGACAGGATGGTGGCCAGCGGATTGGCCAGGTTTTTGCCGGCGATGTCCGGTGCAGAACCGTGCGAGGGCTCGTACAGGCCCTTGTTGTTCTGGTCCAGCGAGGCCGACGGCAGCATGCCGATGGAGCCGGTGAGCATGGAGGCTTCGTCGGACAGGATGTCGCCAAAGATGTTGCCGGTCACCATCACGTCGAACTGCTTGGGGTTGCGCACCAGCTGCATGGCGGCATTGTCCACATACATGTGGCTCAGCTCTACCTGCGGGTATTCGCGCGCCACGTCGATCATGATTTCTTTCCAGAACTCGGTGGTTTCCAGCACATTGGCCTTGTCGACCGAACACAGCTTCTTGTTGCGCTTCATGGCAATGCCAAAGGCAACGTGAGCGATGCGACGCACTTCGCTTTCGCTGTAGCGCATGGTGTTGAAGGCTTCGCGCTCGCCCTGCTCGTTCACACCCATGCCACGCGGCTGACCAAAGTAGATGTCACCGGTGAGTTCGCGCACGATCATGATGTCCAGACCCGACACCACTTCCGGCTTCAGGGTGGAGGCATTGGCCAGTTCCGGGTACAGGATGGCCGGACGCAGGTTGGCAAACAGGTTCAGGTCCTTGCGGATGGCCAGCAGACCGCGCTCGGGACGCAGCGGGCGATCCAGCGTGTCGTATTGCGGGCCGCCAACGGCACCCAGCAGCACGGCGTCGGCTGCACGGCACAGCTTCTGGGTGAATTCCGGATACGGCACGCCATAGGCGTCGTAGCCGGCACCGCCCAGCGGGGCTTCTTCCAGCTCGATCGGCAGGCCGTCCTGACGCAGTACATCCAGCACGCGACGTGCCTGGGCAATGATTTCCGGACCAATGCCGTCACCCGGCAATACGGCGATTTTCATGATTTATCCTTTGCTGTCTCTGATTACTTAGTATTTTGAAATCTTCATGCTGCCCACAGTACGATCACGTCGACGGTAAAGCTGCCATCGGCCTCGATGGCGTAGTAGTCGCGCACTTCCTGCCCCACCGACTGCTGTAACAGGCGAATGGCCTCGCGCATGGTTTGCGGTGTGCGCATGCGTTCCACCCACACGCCGAATTCCAGCCGCAGCTTTTGCCGCGTCACCTGCTGCACTTGCCAGCCGGCAGCGGACAGTGCGCCCAGCCATTCGGCCATGGCGTAGTTGTGCACATGGCTGGTATCGCGCAGCACTTCCACTGCTTGCAGATAGGTATCCAGCAGCGGCTGGCCGGGCGACATCACGTCGATGAAGGCAAGCTTGCCACCGGGTTTGAGCACCCGACGCGCCTCGCGCAGCGCGAGGCCCAGATCACCCCAGTGGTGGGCGGAGTAGCGGCTGAACACGAAGTCGAATTCGCCATCGGCAAATGGGAGTTGTTCGGCCGCGCCTTGCCGGGTGGTGAGCGTGCCAAGGCCTCGCGCTGCCGCTTCGTCCGCCACCACTTGCAGCATGCTGGCCGACAAGTCGTAAGCCACTACGCTGCCAGCATATTCGGCCACCTGGAAGCTGACATGGCCGGCACCGCAGCCCAGGTCCAGCACCCGCGCCTTGCCATGCTCACGCACGGCTTGCTGTAGCTGGGCAAACTCCGCGCCCTGAGCGTGTACCTGGCTGTGCAGGTAGGCCGCGGCCTGGGCACCGAATTGTTGCTGGACGTGTTCTGCGTGTGCGCTCTGGCTCATGTCATTCTCCGGTTCAGGCCTGGTGGAACAACCAGGGCTGGGACTGGCGGCGGGCCGCCTCGTAGGTCTTGATTTCGTCCGCGTGCTGCAAGGTGAGGCCGATTTCATCCAGACCGCCCAGCAGGCAGTGCTTGCGATGCTCGGTGACATCAAAGGCAAACGACTGGCCGGACGGGGTGGTGATGGTCTGCGCTGCCAGATCCACCGTCAGGCGGTAGCCTTCGCTGGCTTCGCACTCGCGGAACAGCTGGTCCACTACGTCAGCCGGCTGCACGATGGGCAACAGGCCGTTCTTGTAGCAGTTGTTGAAGAAGATGTCGGCAAAGCTGGGGGCGATCACCACGCGGAAGCCCTGGTCGTCCAGTGCCCACGGTGCGTGTTCGCGGCTGGAACCACAGCCGAAGTTTTCACGCGCCAGCAGCACTTGCGCACCGGCGTAGCGCGGGAAGTTGAGCACGAAGTCCGGATTGAGCGGACGTACGCTGTTGTCCATGCCCGGTTCGCCGTGGTCCAGATAGCGCCACTCGTCGAACAGGTTGGGGCCAAAGCCGGAACGCTTGATCGACTTGAGAAACTGCTTGGGGATGATCGCGTCGGTATCAACATTGGCGCGATCGAGCGGGCACACCAGCCCGTCCAGTTTATTGAATGCTTTCATGAGATTCTTTCCGAATCAGGCTGCCCTTACTGGGCAGCGTTTTCGATGGCCTGTCCGGCCTTCTGGATGCCGTGGCCGACAGCCTGGCCACCTTGTTTGAGGTCTTCACCCGCGCCGTGTAAGGTATTGCAGGCAGACAGCAGAATGGCCACAAACAGGCTGAGTGCAATTTTTTTCATGGATGAATTCCTTTCGCAGAGTTAAAGCTGACGGATGTCAACAAAATGGCCGGTCACCCCTGCTGCCGCCGCCATGGCCGGGCTGACCAGATGGGTACGCCCACCCTGCCCCTGACGGCCTTCGAAGTTGCGGTTGGAGGTGGAGGCGCAACGCTCGCCCGGTTGCAGACGGTCGGCATTCATCGCCAGACACATGGAGCAACCCGGCTCGCGCCATTCAAAACCTGCCGCGATGAAAATCTTGTCCAGTCCTTCGGCTTCAGCCTGTGCCTTCACCAGACCGGAACCTGGCACCACCAGTACCTGTTTTACGCTAGCCGCCTTGGTGCGGCCACGGGCCACGGCAGCGGCTTCACGCAGGTCTTCGATACGGGAATTGGTACAGGAGCCGATAAACACGATGTCGACCGGAATCTCTTTCACCGGGGTATTGGCGGTCAGACCCATATAGGCCAGCGCGCGTTCAATACTGCCCTTCTTCACCGGGTCGGCTTCGGCAGCCGGGTCCGGCACGATGCCGTCAATATCGGTCACCATTTCCGGCGAGGTGCCCCAGGTCACTTGCGGCTTGATGTCGCTGGCTTCCAGCTCCACCACGGCGTCAAAATGCGCACCTTCGTCGGTATGCAAGGTGTTCCAGTAGGCCACGGCTGCGTCCCACTGCGCCCCACTCGGTGCAAACGGACGGCCCTTGACGTAGTCGATGGTCTTGTCATCCACCGCCACCATGCCGGAACGGGCACCGGCTTCGATGGCCATATTGCACAAGGTCATGCGGCCTTCCATCGACAGGCTGCGGATAGCCTCACCACCGAATTCGATGGCATAGCCGGTACCGCCCGCAGTGCCGATCTTGCCGATGATGGCCAGCGCCACGTCCTTGCCGGTAATGCCGGCAGGCAGCGGGCCATTCACCTTCACCAGCATGTTCTTGGACTTCTTGGCTACCAGGCACTGGGTCGCCATCACGTGTTCCACTTCCGAAGTGCCGATGCCGTGTGCCAGCGCACCGAAGGCACCGTGGGTGGAGGTGTGGCTGTCACCACAGACCACGGTCATGCCCGGCAGAGTGGCGCCCTGTTCCGGCCCCATCACATGCACAATGCCCTGCCCCTTGTCCTTGAACGGGAAGTAAGCCAGGGCGCCAAAGGACTTGATGTTGGCGTCCAGGGTTTCCACCTGCTGGCGCGAGATCGGGTCCTTGATGCCTTCGTCCCAGTGGTCGGTCGGGGTGTTGTGGTCGGCGGTGGATACCACCGAGTCCACACGCCACAGGCCGCGACCGGCCAGTTTCAGGCCTTCAAAGGCTTGCGGGCTGGTGACTTCATGCACCAGGTGACGGTCGATATAAAGAAGAACCGTACCGTCGGCCTCTTCCCGCACTACATGGCTGGACCAGAGCTTGTCGTAAAGAGTTTGTGCTGTCATGGCTTCCTGCTCGTGAAATGGCGGTTGCAACACCGCCGGTTTGCCGGATACAAGGCAGCCATTCTGTCACGCTGATCATTACCGCCACAAGGCTGTCCTGCTTGCCTTGGCCGCTGTGCGCCACAGTGATTGGCTGCTGTTGGCACACATCATCGCGCAGCTTTTTTCCTAGTACAAGATAAGCATTTATACTAGTACTAGCACTACCACATTAAAGTGGAAACTCCATCAGGAATCAGCATGAGCCAGAGCAAAACCACCAGCCCGCTGGGCGAGTTCATCCGTGCCCATCGCGAAAGGGTCAGCCCGCAGCAAGCCGGGCTGCCAGCCGGCGCGCGCCGTCGTGCCAAAGGCCTGCGGCGCGAAGAAGTGGCCGCACTGTGCGGCATCAGCCCCACCTGGCTGACCTGGATTGAACAGGGGCGCAGCCAGTCGGTATCCGCCCCCACGCTGTCACGCCTGGCCGATGCCCTGCTGCTGACCCATGCCGAGCGCGATTACCTGTTCAAGCTGGCCGGACTGAAAAACCCGCAGGACAGGCCTGTCGAACGCAATCCGCAATCGCGTCAGGCCTTGCGTGACGCGGTAGATGTCATTGGCGCACCGGCTTATGTACTGGATGCCAACTGGGATGCACTGGCCTGGAATACGCTGGCGGCCGAATTGTTCAGCGGCTGGCTGGACCAGCCACTGGCACGGCACAATTTGCTGGATTTCATGTTTTTGCGCGCCGAGTCACGCCAGCTGGTAGAGGACTGGCCGGTACGGGCGCGGCGCATGGTGGCAGAGTTTCGCGCCGATGCGGGTGAGCGGCTGGAGGAAAACAACATCCGGCAATGGGTGGACACCCTGCGTCAGGGCAGTGCGGAATTCGATACGCTGTGGCAACAGCATGACGTGCAGGGTCGCGAAGGCGGCGAGCGCGCCTTCAACCATCCGCAGCGCGGCCGCCTGGTGTATCAGCAGCTGACGCTGAATCTGGCTGCTGCACCGGAACTGAAGCTGATCATGCTGCTGTAGGCTTGGCGCAGGGTTCCGGCCGCAACCAGCGCAGGCACACCAGCACGCCCAGCGCGGCGGCCACTACCGACATGCCAAACGTCAGCAACATGCCGCCATGCGGCCACAACAAACCGCCAACCAGCCCGCCAGAACTGCCGCCCACACCAAACGAGGCGATGATGTACAAGCCCTGCGCCCGGCCCTGGTGCTGCTGGGCAAACAGGCGGTGAATCAGCCCCACCGAAGTGGCATGGTGCAGGCCGAAGGTCAGCGCATGCATGCTTTGCGCCAGCACCGCCAGCACCGGCTGCTCCACCGCACAGGCAATCAACACAAAGCGCCATACCGCGGTCAGCAGTGAAGCCAGCATCAGCCGCTCCAGCGAAAACCGTCCCATGATGCGCGGCATCAGCAGGAACACCAGGATTTCGCTGATCACCCCCACCGACCACAACAAGCCGATGGCACCCTTGTCATAACCTGCATGGCGCAGGCCGATGGAATAAAAGGTGTAATAAGGCCCGTGGGCATAAGCCATCAGGAAGCAACAGGCAAACAAGGCCAGCACGCGTGGCTGGCGCAAGGTCTGCCAGATCGGCCCGGCCGCTTGATGATGGCGAGGGTTGCTGACATCCGGCACGAACCAGCCTGCCAACACGATGAATGCCAGCAACAGCAGCAAGGCCCAGGGCAGATTGACCAGATGGATCAGGTCCAGCACATAGCCGCCCACCATGGACAGGCAGACAAAGCCGATGGATCCCCACACTCGTACCCGGCTGTAGCGCCCCGGCTGGGCACGCGTCAGATTGGCCGTGCTGGCTTCCACCAGCGGCAAGGCCCCGGCCCAAAAGAAATGCGATACAGCCAGACTGGTGAAAATCCACCAGAAGCCATTACCCAGCCCCACCAGCGCAAACGCCAGCGCCGAACACAGCGAGGTACTGATGATGATGGCCCGTCGCCGCCCTTGCCGGTCTGCCAGCCAGCCCCAGAAGCCGGGTGCCACGATACGCGCCAGCGTGGACAGCGCCATCAGCACGGAAATCTGCAGTGCTGAGAATGACAGAGACTCCAGATACAAGCCCCAGAACGGGCCGAACAAACCCTGAAAGGCAAAATAGGCAAAATAGAACAGCGCGAAAGGACGCAGGGAGGGAGCAGCAACAGCAGATGAGGCAGACATCAATACACAATCAGATAAAGCTGCTACCGTCCGGAATCTGGAACGGTGGCATGGTCATTACAGGGTGCCCTTGAAGCGGGAAATATCCCGCCGGGCTTTCTTGGTGGGACGGCCTTCGCCATGCGGAAAGCTGGCATGTTCTGCCTTCAGCAGCAGCATGCGCTCCTCGCGCTCAGCCTTGCTCGCTTCGTCCTCCTGATACATCAGCACGGCCTCCTTGGCCGGACGACGCTGGGTGGCCAGTTGCAACACGGTAATGCGGTATTCCAGCTGGTTGATGCGCAGCAACAGTTCATCACCCTCGCGCACGATGCGCGAAGCCTTCACCCGCTCGCCACTCACCAGCACCCGCCCCAGCTCCAGCGCCTCGTGCGCCAGCTGGCGCGTCTTGTAAAAGCGCGCAGCCCATAGCCACTTGTCCAGCCTTACCTTGCCATCGTCTTCGTCCTGCTCGCGCGGGCGGCTCATGCGACCACCGTCCAGTCGGCACTCACCACACCGTCCAGTTGCAGATGCAGCACATCACCCGCGTGCAGCGCAGCCACGCCTTGCGGCGTGCCGGTGTAGATCAGATCGCCTGCCGTCAGGCCGTAGGTCTGCGACAGGTAATGGATGATGGTGGCCAGTGGATACAGCATCAGGCTGGTATCGCCCTGCTGACGGGTTTCACCATTCACCTGCAGGCTGAAGGTGAATGGCTGCCCCAAGTCGAGACAGGAAGCCGCAACAAAATCAGACACGCAGGCCGCATGGCGAAAGCCCTTGGCCTTGGTCCAGGGCTTGCCACCCTGCTTGGCCTCACTTTGCACATCGCGCGCGGTCAGGTCCAGACCGATGCCCACTCCCGCAATCTGAGACAGCGCATCCGCCGCGGCAATATCACTGCCACCCTTGCCGATCAGCAGGACCAGCTCACACTCGTGGTGCACGTCTGAGGAATAGGCCGGCAGCGCAATATCCTGCCTGCTCATGGTGAGGGCCGAGGTAGGCTTGAGGAACACCAGCGGCTCCTCTTCCAGCTGATTTCCCAGCTCCGCCACATGGGCCGCATAATTGCGACCGATGCAGAAAATATTGCCAATTTTCTGTTCCACGCCTTCAAACATGACAACCGCCATGGTGCACTCCTTCCGGTTCAAGCTGCTGATTATCCCAGATGTAACCGTCTGGCGGGAGGCCGTCATTAATTATACAAACGTCATTTATGGCACAATCTCTGCTACCATGCAGCCCGCTCCTGCCAACTTCAGGACGATGACATGACACGGAAACAGGGCAAACCCTGTGTCATTGGGTTAAGGACATGGACATGATTTGTGCATTGCCGCAACAGCCCTGCACTCACCGTGGATTTTTTCAGGCCGGCATACCGCCAGCCGGTGAAATTGTCATACAGTCCTGTTACAGTCAGCGAGTACCCCGGCGGCGGCACCGCCCGACCGCCCCGGACAGCACGTATCCACCCACCTCTCACGGCATGTTAAGGAGATGTACCTTGACTCAGGACACGACCGCTTCCCTGGAGAGTTTCTTCTCCAGCCTCTCAGAGGCTAACCAACAGTGGATGCAGCAGTTTGTCAATTCGATGACCGCCGGCATGCCACTGGACGCAGCTGCCAACCCCATTTCCGGTGCCTGGAACCAGATGGTGAGCAACACCAACCAGATGCTGGCCATGCAGACCAATCTCTACCAGCAGCAAATGAATATGTGGCTGCAGTTCCTCGGCCAGAAACCAGCTGAGGCAGCCGCCGCACCGGCTGCCGGCAGCGATCGTCGCTTTGCCGCACCGGAGTGGAACGAACACCCCTTCTACAGCTTCCTCAAGCAAAGCTATCTGCAAACATCCAAGTGGATGACCGAGCTGGTCGATCAGTCCCAGCTTGAAGACGAGTCCAAGGAAAAGCTGGCCTTTGCCACCCGCCAGTACCTGGATGCGATGGCCCCCACCAACTTCATGCTGACCAACCCGGAAGTCATCAAGCGGGCACTGGAAACCAAGGGCGAAAGCCTGGTGGAAGGCATGAAGAACATGGCCGAAGACATCCAGAAGGGCCATATCTCGATGTCGGATGAAAGCAAGTTCGACATCGGCAAGAATATCGCCACCACGCCGGGCGAAGTGATTTTCCGCAACGAGCTGATCGAACTGATCCAGTACACCCCCACCACCACCGAGGTGTACGAAAAACCGCTGCTCATCGTGCCGCCCTGCATCAACAAGTACTACCTGATGGACCTGCAGCCGGACAATTCCATGGTGCGCCACTTCGTGGCCCAGGGTTACAAGGTCTTCCTGATCAGCTGGCGCTCGGCCGTACCGGAAATGAAGCATTTCACCTGGGAAAGCTATATCGAAAAAGGCGTGATTGCCGCGGCGGAAACCGTCAAGAAAATCACCAAGCAACCAAGCATGAACGCGCTGGGCTTCTGCGTTGGTGGCGTCATCCTCAATACCTCGCTGTGCGTGATGCAGGCCAAGGGTATCAAACTGATCGACAGCGCCACTTTCATGACTTCGCTGGTTGACCATGAAGATCCGGGTGAGATCAAGGTATTCATCGACGAAAAGCTGGTCGCCAGCCGCGAAGCCAAGCTGGCCAGCGGTGGCATAGTCAGCGGCAAGGAAATCGGCCGCACCTTTGCCAGCCTGCGCGCCAACGATCTGGTATGGAACTACGTGGTCAACAACTACCTGCTGGGCAAGACCCCGGCCCCGTTTGACCTCTTGTACTGGAACAACGACGCCGTCGACCTGCCCCTGCCAATGCATACCTTCTTCCTGCGCCAGTTCTACCTGAACAATGCGCTGGTAAAGAAAAATGCCATCACCCTGTGTGATATTCCCATCGACATCAGCAAACTGGATATTCCGCTGTACGTGTTTGCCGCACGCGAAGACCACATCGTACCGTGGAAGTCCGCCTTCTCCGGTATCAAGTACATGACCGGTGCACCGTCGCGCCGCTTCGTACTGGGTGCGTCCGGCCATATTGCCGGCTCCATCAACCCGGTTACCAAGGACAAGCGTAACTACTGGGTGAATGAAAATCTGGTCGATGACCCGGAAGTATGGCTGGAAAATGCTGAAAGCCGTCCGGGCAGTTGGTGGAAGGACTGGGACAACTGGTTGGCCCCGCAGTCGGGCAAGAAAGTTGCCGCTCCCAAAACTGCCGGCAGCAAGGAGTTCCCGGCTCTGGTAGCCGCCCCTGGCACTTATGTACTGGCCAAGGCCATGCCCAGCACGGTAGCCAGCCTGCAATAATCACCCGATGCCCGGCACATGCATGCCGGGCACATGCTCCTGACAGGAGCCCCCACCGCAGAACCATAACGGAGAGTTAGCTATGCAAGAAATCGTGATTGTTGCCGCCCTGCGCACTGCCGTAGGCAGTTTTGGTGGTGCACTGTCCAAGGTACCGGCACCCGAACTGGGTGCCACCGTCATCAAGGGCCTGCTGGCCCAGACCGGCGTAAAACCGGAAGACGTCAGTGAAGTGATTCTGGGCCAGGTGCTGACTGCTGGCTCTGGCCAGAACCCGGCCCGCCAGGCCGTGATCAAGGCAGGCCTGCCGATCACCACTCCTGCCTCCACCCTGAACGTGGTATGCGGCTCCGGCCTGCGTGCCGTGCATCTGGCAGCCCAGGCCATTGCCAATGGCGATGCCGAAATCGTAATTGCCGGCGGTCAGGAAAACATGTCACTGTCCCCGCACATTCTGCCAGGTTCGCGTGATGGTTTCCGCATGGGCAATGCCCAGTTGGTGGATACCATGGTCGCCGATGGTCTGACCGACGTATACAACCAGTACCACATGGGTATCACCGCTGAGAATGTGGCTGAGAAATACGGCATCAGCCGCGAAGAACAGGACGCGTTGGCCCTGGCCTCGCAGAACCGCGCTGAAGCAGCCCAGAAGGCCGGCAAGTTCAAGGACGAAATCATTCCGGTACTGGTTCCGCAGCGCAAGGGCGACCCGCTGGCTGTTGATGCCGACGAATACATCAAGGCAGGCACCACCGCCGAAACCCTGGCCAAACTGCGTCCGGCCTTCAAGAAAGATGGCACCGTGACCGCCGGTAACGCCTCCGGCATCAATGACGGTGCAGCTGCCGTGATGCTGATGACTGCTGCCAAGGCTGAACAGCTGGGCCTGAAACCGCTGGCCGTGATCCGTGGTTATGCCCTGACTGGTTGCGCACCGGAAATCATGGGTATCGGCCCGGTTGCCGCCACCCGCAAGGCCGTGGAAAAAGCTGGCTGGTCTGTGGAACAGCTGGATCTGGTAGAGGCCAACGAAGCCTTCGCTGCCCAGGCTCTGGGTGTGGCGCGTGAACTGGGCTGGAGTGCGGACAAGGTTAACGTCAATGGTGGTGCTATTGCGCTGGGCCATCCGATTGGTGCATCCGGCTGCCGCGTTCTGGTTACCCTGCTGCATGAAATGCAGCGTCGCGATGCCAAGAAAGGCCTGGCAACCCTGTGCATTGGTGGTGGCATGGGCGTGGCACTTGCAGTTGAGCGCCGCTGATCGATCCAGCCGAAGCCAGACAGAAAACCGGGCACATGCCCGGTTTTTTATTGCCACAAAAAAGCCCCGGCGTACTGGCCGGGGCAGTTTCGGTCAACCGCCCTGCTGGCTGGCCGAGGTGGAGACATTACGCAAGACGGCAGGGTATTTATCCTGCAGCACACAGCGTTTTTTCAGCATAGCGGGCAGTACATCGATTCCCAGTGAAAATATATGGCTTTTAGTCCAGTTGCAAACGCGGCAAGCCGTTTTGAGCCCGTGCTCGATTACACGCTTCTTCATAAATGCCAATACTGGCGCGAGCACCAAACTCACGACAGGGAGAAGGCCGCTCGCTGTAAATGCCACAACTGACCGATTCCCCCACCTTGCCCACCAGGGCAATGCAGCGCGGGCGGGCATAATCGGTACCACGCATGCGCATGATGGTGGCAGTTTCCTCATCAGCCAGCCGTGCCGGAACGCAGCCCCCCGGCTCGGTATCCAGTTCGGAGTAATGAAAACTCACCCGGAAGGCGGCACAGCAGGCACCACAGCGCTGACAGATGTTTTGCTCGGCTTGGGACATACGGATAAACCAGAGATTCAAGTCGGCACAGTATGCCTGTAAGCTGGGTGGATTTCAGCCGTATTGCGAGTTTTCATGCCCTCTTCGCTCTCCATGCTCTTTCCCGGCAGCCATTGGCCCGATTACCAGGGTGGCAGCCTGCTCAATCTCATGGCCAGCCTGAGCCGCGAACTGGGCGGCCCACATACCGGGCATGCCGGGCTACACCAGCCATGGCTGTCCGGTATCACCCGGCACCAGCATGTGGTACTGATACTCATTGATGGTCTGGGCGAACAGCAGCTGCGCACACTAGGCCCGGACAGCATGCTGTACCGTCATCAGCTAACCACCCTGAGCAGCGTGTTTCCAGCAACTACGGCAGCAGCCATCACCACCTTGCTGACCGGCCACACCCCCGCCAGCCATGGGCTGATTGGCTGGCATCTGTATTGCCAGGCCAGGGAGGCCGGACAAGAGAGTATTGTGGCTCCCTTGCCCATGTCGGTACGGCATCCAGCCGTAAGTACGCGAACACCGGAACAACTGGCACGCCAGTTGCTGGTGTGCCCACCCTTGCTGCCACAACTGGGGCGGAAGGCAGAGATACTGCAACCACACTACATTGCGGATTCTCCCTACAGTCTGCACCATGCAGGAAACATCAAGCGTACTGCCTATCGGGATGTTGAGGATGCCTTTGCCCAGTTGGCCACCAGCCTGCAGCAAGATCAGGCACCGGGTTTCCACTATCTTTACCTGCCACAATTGGACAGCCTGATGCACCGACAGGGCTGTCACTCGCGCCCAGTACAAGCCTTGTTTACCCAGCTAGATGCGGCCTTTACCCAGTTGGCTGACATTGCCGACCAAACCGACAGTGCCATCCTACTTACCGCCGACCATGGTTTTATCGATACCCCCCGCGCACGGCAGATCAGTCTGGACGAGGATTTCCCGGCACTGTACACCATGCTGAACCAGCCCCTGTCCGGCGAGCGCCGGGCGGTGTTCTGCCACGTAAAACCGGGGCTGCGCGACGCCTTCATCAGTCTGGCCCGACAGCAGCTAGGCCATGCTTGCTGGGTAGTGGACAGCAGACAGTTGCTGGAGGCCGGTGCCTTTGGTCCGGGCAACATACATCCGCAACTGGCAAGCCGTTGCGGTGATGTCACCCTGCTGGCACAAGATGACTGGAGCATCCGCGATACCCTACCGCAGGAGAAACCACTTCATCTGCCCGGCCAACATGGCGGGGTGAGCGCAGCGGAAATGTACGTGCCACTGATCCTGCGCCTCCCCCAGAAGGAGTAGCCGTTCTGATGCCTGCGGCTGATACCGCCAAGCCTGCCATGCATCGCACAATGAGGCATGACATCCAATAAATTTCCTCTGGTCTACGCTTGTTCGGGCTGCTCCAGCGCCGCCCAGATGGCTAATGACCTTGCGCTGCGCCTGGATCGTGAAGGTCTGGCGGAAATGTCCTGTATCGCCGGTGTTGGCGGCGGTGTGCCCGGTCTGGTTAAACTGGCCCAATCCGGTCGCCCCATTCTGGCATTAGACGGATGCCGTCTTTCCTGTGTGCAGGCCTGCCTGCGCCAGGCGGGAGTGCAGGCCGACCATGCCTTGCTGCTGTCTGACCAGGGAGTGGTCAAATACAAGCACCAGGCTTATGCCATCAGCCAGGCAGAAGAAGTGTGGCCGCTGATCCGGGACAGTGCCGGCGCACTGGCCAACAAAAAAACAGAATCAGAATAAACCACTCTGCAACTGTTGCTGCTCCAGCGAGGCCAGCTCTTCGGCAAACTGCTGTTCCAGCTCTTGCAGATGCTGGCGCTGGACATGTACCGGCATCAGCACCCGGGAGATGGGCTGCAACTGCCCCAGTATCACTTGCTCGTAGCTGAGGGCAGTCACATCATCAGCATCCACCCTATCATGCAGTACGCCCATGCGGTTCAGGCAGATGGTTTGTGCTTCGACACGGAAAAAACCTTCCGGCTGCTCCAGTACCTCGCGTACTACGTCAAGAATGCCATCCAGCTCGGTCAGTCGCGCCAGGGGCTGTAACTGCAGCTGCACTTCGGCCTCGCGCTGACGCAAGGTCTGGGCATCAGCCGGCTGCAGACGGGCCAGGGTGCCAGCCCCTCCGGTGGCATCAATCACCACCCGCCCCTCCTGTCCGAAAGTAGCCAGCTTTAGCTGAAGCTGTTCCAGCTCGGTCTGTAAATCCAGCCGCATTTGTTGCAGCAACTTGATGCGACGATCGATCACGGCAACCAGAACGGTAAGACCATGGTGACGGGTACTCTGTTGCAGATCCTCCGGAGTGGCAGATGGGTCGATCAGGCGATGCTGGTCGAAACTGACAACTTGCTGGGCGACATCAGTACGGACTTCGCCATTGTGCTCCACCATGCCAAAGCGTACGGTTTCGCTGCGGCTCATGCTCATAATGGCCCAGGCTTCGTCACCCTGACTGGCAGATAGAAAAAACGACTGCAGCGGAGCACTGCCTTTCAGGCACAGCAACAGGCTGAGCGGGCTGGAAAACAACAGGCCCAGCCTGCGATCGGTGGCAAAGCTGCGCAGGGAGAGTTCCAGCGGCGCAATACGCTGCCAGGGCAGCCCGGCCAGATATTCCAGCGTACGCCGGGTTCCGGGGAGCAGACGCTGCTGATAGCCCGGCAACAATCGCAGTCGACCATCGCAGCCATCAATCACTGTCTCGATAGCATGCAGCAAATCAGCCTTCTTTTGCCTTGAAGCCTCATCCAGGCCCAGTTTCTGCCACAGCCAGTCCAGCATTGGGACCTCTCCCTCAAACAAAAACAGTAGTATGCCCGGTATGCTGTACCCGGCAGTGGTCATGGATCAAGTCTGCGGCGTTGTCACCTGCAAAATATCCTTCAAGGCAGCCACAGTCTCTATGGCAGACACGACGGGCAGGACATGGGTTCCACCATCGATGGTGATCAGCGGTGCATCCAACTGCAAGGCCAAGCGCTGACCGATGTGCAAGGGAAAAATTTCATCCTGCGTCCCCCACACCACCGCAGCCGGCATGGTCAGCGGCTGCTTGAGGCGCTCGACATGCGCCTGCTGGCCGGTGGCCAGTTCCTGCATCAACGCACGCAGCTGCGGTGCACGGTCACGGTAATAGAATTGCCAGACATCCCTGAGCAAGTACTGCGGTGCGCGCGCCAGCGGACTGCCCACCAGCGCCATCATGCGGGCAAGGGCTTGGGCATCGCTTGGTACAAACAGCTGTTCGGCAGTCTGCACCTGCGCCCGTGCCAGCAGATCTTGCTGGTCATCCGGCGTGTAGGCCATGCCCGGCGAAGCCATGATGACCAGCCGCCCTATCTTTTCCGGCATCCGCCGTGCCAGCTCCAGCGCCACAAAGCCACCATAGGACAAACCCACCAGTTGTACCGTACCCGGTACGCAGGAGCGGATCAGCACTTCCAGTGCATCTGCCTGCGCCAGTAGCGCCGGCTCACCCGTTGCATGGCTGCGACCAAACCAGAGCAAATCCGGAACCAGTACGTGGTGGCGCTTGACCAGCGCAGCCATCACCCGGCCCCAACTGGTGGGGCCGTCACCGCCAAAGCCGTGAATCAGCAATACGCTGTGGCCACTACCACCTTCCAGATAAGCCAGCTCGCCATCCGGGAGAGACAGCCGGCGGCTGCGAAACCCCGCCAGCCACAGACTGCAACGTAACAGCCACTGGCCGGCAGCAGAGGGAAAACAACACAGGAGCAGCAGACTGGAAAATACCAGCAGCACTATCGTCAGCATCAGGTTCATGCCCTTGATGATGTCATGCCCGCCCGACAAATCCAAGCCGGATATTGCAATGCAAAACGGCGACCTCCGGTCGCCGTTGCACTGCGTCGGTCAAACCCGGCCTGACAGGGTCAGAACATCTCGTCATCACGCAGATAACGCCACTGCCCGGTGGGCAGATTACCCAGCTTGATGTTGCCAATGCGAATGCGCTTGAGCCCCACCACGCGCAGGCCCACCAGCTCGCACATACGGCGGATCTGGCGCTTCTTGCCTTCACGCAAGACAAAACGCAGCTGGTCTTCATTCTGCCAGGCAACTTCTGCCGGTTTGAGCGCTTCGCCATCCAGCGACAGGCCATGGTTGAGCAAGGCCAGTCCACGGTCACTCAATTCACCAGTCACCCGAACCAGGTATTCTTTCTCGACTGTAGAATTTTCTCCAATGACATGCTTGGCCACCCGACCATCCTGAGTCAGTATCAGCAAGCCCACCGAATCGATGTCCAAACGCCCGGCCGGTGCGAGGCCACGCAGATGCGCCGGAATGAAGCGCTTCTTGCTGGGGTCTTCCGACCAGTGATTTTCAGGCTTGACCAGCGTGACAGCAGGCAGATAGCCCTTCTCAGCCTGACCGGACACATAACCCACCGGTTTGTTGAGCAAAATGGTCACACGTGACGATTGGGCATCCTGTGCCTTCTTCAGCACTTCAATGGTGTTGTGCGGCAGCACCTTCTGGCCAAGCACGGCCACTTCGCCGTCTACCTTGACCCAGCCTTGTTCGATATAGCTGTCCGCCTCGCGACGGGAGCAAATACCCAGTTCGGCCATCCGCTTGGAAAGGCGTACGGGTTCCATGTAAAGCATCCTGTAATAAAAAAAGCGGGTAGCACCGGTTGCGCACTGCCAGTGCAAAATTATCCCGGGCAGCACGTCACCACCGGCACAGCCGCTGTTGATCTGGCGCTATTGTAGGGGATAGACCGCAGACTGACCATGATTACCACCATGCGCCAGGTCCTGACACGAGGTCACCGCAGGGGAAAACACAGCAGGGAGCAAAAGACGGGCAAGAAAATGCCCGGTGAAACGGGGAGGAATCACCGGGCCGAGCTAAAGCCAATACTGAAGAGGAACAAAAGCCAGAAGTACTTCAACTACAAAGCAAAATTGAGGTTGGCAGGTACTGCAGGAGATCCAATAAGTACGGGCACTGCCAACAGACGTAACTTTAGTAGGAAGCTGTCTTTTTAACCATCCGTAGAAATCCGTAGTCAACACCGCATCAGTCGGCGGCGGATAGCTCCACAGCCACCTGCTGGCGGCTGACAGAGCGACGGCTGAGCGAACCCAGCACAATGCCGGTAAAAATGGCCGCCAGACCGGCTACATGGTACCAGTGCAACTCCTCCCCCAGCAGCAGGATGGACTGCACCGCACCAAAAGCCGGCATCAGATAGAGAAAACCCGCCGCCTTGGCCGCCCCCACCTGGGCAATGGCGCGGTTATACATCAGAAAAGCCAGCACCGAAGGGAATATCCCCAGATACAGCAAGGCCGCCCCGGCAGACAGGGACAGCAAGTGAAAACCGCCAGCCTGCCAGGTTTCCTGCACGAATGCAGGCAACAGCATGCACTCCCCCACCAGCAACAACACCATCATCATCACCAATGCATCCAGCCCTGGCAGCAAGGTACGCAGCCCCAGGGTATACACGGCCCAGCACAAACCCGCCGCCAGCACCAGCAAATCGCCCCGGCTGAACTGCATCGTGCTCATGCCCATCACATTGCCCTTCAGCACAATCAACAGGGCCCCGGCCATGGCCACCAGCATGCCGGCCCACTGCCGACGCGCCAGCTTTTGCCGGAAATACAGCGAGCCCAGCACCAGCACCATCATCGGGGTGGCGCTATTGAGGATGACAGCATTGGTGGCCGTGGTGGTGCGCACTGCCACATACACCAGCGTATTGGTCAGCCCGATGCCAAACACCCCCAGCAGCAGCAATTTCTGCCATTGCTGGCGCAGCAGCGGCCAGGCGCGGCCAAGCCGTGGCAGACCGAAGGGCAGCAGGCAGAGCAAGGCAATGGCCCAGCGCCCGAAAGCCAGACCAAAAGGCCCGATCTGGCCATGAATGGCACGGGCGATGACAAAGTTGGTAGACCACAGCAGCATGGTCAGCACCAGCAGGATATAGGCAGAGCGAGGGGATGAAGCGATACGCGTCATGATGATGAGCACAATTTGAAATTGCTGTAGATTCTACCCAAGCCACACACCACATAAGTTCAAATTTAAACAAAAAATAATTGTTTAAATTTTTTATTTTCAAATTAATTGAAATTAAAAACCAATAATACAAAAAATAAAGCAACACTATAAAATTGCAATATCAACATTGCCAACCAAAACCGATTATGCTGAACGGATTTTGTCAGCACCAGGAAGAAACCATGACATTTTTCCCGGAATACGAAGAACACGACGGCCTGTCCCTGGCCAGCCTGCTGGCAAGCGGCCAGATCAGCCAGGCGGAGCTGCTGCGCGCGGCGCGGGAAAGAATGGATGCCCGCAATCCACCATTGAATGCGGTGATCCAGCGCCTGGACCACATGGCAGACCGGCAACGGGTGCAAGCCGGCAGCAGCCCGCTGGCCGGCCTGCCCATCCTGCTCAAAGACCTGCTGGCCGACGTGGCCGGCACTCCCACCAGCAACGGCAGCCGCCTGTTTGCCGAGCACGTTCCGCAGCAGGATGCCGAGCTAGTACGCCGCTACCGGGCAGCCGGACTGGTGTTTGCCGGCAAGACGGCCACACCGGAATTCGGCCTCTACCCCTATACCGAATCCGCCCTGACCGGAGCGACACGCAACCCCTGGAACCTCGCCCTCAGTTGCGGTGGCTCCAGTGGCGGTTCGGCGGCTGCCGTCGCCGCGGGGATGGTCCCGATTGCACATGGTGGCGATGGCGGCGGCTCCATCCGCATACCGGCATCCAATTGTGGGCTGTTCGGCCTCAAGCCCAGCCGCGGGCGCTCGCCATGCGGCCCGAGCCGCTCGGAAAGCTGGCAGGGCTTTACCAGCGAACACGTGCTGACCCGCAGCGTACGTGACAGCGCAGCCATGCTGGATATCCTGTGCCAGGGCCATGACAGCGGCGATGCCTACCATTGCCCGCCACCGCCACAGCCGTTTCTGGCCGGCCTGGCACAGCCTCCCGGCAAGCTGCGCATTGCCTACACGCGCCGCCCCTTCATGGGCGGGCAGTTGCATCCCGAGTGCGATGCCGCCCTCAGTCACAGCCTGCGCCTGCTGGAAAACCTGGGACACAGCGTAGAAGAAGCCCACCCACCACTGGACGGTGCCGAAGAAATGTGTCGTGCCATGCTGGTGATGGTGTGCGGTGAAATGGCCAGCCTGATGCGCAACAGCATGCGCCTGTGCGGACGTCAGGCCAGCTTCAGGCTGGTGGAACCGTCCAGCTGGACGCTGGCGCGCTATGGAGAGCTGCTGTCTGCTGGCGAGTTTGCCTGGATGCGCGACTTTGCCCTGCGCCAAGGGCGCAGCATGCAAGCCTTTCATCAACGCTACGATGTGCTGGTGACGCCGGTACTGAACCAGCTGCCGGCAGCCATTGGCAGCCTGGGAACCTCCCGCCTTGAGGACGCGCTGTCCACTCTGTTGCTAGGCCATCTAGGCTGGGACTGGACACTGAAACTGAGCCAACTGGTGCCGGAGCACTCACGCAAGCTGATGGAATACATCGGCTGGACCATTCCCTTCAACATGAGCGGCCAGCCTGCCATGAGCGTGCCGCTGTACTGGACTGCCAGCAATATCCCGGTGGGTACCCAGTTTGTCGCGGCCAAAGAGCAAGACAGCTTGCTGCTGCAGCTGGCGGCGCAACTGGAAAATGCCCAGCCCTGGTTCCAGCGCCGCCCGTCTTCTGTTACGCGTTAGCGTACCGGATGCAGCCAGTCGGCGTGCGCAGCCAACGCCGTGGCAATCTGCCGGCTCAAGTCATCCAGCAGCACCTGCTGTGCAGCTACCAGGCCAGCGCTGTCCATGGCGCTGGCTTGGTGTTGCTGACTGAAATAACCCTGCAGCAATACGCCCCCCGGCCCCGGTCGCAGTACGCGCCATGCGGCGCTCAATGTCGCACCCTGCCCTTGCTGCAGGCGGAAGTCACGCACATCCAGCTGCAGGACCAGATCTGCACGCGCCAGGCCCAGTTGCGGCGCGGCATACACGCTGGACAGGCCCAGTTGCGCAGCCAGATTGCCGGCGAGCGCCTGTGTCAGCAGACGGGACAAGCTGGCTGTCCAATAATGCTGTTCCAGCAACTGCGGGCGGCCCTGAGCATCGAGCAACAGCAACTGAGGCCGATCGCTGCCAGCAGGCAGGCTGGCCTGCTCCACCAGCAATACCGCACCGGGCTGCAAGGCTTGCGCACTGGCCAGGCCTGCTTGCAGCTGATGGTAATGCACCGGTACCGAACTGCAGGCCGTCAATCCCGTAATCAATAGCATCGCAGCCAGGCGGCGGATCAGGGCGAATTGCTTGCTCATGGTTTGCTTTCCTGTTTACCGCGGATCAGCGCTTCCGGGTGGCGATCCAGATAATCACTCAGGGCGCGGAAGCTGCGCGCGGTTTCTGATACTTCCTGTGCTGCCTTGCGCACATCCTGCTGCAGCGGCGAATTGCTCTGCAATGCCTGATTGGCGTTATCCAGCGTCTGCTGCAGCTGCTGCAGGGTTTGCAGCGTCTGCGGCACCACCTTGCCATCCAGGCTATTACCCAGCTGCTGCACCGTGCCAAGCGTGGCGTGCAGCTCCTTGATGGTGGCATCCAGCTCCTGGCCTATGCTGTCGAACGGCACCTTGTCCAGCTTGCGCGCAATGCGTTGCAGCACGCCTTGCAGCTCCTCCAGATCGCCCGGAATGGTGGGCAGCACGTCCATGCCCTGACTGCGGCCAAGACGTGCCGGCTTGGCATCGCGGAAGAAATCCAGCGCCACGAACAACTGGCCGGTCAGCAGGCTGCCCGAACGCAGCTGCGCCCGCATGCCGTGCTCCACCATCTTGTCCAGTTTCAGCTGATGCAGCCGGGTTTCGTCCAGATTGCTGGACATGCTGATCAGCCGGCTGGGGAAGATGCGAATGGTAACCAGCATGTTGAAATCCTTGCGCGGCGCATCGTATTCCATGCCGATGGCGGTGACTTCACCAATGACGATGCCACGGAAATCCACCGGAGCCCCCACGGTAAGACCGCGCACTGACTGCTGGAACTTGAGCTGCAGCGGTACTACTTCATGGTCTGGCGACTGCATGGCCTGCTCGCGGGTATTGGACAAGGTAAAAGTGGCCCCTGCCCCGGCCTGCTTGCCTTCATCGGGGGCAACCGGGGTTTCGAACGCCACGCCGCCCAGCATGATGGCGCTGAGCGACTGGGTATTCACCTTCAGGCCATTGGCCGATACCGACAGGTCGATACCACTGGCATGCCAGAAGCGGCTGTCAGCGGTGACAAAGCGGTCGTATGGCGCATTGACGAACACGGTGATGTCGACATTGCGACCGTTACGATCCAGCTGGTAGGCCACTACCTGCCCCACCGGCACACGGCGGAAATACACCGGTGCGCCGATGTCCAGCGATCCCAGCTCCGATGCTTTCAGCACAAACTGGCGGCCCGGCAGGTCACCGGTAATGATGGGCGGCACATCCAGCCCGGTAAAGTGCTGGCTCATCTCGCTGCTCTTGCCGGCATCCATGCCGACATAGGCACCGGACAGCAGCGTGCCAAGGCCGGATACGCTGCCGCCGGCAATGCGCGGCCGCACGATCCAGAAGCGACTGTCGCGCGCCAGAAAGCGCTCGGCCTCCTTGCTCAGTTGGGCAGTGGCCTCGATATTCTTGCTGTCCGGGCTGATGCGTACCGCCGTCACTTCGCCAATATCCACATCCTTGTACTTGATGCGGGTCTTGCCGGCTTCCAGCCCTTCACCACTGCGGAAGGTAATAGTGATGGTGGGGCCGCGCGCCAGAATGGCCTGCACCGCCAGATAGCCGCCAATCAGCGCCGCCACCAGCGGAATCAGCCACACCAGCGAAGGCGACCAGCGGCCGGGCCGGGCGGGCCGGGCCACTGCCAGCGGCACGCCATCAGGGCTACGGGGATCATCAGCGCCGGTCGCGCTGTCATGCTCGTCAGTCGTTTGCGGCAGAGGCTTGTCGCTCATCATCATCCTCGAAAACATCCCAGATCAGCCTGGGATCAAAATGCATGGCGGAAAGCATGGTCAGCACCACCACGGCACCAAAGGCAACAGCCCCCGGACCGGCCTTGATGGTGGCCAGCGATTGCAGCTGCACCAGCGCCACCAGCAAACCGACCACATAAATATCCAGCATGGACCACGGCCCCACCACTTCCAGCAGGCGGTACAGCCGGGTGCGCTGCCGGGGTGCCCAGCGCGAACGCCAGTGCACGGTCAGCAGCAATAGCAGCATGGACAGTATTTTCAGCAAGGGCACCAGCACACTGGCGATGAACACCACCAGCGCCAGCGGCCAGGAGCCATTGCGCCACAGATAGGCCACCCCGCTCATGATGGTATCGCGCTGGGTGCCGGACAGCATTTCCGTCAGCATGATGGGCATCAGGTTGGCCGGGATGTAGCACACGATGGCGGCCAGCAAAAAGGCCCAGGCATATTGCAGGCTGTGCGGCTTGCGCCGGTGCAGCCCGGCCCCGCAGCGCGGGCAGCAGGATGCGCGGTCAGCCTGGGTCTTGCCGACGCGGCACAGCAGCCCGCAGCCGTGGCAAGTCCACAGCCCTTGGCTGGCCGCACTGTTTACCTGGTAGCGCGGCATGCCAGATAGCGCTCCCACAGCAAGCCCGGATCAAAACGGCTGGCATTACCTGCCAGCAAGATGATCAGGGCAAAAAACGACCACAGGCCGATGCCCGGATGCACTTCGGCCATATGGGCAAGTTTTACCAGCGACACCAGCACGCCCAACAGAAATACCTCCACCATGCCCCACGGGTGCAACACGCGCACCAGGCGCATCACCCGGGCAAAGCCAGGCGGCGCATGCCCCAGTGCCAAGGGAAGCAGCAGGTAGAGCAGGCAGAGCAGCTCCAGCCCCGGCGTCAGCACGCCGGTCAGCAATACCAGCAAGGCTACCGGCTCCATTTGCTGCTGCGATAGCTGCCAGGCCGTCCCCAGCAGGGTGGTGGCCGTCTTGACCCCGTTGGCCTCCAGACCGACAACCGGAAACACATTGGCCAGCACAAACACCAGCAAACCGGCCAGCACCAGCGCCAGCGAGGTGGTAGGACGATAAGCCGGCCCCGGCAGCAGCTGGCAGCCACAGCGACAACACAATGCGCCCTGCTCCGTTTGCGGCGGGGCAGATTGCAGCAGATCGCATTCGTGACAGGCCAGCAGGCGTGTGCCTGTAGCTGGCTGGCGGATATTTTGACTCATGGCGCGCTATTGTACAGCCGGCGGCAGCAGGCTGACAGCTTGCCCGGCCTGCCACTGCTTGCGCCGGGCCGTAAAGTGCCACCAGGGCAGCGCCTGATCATGCTGCAGGGAATGGCAGACCGAGATGAAGACATCCAGTACACAGGGGTCCTGTCTGGTCCCGCTCAGGCTGCACAGCTGAAGGTAAAGCGCATGGGGATCAGCACCGGCCAGCGACTGCGGCGTCTCGTGTCCGAGCAGGCGCAAGTCTGCTGCCATGGCCGCGCCGACATTGGGAAGCTGCAGCAGGCTGTGCGCCTGCGCGGCAGGGGGACAACGTTGCGGCTTCATCAGGATCTCCGGTTATTTGCTGCGGGCAGGCTACAAGGACTTTACCCGCTGCGCTGTGGGCAAAGCTGAAATTCTTATCCTGACTCAAGGCTAGGTAAGCCTGGCCTGCGACAAAATCCGGGCTTCACCACCCTCAAGCAGGAAGAACACCATGACCACGCTGTCCCCCCAGCTGAATACCAGCTATTTGTTCGATGCTCGCGGTATTGCCAAGCGCTTCCGCCATGCTGCCATTTTCGGCGCACTTGAATCGCTGCACGATGGCGAAGTGATGCGCTTTGTCAATGATCACGACCCGCTGCCCTTGCTGGAACAGGTCCGCCAGCGTTATGGCCATCAAATCACCTTCCGCTATGCCGAGCGCCAGCCGGAAATGATCGTGATCGAATTCCAGATCAGCCTGGGCAAGCCCCAGGAAACCGCCCCGGCCAGCGGTGGTGGTTGCGGTGGCGGCGGCGGTTGCGGCTGCTCCGGTCAGTAAGCCACGCTCCAGGCTACGCAGTATTTCCCCTTGCGGCATGACAATCGTTGTTGCAGGGTCAGGACATTTACCCGACCTGACTCTGTAACAGATTGTTATAAACCCAAGCCGTCAGTGCGGAATAAAAAAACACTTCAAATCAATACCTTGCCATTCCATCAGCGCAAGATCATGCCATGGCCATTTCCTGCCAAACGCTTTTCAATACTTACTAACATTTCACAGCTTGTCCATTTCACCCCACCTTCACTAGACTGCCGCCACTTACACAGTGGATTAGCGAATCATGCAAATGAATAAATGGATTTCGGTAATTGCCCTCAGCCTGGCAGCAACTGCAGCCCAGGCCGGCTCGACAACAGATGCGATTCTTGGTGGTGCAGTAGGTGGTGCAGCAGGTGCAGCAGTCGGTAATGCCGTGGGTGGCCGCAATGGTGCCATCATCGGCAGCGCGGTGGGTGGAGCCACCGGCGTGGCCATTACCACCAAGGATCAGCGCCAGGACGGCCCGGCGCGTGATGAGGGACGCCATCATCATCACCATCGTCATCACGACCATGGCCGTCACCGCGGCTGGGACAAGCACGACTGAGTCTTCAGCGGGCAACAAGACAAAAGACCACGCGATTTAGCGTGGTCTTTTTCATTTCAGCCAGCAAGCCGGATTCAGCCATGCAGCCAGGGCTGCAACATGTCCCAGGCCAGCTTGCCTATCAGCACCGTGGTAAGCAGCAGGAATAGGATACGGACAAAGCCCGCCCCCTTCTTCATCGCCACCCAGGAACCGGTCATGGCACCCAGCACATTGAAACCGGCCATCGGAATGGCGTACTGGAACAGCACATTGCCGGTGGGGATGAAAAACGCCAGCGCTGCCACATTGGTGGTGAGGTTGACCACTTTGGCCGCGGCCGAGGCATGCAGGAAGTCGAAGGCAAAAAAGCGGATGAACAGGAAGATCAGGAAGCTGCCAGTGCCCGGCCCGAACAGACCGTCATAAAAACCGATGGCCCCGCCAATGGCCATGCCCACCACCATTTCGCGCCGGCCTATCGTCACCGGCTTGTGCAGCTTGCCAAAGTCTTTTTTCCACAGCGTGTACATGGCCATCAACACCAGCAGCACCAGCACCAGCGGGCGGATCACCGACTTGGGGATGGCATTTACCGTGGCCGCACCGGCAAAGGACATGATAAAGGCGGTGATGGCTGCCGGTATCACCAGCTTCCACGGCAGACGCACCCGCTGCAGATAAGACCGCGTGGCCGACAGCGTTCCCACTGCCGAAGACATCTTGTTGGTGCCAAACAGCGTGGCTGCCGAATACTGCGGCAGAAAATTGAACAGTGCCGGTGTCTGGATCAGGCCGCCACCGCCGACGGCGGCGTCGATCAGACCGGCCATGAAAGAGAAGAAACACAAGAATCCCAAGGTCAACAACATGACTGCCTCCTGATAATGGAAGCCATTGTAGGGCTTGCACCGACCATGTTGTTGCAATACCGTATTGCAAATTCTGCAATCTGGTAAGTATATGAAGCTGTTATGGGAACTGCAGGTCTTCTGCGCCGTGGTGGAACGCAAAAGCTTTGTCTCGGCTGCGCGTCAGTTGGGGACATCACCCAGCACCGCCACGCGTGCGGTGCAGGCGCTGGAAGAAAGCCTGGGCACCAGTCTGCTGGCCCGCTCGCAAAAGCAGGTCAGCCTGACCATGGCCGGCGAAGCCTATTACGATACCGCGCGGCAGATGCTGCAATTGCAAGAAGAAGTGGAAGACGACCTGGCCGCCCTGGGCAGTGCGCCACGCGGCTGGCTGCGCTTTTCCGCACCCGAGGTGATGGCCAGCCATTTCCTGCCGCCCATCCTGCAGCAACTGGCCAACAGCAACCCGCAACTGCGCTTTGACATCCTGTACAGCGACACCATCCTGGAGCCGATACGCGAAAAGCTGGACTTCAGCATCCGCGGGGCCTACCCCGCTTCCAGCGAGCTGATCGGCTTTCCGCTCTGGCCCTATCAGCGCCGGCTGTACGCCAGCCCGGCCTATGTCGCCAGCCACGGCCTGCCGCAGCAGCCAGAAGAGCTGAGCGAGCACGCCATCCTGATTCATGCCGCACCGCGCATTCTCAAGGCCTGGAATTTTGTCTCGGCTACCCATCAGGTCAGCCTCAACCTAAATGCCAGCCACCGCGTCAGCTCCGGCAATGCAGTGCTGCAGGCCGCACTGGCCGGCTGGGGCGTGGCACGCATGGGCGACTGGCTGGCCGAACCACTGGTGGCAAGCGGCCAGCTGGTGCGGCTGTGCCCGGACTACCGCATCGTGTCCAACCGTGGGGAGGATGCGCAGATGCATGCCGTGTTTGCCAGCCGTCGGATTCCACGCAAGGCCAGGCTGGTGCTGGATGCCATCCGCAGCGCCGCCACGGCGGCAGGTTTTGCCAGCCGCTGAAATGCGCAAGAGCCGGCAAGGCCGGCTCTGTTTGCTACACATCAGGCTACACGGGGTTTACATGGCTGCACGGTAGATGGCGCAGATTTCTTCGTGCGTGGCCTGAACCGGATTGGTAAAGCCGCATGCGTCTTTCAAGGCATTGGTCGCCAGTACCGGGATGTCCTCTACTTTCACCCCCAATTGCGTCAGACCCGCCGGGATACCCACCTTGGCAGCCAACTGACGGATGGCTTCAATCGCATCTTCTGCACCAGCCTTCACGCCCAGCGCCACGCCGACATCAGCCAGACGCGCAGCAGCCACCTTGCTGTTGTACACCTGCACGTGCGGCAGCAATACCGCATTGCACACGCCGTGCGGCAGGTCGTAGAAGCCGCCCAGCTGGTGTGCCATCGCATGCACATAACCCAGCGAGGCATTGTTGAACGCCATTCCAGCCAGGAACTGGGCATAGGCCATCTGTTCGCGCGCTTCCATGTCCTGGCCGTTTTCCACGGCACGCGGCAGAAAAGCCGCGATCAGGCTCATGGCCTTGAGCGCGCAGGCGTCGGTAATCGGGGTGGCAATGGTCGACACATAGGCTTCGATGGCGTGAGTCAGTGCATCCATGCCGGTGGCGGCAGTGAGCGAAGGCGGCATGCCGGCCATGGTTTCCGGGTCGTTTACCGACAGGATGGGCGTGGTGTGCTTGTCCACGATGGCCATCTTGATGTGGCGCGCCTCGTCGGTGATGATGCAAAAACGCGTCATCTCACTGGCCGTGCCCGCCGTGGTATTGATGGCCACCAGCGGCAGCTGCGGCTTGGCCGACTTGTCCACGCCTTCGTAATCCTGGATCTTGCCGCCATTCACCGCGACCAGGGCAATGCCCTTGGCACAGTCATGCGGCGAGCCGCCACCCAGCGAAATCACCACATCACATTGTTTTTCCTGCAACAGTGCCAAGCCAGCATTGACGTTGGCGCAGGTCGGATTGGGGTGTACGCCATCGAATACTGCCGACTGGATATCAGCCGCAGCCAGCAGCGCGGCCACCTTGTCGGCAAGACCGGTCTTGACCAAGCCGGCATCGGTCACGATCAGCGCACGTTTGAAACCCTGGGCCTGCATGCTGTCTACGGCCTGCTGCAAGCAGCCGGCTCCCATCAGGTTGACGGAAGGAATGAAGAAAGCGCTGGTAGCCATGATGATCTCCTTAGGGTGGGGTGGGTGCGGCCGGCTCGCATTGGAAAGCGAACCGGAAACAGGAGAACCATTCGGCCCTTCCTGCCGCGCCAGTAAGGTTTGGCTCCATCTTGGCACTCCAGTGGAATGGCATATTGCGTCAGATCAAACCCGGTCCCTTGTAGCTGCAGCACTACAAAGCCCGGTTGCGACAAGGCCTTGCCACCAGACACCGCAGACAGTAGATGCACACCCGTGCGCATGGGGCGATAATCGCGTTTTCACTTGCCAGAGCACGCCATGCACACCCTGCTTGCCCGCGACTATCCGGCCACACCATGGAAAAATGGCGGCGGCACCACCCGCCAGATCCTGATTGCCCCACCGGATGCCACACTGGATGATTTCGACTACCGCATCAGCATGGCCAGCGTGGCCAGTGACGGTCCGTTTTCGCACTTTGCCGGGGTGGACCGCCAGTTGCTGCTGCTGGATGGCAATGGCCTGCTCCTGCAACGCGGCGATGGCAGCAACAGCCTGCTGCAAATCAACAGCCAGCCGCTGGCCTTTGCCGGGGAAGAAGCCATCACCAGCCAGTTGCAGGATGGGCCGGTGACCGACTTCAACGTCATGACCCGCCGCGGCCGTTACCGTCAGCAAACAGAGCGTTTGGCAGTGCAAGGCAAGCTGCATGTGCACAGTGATGATGAGGTATTGCTGGTGATGCTGGCAGCCGGCAGCACGCTGGAGGTGTACCGTGAAGATGGCCGGCACTGCCGGCTGGGGCCGCGGGATGCGGTGTGGCAGGCGCTGGCCGTGGGCCTCACCCTGTTCAGCACAGACAGGGCGGATGTCATCGTGGTGAGACTCAATCGCCAGAGTGCCGCATGAACTACCTGGCCCACCTGCATCTGGCACCGGACGATGCGGCGGCACGGGTGGGGAATCTGCTGGGCGACTTCCTCAAGCCATCCCAGGCCGGGCACCTGCCCCTCCCCTTGCAACAGGGCATGGCCCTGCACCGGCAGATCGACAGCCATACCGACAGCCACCCGCTGGTGAGGCAAAGCAAGAACCGCATTGCGCCCATGCGACGCCGCTATGCCGGCATTCTGGTGGACATCTTTTACGACCATTTCCTGGCACGGCACTGGACTGTTTTTTCCAGCATGCCACTGACCGATTTCACCGCGCGCAGCTATGCAGAACTGCAGGCACATCGCCAATGGCTGCCGCCACGGCTGCTGGAAATCCTGCCGCGCATGCAGGCACAGGACTGGCTGGGGTCGTATGCAGAAACCGAAGGCATTGCCGCCGTGCTACGCGGCTTTTCCCGCCACCGCATCCAGCGTGACAACCCGGTGGCCAACGGGATTGACGACCTACTGCAGCAGTACACTGCACTGGAGGCGGATTTTCTTGCCTTTTATCCGCAACTGCAGCAAGCCGTGGCCCAAGGGTTTGGCCTAGCGGCGCAGTAGGTCGGCGTTGTTCTGGATCAGCTCGACAAACAGCTGCTCCACCCCTTCCCACATGATTTGCACCCCCAGACACATCAGGATGAAGGCCGACAGGCGCAGGAACACCACCGAGCCGGTTTGTCCCAGATAGCCCAACAGCTTGTCGGCATGGCGATAACACATGTACACCAGCACGGCGAGGGACAGTACGGCGGCCAGGCTGGCCATCGGCACCAGCATGTACTTGACCATGGGCTTGCCGGCAACCGACATCGACGCACCCAGGGTGATGGACACCGAAATGGAACCCGGCCCCACGGTCAGCGGGAAGGTCAGCGGATAAAAGGCCCGCTGCTTGAGTTCGTCCCGGTTTTCCTGGCGTGCCGATTCAGTGGAGGGCTGATTGCTTTCCGCCGGATTGTCATTGAGCATGCGCCAGGCAGCCAGCGAAATCAGCAAGCCACCGGACAACTGCACCACCGGCAGCGAAACACCGAAAAACTCCAGCACAAAGCTGCCCACATACATGCTGCCCAGCAGCAGCAAAAAGCAGTACAGCGCAATGCGGCGCGCCAGAAAAGCCCGCTGCTGCTTGCTGTTGCGCGCGGTCATCGAAATGAAAATGGGCACCAATCCGGGAGGATTGATAATGGGCAGCAGCGCTGCCAGCACAAACAGATATTTGCTGAAAAAAAGTGACATCAGGGCCATATTATTGTTCTCCGGGCAGGCTCCGGCCTGCTTGGTGGGGGATGGTGCGTCTCGTGATGCATCTTGTCATGCCGTGCATTGCGCGGCGATTGTAACGTGCGTATCACTACCATACAGCGCAGCCGACAAAAAATTTGTGTGCCAGACCAGCACATTCATGAAAAAGGCCCGGCAACGCCGGGCCTTTTCATCAGGGTAGAAGATGCCCTCAGTCCGCAGCCCGCTCCGCCAGACGACCGGACGGCTCGACCGGCTCCAACTGGGCATGTGCTTCGGCCAGTTCAATCCGCTCCAGCGCAATCAGCGTGCTGCCATGCTTCCATTTGTAGCCCAGCCACAGCAGCAGAAACAGCGGAATGCCGATATAGGTGGCGATAATGCCATTCCAGTCGACCTTGGCGCTGGTGAAGGCGGCATAGTTCTGCCCCAGCATGATCAGCATGCACAGCGCAAAGGCAAACAGCGGCCCCAGCGGAAACCAGCGGGCGCGGTAAGGCAGATCGGCCAGATCATAGCCCTGCTGCACATAGGCACGGCGGAAACGGTAATGGCAGATGGCAATCCCCAGCCAGGCGATGAAACCGGTCATGCCGGAGGAATTCAGCAGCCACAGGTATACCGCATTGCTCTCGAACAGCGAGGTAAGGAAGCACAGGCCGGCCACCAGCGTGGTGGCATACAGGGCATTGCGCGGCACGCCACTGGCGGACAGCTTGCCGAACCAGGCCGGGGCCATCTTGTTCTGCGCCATCACGTACAGCATGCGGGTGGAAGCATACATGCCGGAATTCCCCGCCGACAGGATGGCCGACAGGATCACCGCATTCATCAGGCTGGCCGACAAGGCGAGGCCGGCGCGGCTGAACACCAGGGTGAACGGGCTGGCACCTACGTCCTGCACATCGTTCTTCAGCAGCATCGGATCGTTATACGGCAGGATGAAGCCGATGATCAGGATGGACAGCATGTAGAACATCAGGATACGCCAGAAAATCTGCTTCACGGCGCGCGGGATCGTTTTGGCCGGGTGGCTGGATTCGCCCGCAGCCACGCCGATCAGCTCAGTGCCCTGGAAGGAGAAACCCACAATCATCGACACGCTGACAAAAGCCGCCATGCCGCCGACAAAGGGGCCATCGCCATGCATGAACACATTCAGGCCAGGCGAATAACGGCTACTGTCCGGATTGGTCATGATGCCCCAGATCATCATGAAACCCACGATGATGAAGGCAATGATGGTGACCACCTTGAGCATGGAGCACCAGAATTCAGCCTCACCAAAGCCTTTTACCGAGAAATAGTTAAGCGCAAAGATGACGGCCAGGAACACCGCGCTCCACACCACGCCCGGTACATGGGGTAGCCAGTAATGCATGACGATGGAAGCCGCTGCCAGTTCCACCGCAATGGTGACCGCCCAGTTGTACCAGTAATTCCAGCCCTGGGCGAAGCCGAAGGAGTGGTCGACAAAGCGCGAACCGTATACCTGGAAGGAGCCGGACACCGGCATGAAAGCTGCCATCTCCCCCAGACTGGTCATCAGGAAATACACCATCAACCCGATCAGCGCATACGACAGCAAGGCCCCACCCGGCCCGGCCGAAGCTACCGTGGCACCGGAAGCCAGAAACAGGCCGGTACCGATGGAGCCGCCAATGGCGATCATGGACAAATGGCGCGCCTGCAGGCTGCGCCTAAGTCCTTCGCCTTCTCTATTGTTTTCCATAAGTCTGTCCTACTGCAGAGTTTACAACTGATAGCGTTTTGCTCCACATGCAATATCAGCAAAACGTGATGATCGAAACTCTACAGGATGTCAGTAAGAGAAAGATTTATCCAGTGCATTTTTGTATTGAATTGTAAGAATATGAATAATGAATTTTCCTTTTGTGACACACATCAAGTATTCAGTGCGCATCAGCACCGCCACTCATCCCATCACCCTGCCCTATTGCCTGTAGCAGCCGCCCACCATCGAGTAGAAAAACACCTGCACAGCAAGCAACTGACAGCCCACAGGACTACGCCGCATGCAACAACATACAACCGCGCTAAGCTGCGGATGCATAAGTGTTTTTGCCATCACCAGGCCAAACCCGGCTGCCAATGTGAAGCCACTGTGCATTTGCACTGACAAATCAGCCATTTAGCTGTATAATGCGCGCTGCCTCCTTCCGGACCGGTCCCCAACCGGGGTTTCAATCCGTCTGCCTTGCCTTGGTAACGGCACATTTTTGCCATGTGCTGCCAGTCTTACCTGCTTGGTTATCGATAGAAGCAATCTGTTATCACAGATCGTGCGGCGCTCCGTGAGGGACTGCCGCATGGGCTATTGGCCCACCCGTTACACTGAAAGGAATCGTTAATGTCCAAAGAAGACATGATCGAACTGCAAGGCGTCGTTATTGAAATGCTGCCGGAATCGCGCTTTCGAGTGCGCCTGGACAACAATGTTGAAATCCTGGCCTATGGCTCGGGAAAAATGAAGATGCACCGCATCCGCGTACTGGTCGGTGACCGTGTGACCGTGGAAATGTCACCGTACGACCTGACCAAGGGTCGCATCAACTTCCGCCACCCGACTGCTCCTGTCGGCGGCCCGGCTCCGCAGCACTTCAAGCGCCGCTAAGCAGCCACGCCTGTCTCGCGGCCACTCAGCCCACCTGTGGGTCGCGCAGCCTCCCCCTTCTGCACTGTCGCCGGCAAGCAGCCCGGCACGCATGCAGAAATGCTCCGTTATTGCCTTAAAGCTGGCCTGCCACGTGCTGGCATCGGCAAGGCCGACGGCTGCACCTCAACCGCCCTCCGCCGCTTTTTTCATAAAACATACACACACCAGCCACGTCATAACCGGTTCTGCTTACTAAATCGGTACTTATCCGTTTTTTAACTGGAAAGATTGCATGACACCTGCTTAGATTGAGGAATACTCACTCCTCCATCAGCGCGTCAGCCATGACCAGCAAACCACCAAGACAGATCCTGCTTGCCGAAGACAGCAGCAGTCAGCGCAATCTGCTGAAAGCACTGTGTCAGCAGATTCCGAATGCCGTGGTGCATGAGGCAGCCGATGGCAGCTGGGCCTTCCAGCTCAGCCGCCAGATTCCGAAGCTGGATCTGGTGATCACCGACCTCAACATGCCGGGCATGGATGGCATCGAACTGGTGGAACACCTGTCTCGCCAGCCGCACATCCCATCGCTCATGCTCATCAGCGGTCACTCGCCGGAATTGCTGGCCAATAGTGTGCGCGCCGCACAGGAGCTGGGTTTTACCGGCATTGGCCATCTGGCCAAACCGATTGATGACGACCTGTTCCTCACCGAGATCACCCGCCTGCTGGATGTGCCACAGGACATCATCGACAACAAGAGCAGCCTGCCGCTGATCGACATCATTACCGGCCTGGCGCACAACCAGTTCTGTGCGTTCTATCAGCCCATTTATGACCTGCGCCAGGGCAAGGCGGTGCAGATCGAAGCCTTGGCGCGCTGGCGTCACCCCACCATGGGCATTCTGGGACCCAACCAGTTCATCGGCATGCTGGAACATGAAGGCTTCATTTCCCTGCTGACCCACCGCATCGTGCAAACCAGTCTGGATTTGCTGATCCGCGGGCCGGACACGCAGGACCTGCGACTGTCCATTAATCTGTCGCGCCGCCTGCTGGATGACCGGGAATTCCTGGACTGGCTGGTAGAGCAGGTATCCTCGCGCGGGCTGGCTTTCGACCGCATCGTGCTGGAAATCACCGAAACCATGGCCTTTACCAATTTTGGTCACACCCTGGCCACGCTGCTGCGGCTGCGCATGCGTGGTTTCGAATTGTCACTGGATGATTTTGGCACCGGCCACACCACGCTGGAGCACATCAAGAACCTGCCACTGACCGAGCTGAAGTTTGACCGCATCCTGATCAAGGACATCCACCGCGACGCCCGTAGTCAGAGCATCATCGCCGGCATGGCCAACATCGCCCGCGAGCTGGGCTTGCGCATGGTGGCCGAAGGCATAGACGACACCCAGGATCTGGATTACCTGTGTGCGCACCACCCCGACATCGAATTGCAAGGCTTCCTGCTATGCAAGCCGGTACCGGCGGAAGAGCTGGGCAAGCACATATTCCCCAGCTGCCAGGCCAGCCGCCGCGCCTGAACCCACTCAGCTGCGCTCAGTCATCCACCCTGCCCCGCAAGGCCTTGATGCCGCTGCGCCGGGATTTTCCCTCCAGCCGGCGCTGACGCGAACCATAGGTAGGGCGCGTGGCATGTCGCGTCTTGGGCTGCTGGGACACGCCATCCACCATGGTTTGCAGCCGGGCCAGCGCATCATCGCGATTCAGCTCCTGGGTACGGTGCTGCTGCGCCTTGATGATGATCACACCGTCCTTGCTCAAGCGGGCATCCGCCAGCGCCAGCAGGCGCTGCTTGATATGATCGGGCAGGCTCGAGGCCATCACATCAAAGCGCAGATGGATAGCCGAGGACACCTTGTTAACGTTCTGACCACCCGCACCCTGGGCGCGAATGGCCGTCAGCTCTACCTGCTGCGGATCAACCGGATAGCGACTCACCGTCACCCTTCCCTGCTGCCAAAGCCTGCAACACCTGCGCGGTACTGCGCACCCTCCCCAGTCGCGGAAAGATGTGCTTGACCGAAAACTGGTGGCACTCCAGCAACTGGCAGCTCATGGCATCTTCGGCCAGGACGACCGCATAGCCGCGCTCCCAGGCAGAACGCGCAGTGGAGTCCACGCCGATATGGGTGGAAATACCCGCCAGCACGATGGTGCGGATGCCACGACGGCGCAGCTGCAGGTCCAGCTCGGTACCGTAAAACGCATTCCACTGCCGTTTGATGATCTGGATATCGCTGGCAGCCACTTCCAGCTCGGCCGGCTGCTGCAACCAGTTGTCCGGCACCGGCGTAGAGGGCGGCACCAGATCAGTGGGCAGCTTGAGCGCATCGCCACCATCAGCCGACCACCCCACCCGCACCAACACCACCGGTGCACCAGCCGCACGGAATGCTTTGGCCATGGCAGCAGAATGCTCCAGCACTTGCTCGGTGTCATAAGGCTGCTTGGCAAAACCCAGAATTCCCTGCTGCAAGTCGATCAGAATCAGGGCGGTGGTGGCGGGGTCCAGACGATCCGGCATGACTATCCTCAAGAGTGAATTTGCAGCCGAGACAATACTACCGGCCATACCTTACAGACAAGAAAAATGGCGAGGTGCCGCAGCACATCGCCATTTTGTCGCGTCCGTCCAGCCAGACGGGTGACCATGGTACTCAGTCCGGCAAGGCTACTTTGCCATCTTTGCTGAACTGGTAGTCCTTGAACACATGCTCGGCACTGAGGATCTGGTAGCTGCCGTCTTCATTGCGACGGGTGGTGTCCTTCAGGCGATAGGTGTACTGACCGCAGGTCCAGCAGTCGAAATTGCGCATATGGGTGCACAGACAGGTCTTGTCCATCACCTTGATGCGGCGCTCACCCGGATGGGCTGCCACTTCGCGGTTGTAAGCCTGGATGTAGGAACAGCTGCCATTGGCGTCCAGCAGATAGCCGTAGGCCTCGCAATTGGGGCGAATGCCATCGCCAATGGCCGGGCAGGACTTGATCATGCGCATCGGGTAACCGGTCGGCGACAGCTGATTGACCTCGATATCGTCTTCGTTGGCCTTGAAGTATTCCTGCTGTACCTTTTCCGGCAGACCGCATTCGCTGGTGACGGTAAAGCGGGTGGCCACCTGCACCGCGCCGGCACCGTTTTCCAGAAAACCGACTGCATCACTGCCGGTAAAGATGCCACCGGCCGGAATCAGCGGGATATCCAGCTGCTCTGCCTGCATCCAGGTGCGGATTTCAGCCACGATGGTGGCCAGATCGTACTCTGCCCAGTCCATGCCAAAGCCCAAGTGGCCGCCAGCCAGCGGGCCTTCCACCACCACATAGTCCGGCAGACGGCCGGTACGGGAGGACTTTTTCAGGAACAGCTGCAGGGCGCGCAAGGACGAAACAATAATGCCCAGCTTCACGTCGCGGAAACGCGGGTGATCTTCAATCAGCGCGAAGGAACCCAGGTGCAGGCCGGCTGCCAGAGTAATGCCGTCAATGCCGGCATCCATGGCAGTTTGCATGCGTACGCGCAGGGTTTCCTTGGGCGCGTTCATGGTGAGCTTTTCCATGCAGTTGATGAAAATCAGCCCGTCGCCCTTTTTGGCTTCCATGGCCGAGCCCACATGCAGCTTGGTGGCTTCAGCCAGAATGCCCAGGTCGAACTTCACCACCGACTTGTCGGCGTTCTCGACGTTGAATTTGTACTGCTTGAGCTTGTCCTTGACGAACTTGGTGTTGAAGCGACGGTCCGTCACCGTAGGCACCATGGCATCGGAGATATGGCCGATACCACCCAGACGGGCAGCCTCCAGCGACAGGGCCACGGTGGAAATGTCCACGCCCATGCCGCCCACCATGATGGGAACCAGTTCTTGCTTGCCCAGACGCAGGCGGAAATCGTCAACACACTTCATTTTGATGCACCTCAGTTTGGCTGGGCGGCATTATCCCCCATCCCTCGCCACAAAATCCACTTTTCTAGAGTTTTTGCTCACACCCCAGGTAAGTGGCGCTGAACAGCAGCAGTGCGGGACCGGCAAACAGGCATCCACACTCAGCTTAGACCGGCTTTGTTACGCCCAGTGCATGGATTCAGCTCTCTTTGAGCGGTAGCTGATGGCGGCTGTCCTTCAGGGTTTTCATCACGATGTGCGAGCAGATGTCGCGCATGCCCGGCACCTTGTTGAGACGCTCCACGATAAAGTCGGAAAAGGCTGCCAGATTACGGCAACGCAGCTGCAGGATGTAATTGCACGGCCCGGTCACCACATAGGCAGCCGTCACCTCCTCAAAGGCCTGCATCTGCTGCAAGAACTCGCCATGCCAGTCCTCGCGGCTGCGATCCAGCGTCACCTGCACGATGGCCTCCAGCTCGAAGCCCAGCGCTACCGCATCCAGCTCGGCACGGTAAGCGCGGATCAGGCCCTCCTCTTCCAGCGTTCGCACCCGGCGCAGGCAGGCCGATGGCGACAGCGCCACCTGGTCGGCCAGGTCCTGATTGCTCAGGCGGCCATTGTCCTGCAAGGCGCGTAGGATGCGCATGTCGATTGCGTCGAGCTGCATTTGCACGTTTCTTTCATGATTCATTCACTAATTCGAATAATCTGCAAAATACTGGCAATCAGCAAGCAGAACTTGCAATTATTCACAATAAAGCCAGTGCTACCATGATGTCCCCCCCCTCCAAGGAGACTGCACCATGCTGACGCGTGAACACTGCCTGGCTGCCGATGCCAGCGACGAACTGGCCGGACTGCGCCAGCAATTCCGACTGCCGCAAGATGTGATTTATCTGGATGGCAACTCGCTGGGCGTGCTGCCACAGGCCGCTGAAGAGCGCAGCTTGCAAGTGCTGCGCCAGGAATGGGGCGAAGGGCTGATCCGCAGCTGGAACAGCGCTGGCTGGTTCGAGCTACCGCGCCGGCTGGGCAACAAGCTGGGCCAGCTGCTTGGTGCCGGTGCGGATGAAGTGGTGATCACCGATACCACCTCGCTAAATATTTTCAAGGCGCTGGCTGCCGCCATCCGCATCCAGCAAGCCAATGCACCGCAGCGCAAGGTGATTGTGTCCGAGCGCGACAACTTCCCCACCGACCTGTACATGATCCAGGGCATGATCGATCTGCTACAGCAGGGCTACGCAATGCGGCTGATCGACGACAGCCTGCCGCTGGAACAGGCACTGGACGAAGACGTGGCGGTGCTGCTGCTGTCCCACGTCAATTACCGTACCGGTGCCATGCATGACATGGCGGCAGTGACGGCTCAGGCACACCGTCATGGCGCCCTCACCATCTGGGACCTGGCCCACGCCGCCGGGGCGGTACCGGTCGACCTCAATGCCAGCGAGGCCGACTTTGCCGTGGGCTGTACTTATAAATACCTGAATGGCGGGCCAGGTGCTCCGGCTTTCATCTGGGTGGCAGCACGGCATCAGGACTGCTTCTGGCAACCGCTATCCGGCTGGTGGGGCCACTCCCGGCCCTTCGACATGGCCGTGGACTACCAGCCAGCCCAGGGCATACGGCGCTTTCTGTGCGGTACCCAGCCCATCCTGTCGATGGCGCTGGTGGAGTGCGGGCTGGACGCCACCTTGCAAACCAGCATGGCGGCACTGCGCGAAAAATCGCTGGCGCTGACCGACCTGTTCATCCAGCTGGTGGAACAGCGCTGCGGCCATCATCCGCTGACGCTGATCACCCCGCGGAATCATGCACAGCGCGGCAGCCATGTCAGCTATCGCCACCCGCAAGGCTATGCGGTGATGCAGGCACTGATTGCCCGTGGGGTGATTGGCGACTACCGCGAGCCGGAAGTGCTGCGCTTTGGCATCACCCCGCTCTACCTGCGCCATGTGGACGTGTGGGACGCAGTGGAAACCCTGCGCGACATTCTGGACAACACCAGTTGGGACCAGCCGCAGTTCCAGCAGCGCCATGCGGTGACCTGATTCCCTGCCTGTGCGCACAAAAAAAAGCCACCCTGCGGGGTGGCTTTTAGGCTGCTGAGAAAGTGATTTGGTTCGATTGCACTGGCCCCGGCAAAGCCGGGCCTTTCGACTAAGTAACTTATTCCGCAGCCTTCCTTTTATTCCCTATCCCCCACCCTTTCCCTGCCAATATAAGAGAAAAAGTGAGCCTCGCTTTCTTTTCAGAAAGCGAGAGGGACTTGTCAATAATCTGAAAAACCTATCAGGCGCGCAGGCGGCGCAGCACTTCTTCCTTGCCAATCAGCGCCAGCACCGCATCCACCGACGGGGTCTGGGTGGTGCCACACACCAGCACGCGCAGCGGCATGCCCAGCTGGCCCATCTTGATGCCTTCTTCGGCGCAGAAAGGCTTGAACAGTTCGTGGATGCTTTCGGCGGTCCAGCTATCCAGTGCCGCCAGCTTGTCGGCAAAGCGGCCCATGCGTGCCACGGCATCGCCAGCCAGGTGCTTTTCCACATCGGCAGCAGCGGCTTCGCGCTTCTTGTAGAAGTAATCCACTTCCAGTGCCAGCGCGTTCAGGTCCTGGATGCGCTCTTTTACCAGCGCAATCACGTACTCGATGGCCGGGCCGGTGGCGGTATCCACACCAGCGGCAGCCAGGCGCGGGGCAATCAGCGCCGCCAGACGGCTGTTGTCAGCGGCCTTGATGTGCTGGGCATTCAGCCACAGGAATTTTTCCTGATTGAAACGGCTGGCCGAGGCGCTGACTGCTTCCAGACTGAACCATTCGACAAACTGCTTCATGTCGAAGAATTCGTCATCGCCGTGGCCCCAGCCCAGACGGGCCAGGTAGTTGAGCAGTGCTTCAGGCAGGATGCCCTTGTCGGCGTAATCCACCACGCTCACCGCGTCGCGGCGCTTGGACATCTTCTGGCCGTCCTCATTCAGGATCATCGGCAGATGGCCATACACCGGCAGCGGCGCATTCAGCGCCTTCAGGATGTTGATCTGGCGCGGGGTATTGTTGACGTGGTCGTCACCGCGGATCACATGGGTGATCTGCATGTCCCAGTCGTCCACCACCACGCAGAAGTTGTAGGTGGGGCTGCCATCCGGGCGGGCGATGATCAGGTCGTCCAGCTCGGTATTGGAGAATTCAATACGGCCCTTCACCGCGTCGTCCCAGGCGACGGTGCCGTCCAGCGGGGTGCGGAAGCGGATTACCGGCTCCACGTCAGCCGGAATCGCCGGCAGGGTTTTGCCTTCTTCCGGACGCCAGCGGCGGTCGTAACGCGGCTTTTCACCCTTGGCTTCCTGCTCGGCGCGCATGGCTTCCAGCTCTTCCTTGCTGCAATAGCAGCGATAGGCATGGCCGGATTCCAGCAGCTGCTGGATGACTTCCTTGTAGCGGTCGAAACGCTGGGTCTGGTAGAACGGACCTTCGTCATAATCCAGGCCTACCCAGTGCATGCCGTCCATGATGGCCTTGACCGACTCCGGCGTGGAGCGTTCAAGGTCGGTGTCCTCGATGCGCAGCACGAAAACGCCGTTGTTCTTGCGGGCATAGGCCCAGGAAAAGAGTGCGGTACGCACGCCACCAATGTGCAGATAGCCGGTGGGGCTGGGGGCAAAGCGGGTACGGATCATGATGGAATGAGGTCCAGCCGGATGAAGAAAGGCGCTATTGTACGCCGCCAACAAAACAGCCCGCAAATGCGGGCTCGGATTATCGGCCAAGCCCTCCCGCTTACCAGACTGAGGGAGGGCCGGAGAACAGATCAGAACCGATCAGATCAGCGCGCTGACCACCGGCAACATATGGGCTGGCAGCATCTGCGCCATCAGCCAGAACGCAGTACCGGCCAGCATGGCGGCCATGCCGCAGTTGAAGGCGCGCAAGCGCCGCGGCGAAGCCAGCCAGCGACGGATGGCCACGCCACTGCCCGCCCACAGCGCAATGCAGGGCAGGCCCACGGCAAAGGTGATGACGGCAAACAACAGGCCGGCAGCCAGCGGGTCCATATGCTTGGGCAAAAACACCACCGCAATATTGAAACCCATCAGCCACACCTTGGGGTTGAGCCAGTTGAACAGCAAGCCACCACTAAAGCCCATCGGTGCCGCCGCGCCATCAGCCTTGTCCACCGCGCCTGCCCGCGCCATGCCCCAGGACAGCCACAACAGATAACTGCAGCCGGCCAGTGCCAGATACAGCTGCACGCTGCTGATCAGCCCTGCCACTTGCCCCAGGAACACCGTCATCAGGCCGATCTGCACGGCCAGTCCCAGCGCCATGCCCAGCAAGGCCGGCAGCGTGCGGCTGAAACCGTAATTGACGCCGGACGAGGCCAGCACCAGGTTGTTGGGGCCGGGGGTGATGGACATCACCAACAGATAGGTGACCAGGGCAACAAGATTCATGACAACTCCAGAGCAGTGCTGGCGGTGGACAGGCTTGCCGTAATCCGGCTTGTGGCCCGACAGGCAAACCCTGCCACCGCACCATGTTTTTGATGCTGTCATGGTACGTAAAGCAGCTGGACAATAACAGATTCAGAAAAATACAATTGAGACCATAACAGTTTTACAATATCCAAACTGTTATGGTCCACTTTGCCAAAAACTGTGCCGGACAGCCGTCCGCCGCCCAAGGAATGCACCATGAATCAGGAGCCGCTCTACCAGCAGCTGGTCAATGAATGGATCACGCTGATCCAGAACGGCGTGATGCAGGCTGGCGAGCGCCTGCCTTCTGTCCGCAAGGCCTGCGACATCCACAAGGTCAGCCCGTCCACCATTCTGCTGGCCTATCGCACACTGGAAGACCGCGGCTTTATCGAAGCGCGGCCGCAATCCGGCTTTTATGTCAAAGCCGCCGCCAGCCTGCCGCTGCCACGCATGCGCCGCCAGAGCGAAGCCGCGCCCACCGGCGAAGTGGTGGACCATATCGAAGCGGTAATGCGGGTGCAGACGTCAGCTGATTTCATCGACCTGTCGCTGGCCAGCCCGCGCGGCAGCGACTTCTACCCTACCAACCGCTTCAAGCACATCATGGGGCGCTTGCTGCGCCAGCAACCGGAGCTGACCACCGATTACCCCTTCCCGCCCGGCTCGGCCCGCTTGCGCCGCCAGATTGCCCAGCGCGCGGTCAGCTGGGGCTGCGTGCTGGCCCCGGACGACATCGTCATCACCAATGGCTGTTCCGAAGCGCTGCAGCTGGCCTTGCGCGCCGTGTGCAAGCCCGGTGATACGGTGGGGCTGGAATCACCCACCTATTTTTACCTGCTGCCACTGCTGAAAAGCCTGGGCCTGTCGGTGATCGAGATTCCCACCCACCCCAATAGCGGGCTGTCGCTGGACGCACTGGAATTGCTGCTGTCGGAAAAGCGGCTGCAAGCCATCGTGGCCATGCCCACCGTGCACAACCCGCTGGGCAGCACCATGCCGCCGGAAGCCAAGCGCCGGCTGGCACAGCTGGTCAACGACTACCGGGTGCCCCTGATCGAGGATGCGCCGCACGCCGACCTGCATTACGGCAACCAGACGCCGGACGCAGTAAAGGCCTTCGACCGCGATGGCTGGGTGCTGCTGTGCTCCAGCTACAGCAAAACGCTGGCACCGGGTTTTCGCATTGGCTGGATTGCCGCCGGGCGCTTTGCCCGCGAAGTGTTGCAACTGAAATGCGCCAGCTCGCTGGGTCAGCCACGCCTACTGGAAGAAACCCTGGCCGAATACCTGGAAAGCGGTGGTTACGACCACCACCTGCGGCTGATCCGTCGCCATTTCATGAGCCAGATGGAAAGGCTGCGTGGCACGGTGGCCAGCCGCTTTCCACAAGGCACCCGCGCCACCCTGCCCTCCGGCGGCTGCCTGCTGTGGGTGGAACTACCAGCTGGCGTGGACACGCTGGAGCTGTTTCATGCCGCGCTGGCCGAGCGTATTACCGTGGTGCCCGGGGTGATGTATTCGGCGCGTGGCCGTTATCGCAACTGCCTGCGGCTGTCGTGCTGCTATCCGTGGAACGAAGCCTACGAACGGGCGCTGGTGCGGGTGGGCGAGCTGGCCTCCGGCATGGGTGGCAGCGGGCTGATCACGCTGGGGGACTGAAGCATGCAACAAGTCTGATCCTGGTCAGAGCCTGTTACCCGCAGCGTGGCTAAGCTGCCCGGCCCGGTGTCGGACAATTGTCGCTCCGACGTGAATCGACTATGCTCGAAACAGGCCGGACGGCACGCCCCGACCGGCTGTCACACCCGATACACCCCACATCTGCGAGCTATGACCCCATGTGCCAGCTATTAGGCATGAATTGCAATACCCCGACCGACATCCTGTTTTCCTTTGAAGGCTTCCACCGCCGTGGCGGCCTCACCGATCACCATGCCGATGGCTGGGGCATTGCCTTCTTTGAAGGCAAAGGCTGCCGCATCTTTCTGGATGACAAGCCCTCGGTGGAATCCGCCGTCGCCCATCTGGTACGCAATTACCCGATCAAGTCGCAAAACGTCATCGCCCATATCCGCAAGGCCACTCAGGGCGAGGTGAATCTGGCCAACACCCACCCCTTCATGCGCGAGATGTGGGGCCAGTACTGGATTTTCGCCCACAATGGCGACCTGAAAACCTTCCAGCCCGAAGCAGGTTGCCACTTCAACCCGGTAGGCAGCACCGATTCGGAACGGGCATTTTGCTACCTGCTGGAGCAATTGCGCCGCAAATGGTGCAGCGCCCCGCAGTTGGATGAGCTGTTTGCCGAAATCGACCGTCTGGCCGGTGAAATACGCCAGCACGGCGTGTTCAACTTCATGCTGAGCAATGGCGAAGTGCTGTTTGCCCACTGCGCCACCAATCTGCACTACATCATCCGCCAGGCGCCGTTCAACAAGGCCCATCTGGTGGACGACGATGTCACGGTGGATTTTTCCACCGTCACCACGCCCTACGACCGCGTGGCCGTGGTAGCCACCCAGCCGCTGACCGACAACGAAAACTGGACCCAGCTGCAGCCCGGCCAGCTATTGCTGTTCCGTGACGGAGCCCCGCTACAGGCCAGTGCCGCTTGATGCCCTGCTCGCCCGTTAGCAATAAGCCGCCTCCTCCGGGAAGCGGCTTTTTCATTCTCTGCCCGGCACTTCCGCGTTATGCTGCAGCAAAGACCGCTTTTACAAGATGGATAACAACCGCGCCACCGGAGAGACATCATGAGCCGCTTCGACTTCAGCCATCCGCCCTTCGACACCCTGACGCCCAGCGAACAGCAAACGCTGGAAAAACACGCCGACATCCAGTTTTTTGCCGATGAGGAATGCCTGCTCGGCCCCAGCGACCGGGTAGAAGCCCTGTATGTGGTGCTCAAAGGTAGTGTGCGCGAAATGGCGGGCGACGAAGTCATCACCCTCTACCGCGAACGCGATACCTTTGACGCCCGCGCCATGGTGGCCGGCCAGACCCCGCACCGCTTTGTGGTGCACGAAGAAGCCCTGCTCTACACCCTGCCGCGTGACATGGTGATGGCGCTGACCGAGCAGAACCCGCGTTTTGGCGCTTACTTTTATGCCAGCGTGTCGGAGAAATTCGGCAGCATGGCGCAGCGTGCCGGCAACCGCGAACTGCAAACCCTGCTGACCGCCACCGTAGGCGATGTCGGGGGGCGTACCCCGGTGTTCGTGGACGGCAGCACCAGCGTGCGTGAAGCGGCGCGGGTGATGAAGGACAACAAGGTCAAGTCGGTGCTGGTACGCCATGACGGCAAGCTGGGCATTTTCACCACCACCGATTTTCGCGACATCGTGCTCAACGAAGTCCCCGGCAGCACGCCACTGGCCACCCTGTGCCGCTTCGAACTGCTCACCGTCGACGTGGGCGACTTCCTGTTCAATGCGCTGCTGATCATGACCCGGCGCAATATCCGCCGCCTGGTGGTCACCGACAATGGCCAGGCCATCGGCATTTTGTCCCAGGTGGACATCCTGTCCTACTTCTCCAACCACTCCCACCTGATTGCACAGCGGCTGGAACGCGCGGATACGCTGGACGAACTGGCGGAAATCGCCGGTCAGATCACCCGTCTGGTACAAATCCTGTTCAGCCACGGCGTGAAAGCCCCGCAACTGGGCCGGCTGGTGCAAACGCTCAATGCCCGGCTGTTCTCCCGCACCTGGCAACTACTGGCCCCGGCAGAAGTGCAAGACAATAGCTGCCTGCTAGTGATGGGCTCGGAAGGACGTGGCGAACAGATCCTCAAGACCGATCAGGACAATGCGCTGATCCTGCGCAACGGCTTCAACCACCCGGAACTGCCCGCCATCTGCGAAGCCTTTTCCGCCGCACTGGCCCGCTTTGGCTACCCGCCCTGCCAGGGCCAGATCATGGTCAACAATGCCGCCTGGCGGCTGACCGAAAGTCAGCTGCAACAGCAGATTCACCAATGGGTGTATCAGCCGGACGGTGCTGCGCTGATGAACCTGGCCATTTACGTGGATGCCGAAGCCGTAGCCGGCGATGCCAGCCTGCTGGAACGCAGCCATGACTATTTGCTGCAACAGCTACGCGACGATGCCAGCTTTTTCTCGCGCTTTGCCCGCGCCATCGAACAATTCGACACACCGCTGGGACTGTTTTCACACCTGCTCACCAAGGAGCGCAACGGCAAGGCCATGCTGGATCTGAAAAAAGGCGGCATTTTCCCGCTGGTGCATGGTGTGCGTTCGCTCTCGCTGGAACACGGAATCAGCCAATGCAACACCTTCGACCGGCTGCATGCGCTGGCCGAAGCCGGGCACCTGGACAGGGAGCTGGCCAATGAAATTGCCGAATCGCTGTCCTTCCTGCTCACCCTCAAGCTCAGTCAGGGCTTGCAGCAGGTCTCGCTGGGCAAGCTGCCGGGCAACCAGATCGAACCGGACCAGCTCTCCACGCTGGAACGCGACCTGCTGAAAGACGCCCTGGGCGTGGTAAAGAAATTCCGCGCCCAGCTGCGTCATCACTTCCGCCTGGGGAGCTTCTGATGCTGGGCAATCTCAAACGCCAGTGGCAGCGCCGCATGCTGAAGGACCCACGTTATGCCACGCTGTTTGCCGAGGATGAGACGGAAATCGTCAGTGTGGATTGCGAAACCACCAGTCTGAAAGTGCAGGAAGCCGAGCTGTTGTCGATTGGTGCAGTACGGCTGCGCGGCAACCGCATCCTGTCCAGCCAGGCCTTTTATGTGCTGGTAAAACCCACGCGCAAACTGGAAAGCCGCAACATTAGCATTCACGGGCTGCGGCCGATGGATGTGTCGGAAGGTCTGGATGCGGACGACGCGGTACGGCAATTGCTGGACTTCATTGGCGGGCGACCGCTGGTGGGTTACTACCTGGAATACGATGTGGCCGTGCTCAACAAATACGTGCGCAGCATCACCGGCATCAGCCTGCCCAACCGCCAGATCGAGGTATCCGGCCGTTATTACGACTACAAGTTCAAGCAGAACCCGGGGGCGTACATCGACCTGCGGCTGGCGGAACTGATCAGCGATCTGAACGTACCTGCGCTACCACGCCACGACGCGCTGAACGACGCCATTACCGCAGGCATGTTGTACCTGGCCTTGAAACAACGCGGCTTTGGCTGAGCGGCAAGCTGCCGCCTGAAAAACAAAAACCCGGCCATGGCCGGGTTTGTCCTGCATGCCTGCTGTCAGCGCAGGCTCAATAGCCCATTTCCTCGTGCTGGGTTTCTACTTGTGTGCCAGCACCCAGCGACATCATCAGCAAGGCAACGCGCTCGTGTACGATCACGGTATGGCTGTTACCGGAAAACTGCATGAAGCGGCGCAGATCCTCACGCACCTTACGCGAGCCGGTCACGTCGATGATGATGTCCACCTGATCACCCTGCTCGGCAATCTCGATGAAATTGCTGGTTACCGGCACACCGCGTGCCCGCGCCAGCTCGATACCGGGCAGACGCAAATCCAGATCGGCCACCCCGACCATTTCAACAAACGGGGCATCCAGCAGTTGCTGGAGCAGCGGGGTGCCGGTTACACCTGCGCCTATCATGCCGATTCTGTATTTTTCCATATCACCCTCGAAGCGTGCGGCAGATTATGCCTTTAGAATAAGAGCCGACACTCTAACAGCAGCGACAAGGCCCTGATTTGAGACAAATCAAACTGCTTGCAGCCAAAGGAAGCGAAAAGGGAAACACACTGGCCTGACGGGCCAAAAAACCACAATACCCGTCCGGTACGGCACTGCCGCAACAGGACGGGCCCAATAGCAATGCTTGCAGCACCAGACGGGCATGCGCAGATGCAGTGCCGCTAATGCAGGCTTTGCCGAGACAGAAAGCGCAGATAGCCCACGCCCTCCAGCCAGAAGCCGCCATCAGCCAGCGGCGTGGCATCTTCCAGGTCACCCAGCGTCAACACCAAGTCCTGACCATCGACATGGGCTTCCAGCACGATATCATCTTCATCAGCAAATTCTTCCGACCCTCCGTGCTGATCCGGCTTGATAAACTGGTTGTTGACCTGAATGTAATCGGACTCATTCAGCAAGCGCAGGATGTTCATGGCAACCTCCGTGTGATGCAGTTGAGAGACAAGGTCACAGCCGACAGTCACCAGCCAGATGCGTCCGTCAGCTGGCGCAGCACTGTCAGGCTGCTCAGCATCGATCCGCATCTTCCATCACAAGCAGCCAAGCTCGGCCATCGACACCGCCTGGCTGCCCGTTACCACAAAATGGTCCAGCAAACGACAATCCAGCAAGGCCAGCGCGGCACGCAGGCTTTCGGTGAGCGCCCGGTCCGCCGCCGAAGGTTCTGCCACCCCGGATGGATGGTTGTGTGCCACGATCACGGCAGCTGCATTGTGTTGCAGACAGCGCCGTGCTACCTCGCGCGGGTAGACACGGGCCTCGGTGAGCGTACCGCTGGCTACTTCCTCCACGGTAATCACCCGGTGCTGCGCCGTCAGAAACAGCACCACAAATACTTCGATATCGCGCCGACCTATCACCCAGCGCAGGTAGTTCTTTACCGCATCCGGCCCATCCAGCGCATCACTCAGCTTCATTTCTTCGGCAAGCGCCCGGCTCGACAGTTCCTTGCATGCCATCAGCTGCGCATACTTGGCAGCCCCAAGACCTGGGCAGCGCTCAAAATCATCCAACCGGCAACCCAGCAGTGCCGCCAGCGAGCCAAACTGTGTCAGCAATTGGCGCGCCATGTCCACGGCGGTCATCCCCCTGATGCCGGTACGCAGGAAGATGGCCAGTAATTCGGCATCCGACAGGGCCGCCGCACCCTGGGCCAGCAATTTTTCACGAGGACGTTCGGCCAGCGGCCAATCGGTGATGGACATGAATGATTTACCCTTACTCTGGCTATAGCCTGTTTGGAAGCAGTCGGCAAACATCATATCCATGCACCGTCATCCACCCCGCCCGGCCAAGGGCCAGTTGCAAGCCGGCAGCGCGGCTAGCGGGAAATTCCGGTAAACTTTCGGCTTTATTGCACAGTTCCCAGGAAGCCCGATGACAGCCAGACGCATCCTGCTTGGCGTAAGCGGTGGCATTGCCGCCTACAAAACTGCCGAACTGACCCGCCTGCTGGTCAAGGCCGGCCATCAGGTAGAAGTGGTGATGACTGAAGCGGCTACCCGCTTTGTTACCCCGGTCACCTTTCAGGCCCTGTCGGGCAATGCGGTCTACACTGATATTTGGGACCCGCGTCCGGACAATGCCATGGCGCACATCCAGCTGTCGCGCCGTGCAGATGCCTTCCTGATTGCCCCGGCCAGTACCAACCTGCTGTTCAAGCTGGCCCACGGCGTGAGCGATGACCTGATCTCCACCCTGGCCGCCGCCCGCACCTGTCCGCTGATTGTCGCTCCGGCGATGAATCGCCAGATGTGGCAAAACCCGCCCACCCAGCGCAATGTCGCTCAGCTCAAGGCTGATGGCGTGGCCGTATGGGGGCCGGACTCCGGCGCGCAAGCCTGCGGTGAAGTAGGTGAAGGCCGCATGCTGGAACCAGAAGCGCTGGCCGAGATGCTGGAAGGCTTTTTCGTGGCCAAGACCCTGGCGGGCAAAAAAGTGCTGCTCACCGCCGGCCCCACTTTTGAAGCCATCGATACCGTACGCGGCATCACCAATATCAGCTCCGGCAAGATGGGTTATGCGCTGGCACGTGCCTGTCGCGATGCCGGTGCCGAGGTAACGCTGATTTCCGGCCCCACCGGCATGCCGGCACCTATAGGCATGCGCCGCATTGACGTTGACAGTGCCCGGCAAATGTACGATGGCGTGATGCAGGAAGTGGGTCATGCGGACATTTTCATCAGCGTGGCCGCCGTAGCGGACTACCGGGTGAAAAACCGTTCCGAGCACAAGATCAAGAAAGGTGCCGGCCTGCCGGTGATCGAACTGGAAGAAAACCCGGACATCCTGGCTACCGTGGCCAGTCTGCCCGCCGCACCGTTCTGTGTCGGCTTTGCCGCCGAAAGCCAGAACCTGCTGGAATTTGCCGAGAGCAAACGCAAGAAAAAACGGCTGCCGCTGCTGGTGGCCAATCTGGCGCAACACGCCATGGGTGCGGACAGCAACCAGGTTGTGCTGCTGGACGATGCCGGTGCGCATGCGCTGCCGGACCTGCCCAAGCCCGCCGTGGCCCGGGCCATTGTCGAGCACCTTACCCGCCTGCTGCCCCGTTAAGTCGCAACCACAACCCGACCTTGCCCGACAAGGCAGGCCCACGCGGCCTGCCTGCCCATTTCATTTGCAGGAAAACCATCATGAAACCTGTTGTAGACGTCAAAGTGCTGGACCCGCGCCTGCACGACAACCTGCCCGACTACGCCACGCCGGGCTCCGCCGGCCTCGACCTGCGCGCTGCCATCGACAAGGACTTGCTGATTGCGCCGGGTGAAACCCAGCTGGTCCCCACTGGCATGGCCATCCATATTGCCGATCCCAAGCTGGCGGCAATGATCCTGCCGCGCTCCGGCCTTGGCCACAAGCATGGCATCGTGCTAGGCAACCTGGTTGGCCTGATCGACTCGGACTATCAGGGCCAGCTGTTTGTCTCGGTATGGAACCGGGGCCACACTGCCTTCCGCCTGGCTCCGCTGGAACGCATTGCACAGATGATCATCGTGCCGGTGGTACAGGTGGAATTCAACCTGGTGGATGACTTCAGCCAGTCCGAACGCGGCGAAGGCGGCTTCGGCAGCACTGGTCGCAGTTGATGATACATGGCCGGTCAGCACATGGCCGGCCACCTGTTACCACCCTTGTCATTGACTGCCTATAATGAAGCCACCATTTGTCATGAAACAGCTCAGATGCAAGGGATGTGGCCTCAATGGAAATACGCAGTACCTCTTCACTCACCCAGCCATCCACGCTCCCTCTGCCGGAAATCCTGGATAGCCTGGTTGAACTGACGGCCCAGCGCGAGCGCAGAACGCTGGAGATCAGCCTGCTGGCCACGCTGCGCGAGCTGATGGCCGACTGCACCATTGCGCTGTACAACTGTCGCTGGATAGACGGCCACCCCTGGTGGCGCATTCAGTTGGACAGTCTGGAAGAACCCCCCGCACAAAATCAACCCTGGACCCTGCCGGGCAGCAAGATGTTACGCATCCTGTTGCAGCAGGATCAACACCAGGCCATCCACCCTATCGATACCGGCCTGTGTGTACCGCTATACCAGACCAATCAGGTGGTGGCCGTCCTGATGGTGACGCCGTCTGCCCAGGCTGTAGTGGACCACAAACTGCTGATTGCCCTGGCACGCATCCATGAGAATTTTCTCAATCTGCTGCATGCATCTGACAGTGACACCCTCACCGGTCTCTACAACCGACGCAAATTCGACAGCCAACTGTTCTCGCTGGTGGGAGATCCATCTGGTGACAAGCGCCGCATACCGTTGCTGGCCTTGCTGGATATCGATCACTTCAAGCAAGTCAATGACAACTACGGGCATATCATCGGCGATGAAGTCCTGCTGATGCTGGCCCAGCGCATGCAACAGTTTTTTGGCGAGGACGATGGCCTGTACCGCTACGGAGGCGAGGAGTTTGCCATTCTGTTCCACAGCGTCAGCGAGGAAAAAGCCCAGGCTATTCTTGAAGGTTTCTGCACCCGTATTTCCAACCACCCCTTTCCACAAGTGGGCCAGGTAACGGTTAGCATTGGCTTTACCCGACTGGATCAGGGCCTGGTGCCGGCACAAGTCATCGACCGGGCCGACAAGGCGCTGTACTACGTCAAAACCCATGGTCGCAATCAGGTCTACCAGTTTGAAACCCTGTTGCGGCAGGGACTGGTGCAAGAGGTCGAAATCGCCAGCGGCGACATCGACCTGTTCTGAAATCTAAGCAGCGGTCAGCAGCCAGATCAACGCAGGGAAAAGGCCTCGTGGTGGAAACGCGGCGGCACGGCACGGCTGGCCAGTTGGCGCTGCAAGCTTTGCCCCAGACCCTCCGGCCCACAGAACCATACATCCGCAGCCTCAGGCAGCGCTCCGACATCCAGCCGCTGACCATGATCGCTCTCCAGCAAGTGCAGGCGAATACCCAGCCGCTGGCAGGCATGGCGCACCTCATCCAGCCCAGCAGCTTCGCTGGCCTTGCGTACGCAATAAAAAAAATCCACCGGTATGCCCGCGGGCTGCCAGGAAGACTGCAACCAGGCCAGGAAAGGCGTCACCCCCACCCCACCTGCTACCCACACCTGCGGCCCGGACAAGGGACGACCATCCACCCCGCCGGTAAAACCGCCATAAGGCCCTTCCAGCATCACCTTGCTACCGGTTTGCACACGACCAGGCAGGCCTGAGGTGTAATCACCCAGCGCCTTGATGACAAAGCGCAGCTCACCATGCCCCGGCCAGGCCGAGGCAATGGTAAAGGGATGCGCGCCCTCGGCAGCATCCAGTCGCAACAAGGCAAACTGCCCAGACTGATGACCTGGCCAGCGCGGTACATCACAACGGATTTCCAGCATATTGCCCGGCAGAGCCTGCACCGCGGTAACCGTGCCGGCATGACGCTGCAAGCTGCCCACCTTGCGCCGCAGAGAAGCCAGTGCGGCATAGACGCCAGCCAGCAGCAGCACCGCCAGCGCCCAGCCCAGCGGGGTCCACCAGAACGCCGTCGGCGTCAGGATGACGCTATGAAACACCCCCATCAGGTAAACCGGGGCAAACAGCTTGTGCAATTTACGCCAGAAGCCATACGGCACCATGCGCAGCAAGGCAATGATCACCAGCCCCAGCACGGCCCAGGCCGCCCACTCTCCCACCTGCTTGGCCAAGCCAGTCCAGGAAAACACATGCGGATGAAATGACCGCACCTTTGGCGCAATCAGACCCAGCTGGATCAGCCAGCGCGGCGACAGATCCAGCAGCCAATGGGCAGACAGCATCAGTCCTGCGGCAATACCCAGCCGGCGGTGCAGCCGGTACAGCTTGTCCAGCCCGCCCCACAGCCTTTCCAGCCACAGGGGGCGCATGCCCAACAGCATGCCCAGCGACATCAGCATGATCAGCTCCACGCCGCTTAACAGCATGAATTCTCGACGCCAGGCAAAGTAATTGTCCGGCCAGGGAATGTACAGCGCGTGACACAGCACGAAAGCCAGTGCGGTCAGCAACATGGCACTGGTTAGCGGATAGGCAGTCCAGCGAAAAGTTTTCATGTCCAGCGTCCTGATTGGAAAGATTGAGGACATTGGACTACAGCAGCTTGTCCTACCCTTTAAGCAGCAAGGACGAGATGTTGCTTTGTAATAACAGGGAGGCCAGCCTTAACAATTATTCGCAAATCAGCACAAAACCAGCTACACCAGCGGCAGTGCTATTGACATCCACCCCGGCGGCCCCATTTAATTCCCACTTTTAGCGCGCCGTATACTTTGCAGCGTCACACTTACTCTCCCCGAACAGGAAAATCTCATGGCCATTACCGTTAACGGCGTCGAAATCACTGAAGCCATGGTGCAAGCAGAACAGGAAAACCACGCAGATGCGCCCAATCCGCGCGATGCAACCATCCAGGAACTGGTGCTGCGTGAACTGCTGCTGCAAAAAGCCAAGGCCGAAGGCCTGGACGCTGCCAACCCCAATGCAGCCATTGGCGCCCTGCTGGAAAAGGAAATTCAGGTTGATCCGGTAGACGAAGCCACTTGCCGCGCCTTCTACGATCAATACCCGGAACGTTTCGCCGGCGGCGAATCCGCCGTGGCCAGCCACATCCTGTTCCCGCTGGGTGGCGGTGACGAACTGGGCAATATGCTGGCCAAATCCAAGGCCGAAGGCGTGCTGGCTGAAGTACAGGCCAATCCGTCGCGCTTTGCCGATCTGGCTCGCGAACACTCCACCTGCCCGTCCGGCCAGCAAGGTGGCAGCCTGGGCCAGTTTGGCCGTGGTCAGATGGTGCCGGAATTCGAGCAGGCCGTATTCAGTACCGAAGCCGGTCAAATCACCCCCAACCTGGTGCAAACCCAGTTTGGCTACCACATCATCCAGGTCAACGAACGCAACCAGGGCGGTCAGATCAGCTTTGACGACGTCAAGGAACGCCTGCAGCAATACCTGACCCAGATGGCCGGCAACAAGGCCATGCACGAATACCTGGCCAGCCTGGTACAAGCCGCCAAGATCGAAGGCTACAGCATGCCGGCACTGTAATCCGGCCCGCTGTTAGAGCAAGAGCAAAAGCCGGGTTCACCCGGCTTTGTTCCGCCAGAAGATTAAACAAACAAAAATAACTGTTTCAAACAATCATCCAATCCTGTTACATCCGGTCTGTTATCAAGAAGGACACACCCATGCACTTGTTCTGGTTTTTGATTGTAGGTGTACTTGCCGGCTGGCTGGCGGGAGTGCTGGTCAAGGGGGAAGGTTTTGGCCTGCTGGGCGATATGCTGATCGGCATCATCGGTGCCTATGTCGGCGGCTTCCTGTTTCGTGCGCTGGGCTTGAGCGCCCATGGCATGCTGGGCAGCATCATCATGTCCACCATCGGGGCGGTAGCACTGCTGCTGATCGTGCGGCTACTCAAGCGGATATAGCCGTCCGCATCGCCCGTATCAGGCGTGCAGCCTGACCAGCACAACACGGTCTCAGCGGGCCACTGGCGAGCAGCGCAATGCAGACAGCAGTACGTGACCCGCACTTCACCCAGCCAACACCAGAACTCAAGCCCGTGGCGGCTGATTCAGACCGGCCTGAACCGCTGGACGTGCCAGGAAGGCATCCAGCACGCGCTGCACCTCGACAAAATCGGCATAGCCCACCAGTTCGCCGGCACCATAAAACTGCACCAGGTTACGCACCCAGGGCAGGATGGCCATATCGGCGATGGTGTAATCATCGCCCATGATCCAGCTACGCCCCTTCAAGCGGGCATCCAGCACGCCCAGCAGGCGGCGCGACTCCGCCACGTAGCGGTCACGCGGCCGCTTGTCCTCGAAATCCTTGCCGGCAAACTTGTGAAAGAAGCCCAGCTGGCCAAACATTGGCCCCACTCCACCCATCTGGAACATCAGCCACTGGATGGTTTCATAGCGCAGTGCCGCGTCAGCGGGCAGGAACTTGCCGGTTTTCTCCGCCAGATACAGCAGGATGGCGCCGGATTCGAACAAGGCCAGCGGCTTGCCATCCGGACCCTTGGGGTCAAGGATGGCCGGAATCTTGTTATTGGGATTGAGTGACAGGAATTCCGGGCTGAACTGGTCGTTGCTGTCGAAACTCACCAGATGCGCCTCATACGGCAGGCCACACTCCTCCAGCATAATGGACACCTTCACACCATTGGGCGTGGGCAGGGAATACAGCTGCAGACGATCCGGGTGCTGCGCAGGCCATTTGCGGGTAATGGGGAAGGAAGACAGATTGTTCATGAGGATGCCTTTGTAAGTGCCAGCCTGGCTGGCTGCGTGAGAGCGGAAGACAACAATCGCACTTGCATAGTATGGGCAAAGAAGGCCCCAACAAGAACGATTTGCAGAACGCTGTGTTTTGCAACAACGATCAGTGCCCCATCAAACGCGCCAGCACCCAGGCCGCGGCCCGTCCGGGCTGACGGGCTTGCGACCACACCAGATCCACCTGCACCGCCTTGGGCCAGCCGGCCACTTTCAGCTCGGTCAACTCATCCCCGCCAAAGTTGATGGCCAGCCAGCTAGGCAGCTCGGACCAGCCAAAGCCCAGCCGCGTCATTTCCAGCAACAGCAGGTAGCTGGGGGCGGACCAGCAGCGCACACTGAGGGTGGCGCTGGGCGGGCCGTAATAGGTATTGAGCCGCAGTTCACGTTCGGCAGCCAGTTGCTCGCGGCTGACACTGTGCAAGCCCGCCAGCGGATGATTGCTGCTGACATACAAGCTGCTCTGACTGGCATCCGGCATGGGGTAATAACCGATATCCGCCGGATAGCGCGCCAGCCCGGAAACAAAGCCCAGTTGCGCACGACCACTCTCCACCAGGTCGATGACGTCTTCCTTTTCGGCCACCAGGGTTTCCAGCTCCAGCGCGGGGAACTGCTGTTCAAACAGACGCAGCATCTGCTCCAGCGATTCGGACTGAAAAGTATCGGACAGCACGATGGTGAGCCGTGGCTCCAACCCGCCTCCCAGCAGCCCGGCCACCCGACTGAGGGCATCGCCGGCATCCAGCAACTGGCGGGCATGGCTGAGCAATTGCTGCCCGGCCGGAGTGAGCACCGGCTGCCTGCCACTGCGCTCGAACAGGCTGACACCCAGATCAATCTCCAGATTGGCAATGGCCTCACTGATGGTGGACTGACTCTTGCCCAGCCGACGCGCCGCAGCAGAGAACGAACCCAGCTCGGCTGCCGTGCTGAAGGCGGCAATGGCATCTAGCGACCAGGACATATCGGTTTCTCCGATGGATTTTATTTTTTAACTATCCGACAAACCAATCACAATGTCACCCGAATCACCCGATACCACTACTGGAAAGGACAGCACCATGTCTGCCAACGACAAAAAACACCTTGGCGAACGCATATTGCATGCCGTGTTGTATGAAGTCTGCGCCATGGTGATGCTGGTGCCGCTGGCGGCCCTGCTGACCGGCAGCGGAGTCGGCCAGATGGGTGTGCTGGCGCTGATGATGTCTTGCGTGGCCATGCTGTTCAATATGTTGTTCAACGCGCTGTTCGAGCGGGCAGAACGGCACTGGGGCCTGCAACGCACGCGATGGGTGCGCTGCGCACATGCCCTGCTGTTTGAGGGCGGACTGGTGGTGATGCTGGTGCCGCTGGCGGCCTGGTGGCTTGAGACATCGCTGTGGCAGGCATTACTGCTGGACCTGGGCTTTTTCGCCTTTTTCCTGCCCTATACCTATCTATTCAATCTGGCTTACGACCACTTGCGTCAGCGTGTCATGCAAAACCGGCAAACTGCACTGCCACAAACCAAATAAACCAAGGGAGGCCGAGATGAACAACAACGCCTGGATTTTCCTGAGCATCGCCATTGTGGCCGAGGTGGTGGCCACCTCGTCGATGAAGCTGACTGAAGGTTTTACCCGGCTTGGCCCTTCGCTGCTGACGGCTGCCGGTTACATGCTGTCGCTGTACATGTTGTCGCTGACACTGCGTCACGTACCGGTTGGTGTGGTGTACGCCATCTGGTCCGGTGTCGGCATCGTGCTGGTTTCGCTGGTGGCCTGGCAGCTGTACGGGCAGAAGCTGGACTTGCCGGCCATCGTGGGCATGGCCATGATTATTGGTGGTGTACTGGTGCTGAACCTGTTTTCCCGCTCCGCCGTGCACTAAGACAGGCCGACAGGACGCAAGCAAGACAAAGGGGCAGCTGCCCCTTTGTTCATGCATGCCTGTTCAGAGCTGGGCCAGCGGCAAATCGCTCCCCTGCGAGGCCAGCATACCGCCGCACACCTGATTGCGACCGCTGTGCTTGGCCTGATAAAGATAGTTATCCGCCTGTTTTAGCAGATTGCCGATGTCGCTTTCTTCGGTGGCCGCCATGCCGATGCTGACGGTAAAACGCAAATCTCCCAACGGCGTACTGATTTCCAGATTGGCCAGTGCGCGACGCAGCTTATCCAGTTGGCCCAGCATCACCGCCGCATTCACTTGCTGGCTGAGAATGACAAACTCCTCGCCGCCGAAACGGGCGATGATATCGTCCGGGAAAAATGACTCCAGCAGTCGTGCCGTCTGGTAGATCACCCGATCACCCACATCATGGCCGTAACCATCGTTGATGCGTTTGAACAGATCGATATCCAGCACCGCCACGCCGATATCGTGGCGCAGCCCGCTGGCCTGTTCAAAAAAATGCCGCCGGTTGGACAGGCCGGACAGGTGATCCTTATTGGCGGATTCCTTCAGTGCCTGCAGGTTTTCCACAAACTCCACATTACGAGTAACCCGGCAGAAGAATTCTTCGTAATTGAAGGGTTTTTGCAGATAATCATCGGCCCCGGCCTTGATGAAGCGGGCAGTCATGGTGGGGTCCTGGCTGCCGGAGATCCCGATGATGGCCAGATGGGTGTGGTCCAGAAAACGGCGTACGGTGCTGGTCATCCGCACCCCGTCCATGCCGGGCATGTCGTGATCGGTCAGCACCAGCTTGATACCGCGCTCGTGCCGCAGGATGGCCAGTGCCTGTTCGGCATCAGCCGCCTCTATCACCTGGTAAAGATGCCGCTCCAGCTGTGTACGCAGAAACTGCCGCACTGCCTGGGAGTCATCCACCACCAGCACCTTGATGCCGGGGTTGATGCGGATGCGGCGTAGCATCTTCATCACGTACTCGAAGGCCGACGGGCTTTCCTTTGGAATGTAGTCCACCACCGGCATACCCAGTACGCGTTCGCGCGTTGGCATGTCGTTATGTGCGGTCAGCACCACGGTGGGAATGCGGTTTTCCAGCAACAGTGGCAACACCTCACCGCTGGGGGCATCTGGCAGACAGTAGTCTGCCACCGCTGCCATGAAGCGTGGATCTTCGGCCAGCGCCTGGCGTACCTCGGCCAGACTGGTTACCGGCACTGCAACAAAGCCTTGCTTGTTGACCAGACGGCACAGGGGGCGAATCAGCATCAGGCTGTCTTCGATCACGAGAATGCGCGGTGCGTCCATGCGTATGGTGAATTGCTGTCCGTCAAGAAAGATGCATGCATTATTGACGAAGCCCGCCTATCTGTCAGTAAAGCTTGTGTGAAACAAGCAACATCCGCCAGCGCCAGCCGGCTCGGAGAACGCTGCGAAAACAGGTATAATCGACCCATTTTTCCGTATAAAGAAGCGCCATTCATCATGGAACTTGCCAAGAGCTTTGAACCGGGCGATATCGAACGCCGCTGGTACCAACAATGGGAACAGGCCGGCTACTTCAAGCCGAGCATGGACACCAGCAAACCGTCCTTCGCCATCCAGCTGCCGCCGCCCAACGTCACCGGCACCCTGCATATGGGCCACGCCTTCAACCAGACCATCATGGATGGCCTGACGCGCTACTACCGCATGAAGGGCGACAACACGGTATGGATTCCCGGCACCGACCACGCCGGCATTGCCACCCAGATCGTGGTGGAGCGCCAGCTGGCCGAACAAGGCATCAACCGCCACGACATGGGCCGCGAAGCGTTCACCGCCAAGGTGTGGGAATGGAAGGAAAAATCCGGCGGCACCATCACCAGCCAGATGCGCCGCGTGGGCTGCTCGGTGGACTGGAGCCGTGAATACTTCACCATGGACGACGTGCGTGCCGAGGTGGTGACCGAAGTATTCGTGCGCCTGTACGAACAAGGCCTGATCTACCGTGGCAAGCGCCTGTCCAACTGGGATGCCAAGCTGGGCACCGCCATCTCCGACCTGGAAGTGATTTCCGAGGAAGAAGACGGCCACATGTGGCACATCAAATACCCGGTAGTCGGTAGCGAGGAATTTGTCACCGTAGCCACCACCCGCCCGGAAACCCTGCTGGGCGACGTGGCCGTGGCCATCAACCCGGAAGACGAACGCTACCAGCATCTGCTGGGCAAACAGCTGCAACTGCCGCTGACCGGCCGCACCATTCCGGTGATTGCCGACAGCTATGTGGACAAGGAATTCGGCACCGGCTTCGTCAAGATCACCCCGGCACACGACTTCAACGACTACGAAGTGGGCAAGCGCCACAACACCCAGCTCATCAATGTAATGAGCCTGCAAGCCACCATCCTGCCCAAGGCGCAGATCTTCGGCTTTGACGGCAGCGCCCAGGGCAGCATCGAACTGCCGGCCGCCTACGCCGGCCTCAGCACCCAGGACGCGCGCAAGGCCATGCTGGCCGACCTGCAAGCCCAGGGCCTGCTGCTGGACACCAAGCCGCACAAGCTGATGGTGCCGCGCGGTGACCGTACCGGCACCGTCATCGAACCCCTGCTGACCGACCAGTGGTTCGTCGCCATGAGCAAGGTGGGCGAAGGCGACGCCACCGGCCAGTCCATCGCGCAAAAAGCCATCGAAGCGGTGGAATCCGGCGAAGTGCGCTTCATCCCGGAAAACTGGGTCAACACCTACAACCAGTGGATGAAGAACATCCAGGACTGGTGTATCTCCCGTCAGCTGTGGTGGGGCCACCAGATTCCGGCCTGGTACGACGAAGACGGCAATATCGTGGTTGCCCGCAGCGAAGCAGAAGCCCAGGCCAAGGCCCCGGGCAAGACGCTGCGCCGCGAACAGGATGTACTGGACACCTGGTTCTCCTCCGCGCTGGTGCCCTTCTCCACCCTGGGCTGGCCGGAAGAAACCCCGGAACTGAACGCCTTTGTCACCTCCAATGTGCTGGTGACCGGCTATGAAATCATCTTCTTCTGGGTTGCCCGGATGATCATGATGACCAAGCACTTTACCGGCAAGGTGCCGTTCCGCGACGTGTATATCCACGGCATGGTGCGCGACCACGAAGGCAAGAAGATGTCCAAGTCCGAGGGCAATGTGATTGACCCGGTGGACTTGATCGACGGTATCGCGCTGGAACCACTGGTGGAAAAACGCACCACCGGCCTGCGCCGCCCGGAAAAAGCCCCGCAGATTGCCAAGGCCACCGAAAAGCTGTTCCCGGAAGGCATTCCGGCCTATGGCACCGACGCCCTGCGTTTCACCATGGCCAGCTACGCCACCCTGGGCCGCAGCGTCAACTTCGATTTCAAGCGCGCCGAAGGCTACCGCAACTTCTGCAACAAGCTGTGGAACGCCACCCGCTTCGTGATGATGAATGTGGAAGGCAAGGACTGCGGTCAGGACGAAAGCCTGCCGCTGGAATTCAGCTTTGTTGACCAGTGGATCATCGGCCGCCTGCAACAAGCCGAAGCCGACGTCACCAATGCGCTGGAAACCTACCGTTTCGACCTGGCCGCCCAGATCATTTACGAGTTCATCTGGAACGAGTACTGCGACTGGTATGTGGAACTGGCCAAGGTACAGCTGCAAAACGGCAACGAAGCCCAGCAACGCGCCACCCGCCGCACCATCGTGCGCGTGCTGGAAGTGGCCCTGCGCCTGACCCACCCGCTGATGCCCTTCATCACCGAAGAGCTGTGGCAAACCGTCGCCCCGCTGGCCAATGCCAAGCACAGCGACTCCATCATGCTGGCGCAATGGCCGGTGGCCGTGCCGGAGAAGATCAATGCCGAGGCCAACGCCCGCATGGATGGCTTCAAGGACATGGTGAACGCGGTACGCAACCTGCGTGGCGAAATGGGCATCGGCCCGGCCGTGAAGGCCCCGCTGTTCATTGAAACCGGCGATGCCTCGGTAGCGGATTTCATCCCCTACCTGAAGCTGCTGGCCCGCCTGACCGAAGGCAGCATCGTCGCCACCCTGCCGGCGGATGACGCACCGGTGGCCATGTCCGGCAACGCCCGCCTGATGTTGAAAGTGGAAGTGGACAAGGCCGCCGAAACCGCTCGCCTCACCAAGGAGCTGGGCAAGTTGGATGCCGAGCTGGCCAAGCTGACCGCCAAACTGGAAAAACCAGGCTATGTGGACAAGGCCCCGGCGCATCTGGTGGAGCGTGACAAGGCGCAACTGGCAGAGCTGAACGACAAGATGGACAAGGTGAAGGGGCAGCTGGCCAAGTTGGCCTGATTAGCTTCATCCCGCATGCACAGCCCACCGTTTGGTGGGCTTTTTTGTGCCTGGCCTCAAGAAAGACGCATGTGCTAACCAACTATGCAGACCGCAGAAAGAGCACCGGCCAGAAAAACTGGCATAACACGAAAATGGCTATTAATCGACCAGAAGCGATCTTTGACGATAAGTATGCTTTCGGCTCATGTTTGGCGTAAGCTGACCTTACAACTATCTGATTAGACTGCCCACTGCCAAATATGGACCCGCTTTTCATTAATGGATTCATATCATATAAAACAGAGCCAGAATTATGGTTATTTCAGCGCAGGAAAATCCTGCAAAACATACCCACCCCACCAGTATCATTATGAGCTGGACAAAGCTAGCACCACAAAAGCTGCTCAGACTGAGTAGCACCACTTATGCAACAAGACCCGATCAACCCCGTTGAACATGCATGAAAAAAGCCAGCGGCAATGACTGCAGCTGGCTTTTTGAAAAATCTCACATCAGGTCAATGGAACGACCACAGGAGCTGGTGCTTGTGGTTCGCGCGTATCGACATAGCCACCGCTGATAGCCGGCTTCTTCTGCAACAGATCATAACTAATAATCGCAGCTGCATTATCCCACTGATAGCCGACACCAACAGGAATGCCAAATTTCAGATCTTTGGAGAAGGGATAAAAGCTCACACCAGCGGCCCCGATCCCACGATTTTCCTTGCGAGTAGTTGTTGCTTGCAATGTCAACCCTAAACCACCGTCGGATTTATTAGAGTCATACGCGTACGTCACACCAAAAAAAGCGCCAACATCTGCTGCGTGAACATTGATTGCAGCCAGTGACATGGCAGCGGCGAGCACAATTTTTTTCATACAATCCACCCTTGTTGAGCCTATGTTTTTCCAATATAGCAGGTAAAAAATATGTGCCACATGATTTTATACTTCCAACGCGCGTCAAATTATTGCCAAATTAAGGAGCCCGAAGAAAAGGCGACCCGCCGCGCCGCGAAACCCCGCCACAGCTGCAACGCAGGAAGCCTGGCGTGACTGTCTGGGGAGCAATTTAGCCCTCTCAGTGAAGTACAGCCTTATGTTGAGAAAGTGCTTGCCCAATCTCGCACGGCTTGCGTAAACAACCGTAATGCCGTTGGTGGGTGTCGATTGGAGGGATAGTACAAGCAAGCTCCGGGAGCCGCTGGACTCCATTCTGGTAATAGATGGACAAGTCGCCCTTCATCCAGGTGCTGAATGACATAATAATCCGGAACCCAAGCGACCCCAACGCCCGCCAGTGCAGCCTCAACCATCAAAGGTGGAGAGCTCAGGGTGAGGGGGCCATCCACATCCATATCATAGTTGGTCGCTCCTCGTGAGAAGTGCCAACGATATAAGCGTCCACCGGCAAAACGGAAACGGATGCAGCGGTGCCTGGCTAGTTCTTGAGGTGTCTGCGGAGTGCCATGCTGTTCAAGGTATGCCGGTGACGCGACCGCTACAAGTCTCATATCCGGACCAAAGCGAATGGCAATCATGTCGCGTGGCACGTCCTCAAAAAGCCTGACTCCAGCATCGAATCCATCGGCAACGATATCGACAAAGCGCGTATCCACAATAAACTCCACGTGGATCTCAGGGTAGGTCGCGAGAAAATCCGGCAAGACATGCTGAATTAAAGGTTTTGCACTAGCTTCAGCCGCACTAATCCTGATTGAGCCTGATGGGCGATTACGTGAGCTTGAGATTTCATTGACGGCCTCATTCAAATCAGTCATCAGCGGTTGAACACGTCTGTAAAACTGCTCCCCTGCTTCTGTCAGCCCTACTGAGCGCGTCGTTCTGTTAAATAGCCGCGCATTCAGCTTCTCCTCCAAGCCACGAATTGAATGACTGAGCGCCGATGGCGTAAGACCGAGCACCCCTGCAGCCATCCGGAAGTTTCGATGCTCCGCCACCGCAATAAATGCGGTCAGTTCCGACAAATCCGGATGTGCCATAGTTGAATTTCGCTCACTACGCTGTGCAAATTATGCCGCATTGTAGAGTGATATACAGCAATCTACAATCGACTGCATCAAGGCTATCTTCTCCATTTCGGGAGAGGGCTACATGAAAAGGACTGTCCGATGAGCAACAACATCGCAGGAAAAGTGGTCGTCATCACCGGTGCCAGTAGTGGCCTTGGCGAAGCGACTGCCCGCCACCTGAGCGCCCAAGGTGCTGTTGTAGCCCTGGGCGCACGCCGTCTGGAACGCATCCAGGCCTTGGCCGATGAGTTGAATCGTAATGGCGGGAAAGCGATTGCCCTTGCAACCGATGTAACAAAGCACGAAGAGGTAAAAGCACTGGTTGATGCCGCAGTACAGGCTTTTGGTCGCATTGATGTCATGGTTAATAACGCAGGTTTGATGCCGCACTCACCACTTGAGCGCCTCAAGATTGATGACTGGAATCAGACTATCGACGTCAACATCAAGGGGGTTCTCTACGGCATTGCCGCCGCCCTTCCTTATATGCAGCAACAAAAGAGCGGACACATCATTAATGTCTCATCGGTTGCCGGTCGAACAGTCCGTCCTAGCAGTGCAGTTTATGCCGCAACCAAGAGTGCCGTGCTGATGATTTCCGAAGGACTGCGTCAAGAAGTCAAACCTTATGACATTCGAACGACGGTGGTTTCACCCGGTGCCATTGCTACAGAACTACCCAACAGTGTGACGGAACCTGATGTCGCGGGGGCAATCAGCAAGTTCTATCAGCAATATGCAATCCCTGCTGAATCGTTTGCGCGAGTAGTGGCGTTTGCTATCAGCCAACCGCCTGAGGTGGATGTGAACGAAGTGCTATTCCGCCCCACACGGCAAGAAGGCTAAGTCATTGACGCATGCAGCCCAAGATGATGAGCGATTGGATTCTGATGAAATCAATTTTCGGCGGACTTATTTGTGTCCTTCTCTTCAATTCTGCTTGGGCTGCTACCCAGGCGGGTGAAGACTCAGGGCCAGCCAGTACGGATATATCGGTTTTAGCCAGAATCTCGCCGCAGTCTTCCCGGCCTGTCGTCATTGCAGCACCTGACCATTTCACTGGGAGAGTGCGTGTTGCTCCTTTGTTTTCAGCGACTGCATCTACGCATGCTTCTGGTGCCTACGTCACATTCGAGCCCGGTGCACGAACAGACTGGCACAGCCATCCTGCCGGTCAAACCCTCGTCATCACTGCCGGGTCTGGCTTTGTACAGTTCTGGGGTGGGCCGGTTCAAAGCATTTCAGTTGGCGATGTCGTGTGGATTCCACCAGGCCAGAAGCACTGGCATGGAGCCTCGAGAAACGAAGCAATGACCCACCTTGCCATTCAAGAACAGGTAGAAGGAAGCACGGTCAGCTGGATGGAAAAAGTCAGTCAGCAACAATATGGCGCAGCCGGCGGTACACAAAGCCCGGCACCTGCCAGTCGCGCTCAACAGCTGATGGGTGATATTGCACCCAAATTGGCAGACCTGACGGATAGCGTCCTCTATCAGGACATCTGGGAACGACCAGGGCTGTCGAAGCGGGACCGCAGTCTGGTGACGGTGAGTGCCTTGATTGCACTGAACCGTCCAGACCAACTGCGCTCGCATCTGGTTTTAGCGCTTAAAAACGGTGTCACCGCAGAAGAGCTCTCAGAAACGATAACTCACATGGCATTTTACGCAGGATGGCCAAGTGCGGTCTCGGCCATTACTGCTGCACGTGAAGTGCTTTCTAAGGAAGCAGGGCACCCCACTGCGTCGGAGCCGCCAAGCCGCGTTTCTCCTGCCGATTCAGTTGGGCCAGCTTCCACGCCGGCCCGCTAAGTACTACCCACGATACAAGTCCAGATACCAAGGAGTATTTGCAATGTCTCTTTCCCCCATGACATCCGTTGTTGTTGCTGCCAGTCTTGCAATTGCATCAGGTGCTGCCGACGCAGCTGATTATCGGAATAATCCGTTCACTCTTACCTATGACGGCGCTATCACGCAGAACCTGCCAGGAAGGGTCAATATCCATCCGGTAACCTATAAACTGAATGGCTTGGACATCTCCGCAAATGTCTACACGCCTCCGAATTACGACCCAAAGAAAACCTATGCCGCCATCGTTATTGCACATCCGAATGGTGGCGTGAAAGAACAAACTGCCGGCTTGTATGCGCAAAGGCTTGCAGAGCAAGGCTACATCACCCTGGCCGCCGATGCCGCCTATCAGGGAGCAAGCGGTGGGCTGCCACGTTACGTCGACAAACCTTCCAACCGGGTTGAAGACATCCATGGTATGGCCGATTACATCTCTTCGTACGCGGGTGTCGATAAGGCTCGTCTAGGCTTGCTTGGTATCTGTGGGGGTGGTGGATACTCATTGAAAGCAGCTCAAACGGACAAACGCTTCAAGGCAGTTGCCACGTTAAGCATGTTCAATTCCGGTCGCGTACGCCGCAATGGCTTTATGGATTCCCAGCTCTCCAGCGTCCAGGCTCGATTACAGCAGGCTTCCGAAGCCCGGGCGCAGGAGGCTGCTGGCGGAAAAGTCCTCTATGCCAATGACGTGGTACTCACCGATGAGCAGATTGCAAAACTTCCCTTCGAAATGTACCGCCAGGGTTTTGAGTATTACGGCAAAACCCACATGCACCCGAACGCTAGTGCGAAATACACCCTGAGCAGTCTGCTGGACTTGATGAGTTTTGATGCCACAAATCAGATTGAGCTTATCAATCAACCTTTGCTGATGATTGCCGGCAGCAAGGCCGATAGCCTTTATATGAGCGAAGATGCCTTCTCGAAAGCAACAGGCACCAAAGATAAGGAGCTATTCAAAATTGATGGTGCGACCCACATCGAAACGTACTGGCTGCCCAAATATGTGAATACTGCGGTGGCCAAGTTGACGCAGTTTTACGCAAGAACGCTTTAAGGCCGCGGGTAACAGAAATGCAAAAACGAAAGCCGGGAAGCAGCAATCTTGAAGTGCCGGTGCCTGGCTTTGGTGGTATGGGGTTAAGCCATGGCTAAGGCCCTGCCATTGAAAGAGCGCAAGCAATATCGCTTAGCCGTTCAGCAGTCGACAAGGGTGTTACTTTAAGCGCCTGCAATGTTTAAGCGATTTGACGTTAGCAAATCGCGAGTTCAGGCGCGCCTCGCTCCGGGCGGGATCTGTCGGGCAGCCGCAGGCCATGCTTGCCGGGGTGGCCTTGGAGGTGAAGGAGGGCTTGGCCAAGCAAGCCCTCCTTCCCGTTTGCCGCGCGGAAGCGGCAAGAAAATTCATCATCTGCGTGAGCGGATACTTGTCTCGGTGCTCACCGGTCTATACACAGCTTCGCCAAAAGAAAGAACCCAAAGAAAAGGCGACCCGCAGCGCGTCGAAACCCCGCCACAGCCGCACCGCCCAGGGCGCGGCCGGAACTTGCGGCGCGCTAACGTCGCGCCGCTTCGAACAGCCGACCGCTTAAGACCCTGAGCGGCACGTCTGTGTCGGCTTGCGCTGACGGGACCGGGTTTCGTTGGTACGGTGCTTGCGATAGCGAATCGCAGTACAGATGAGTCCCCGATGCAGGTCAATACTCTCATCATGCCAATGTGCTAGCATGACTGGTATCGGCCAGAACCAGTCATCTACTAGCCAGTAGCTGTTTTTGGAATGCTGCCAAAAATTATACTCATTTCAACCATATTTTTTGCCATCAGTTATTAATATGTTATCTCGCATACTTTCCGCCTTTCTGGTATTTGTTACATTCTTGATCGTTCAACTCTCATTGTCTTTTTTGTGTGGGGAACTTGTGGATTGGTTACTGCTAGATAACAACCCCGATTGGTACGAAGGGCCGTTTGGTGGTATTCATCAATTTTTCGTATTTGTTTTTCTAATTCCATTTTCTATTTTCATTACTGTTAAAGCATGGCGGAGTAGAAGAAGCACATGGAAAGCAAAGCGAAAATTATAATTTAATTGCGGTTCGATATTGAATACTGCAAGAAATATGATTACTACTCAGTAATATTGATGGAATTTGGCAAAACCCACCTCTTGGTCAAGATGGAGAATCATCTTTGAAAATGTCAATAAATATATTTGCATTAGCCATGATATTGATGCAAGGGAGTGCTAATGCCTTTACTTTCTCTCGCCCTCTGGAAGATGTAGGCAGAGATGGTAAAGTAGCCAAGTACAAATTTACGCTACATGATTCATTTGTGCCAACCAGCATCGCATGGAGTGGTGATGGAAAAGAAATTGCGACATCCAGCCTTCAGAGCGATGAAGTTCACATATGGGACTTGAGCCAGAAAAAGATAATTAAAATTTTGGCTTTTCCAGTTCCTCCACATGCTGGATTCCATACGTTGGCATGGAGTCCAGATGGGAAATTTATAGCCACCTGTACATCCTCGCCAAGCGAGAGGCCAATGGTAATGAGAGTGTGGAACACCAAGGATTGGTTTGTTGCAGCTGAGTCGAAAACTCGGAATTGCCATACTTTAAAATTTAGTAGTGACAGTAAATATCTAGTTGTAGCATACCAAGCGGATTCAAAAGATAAGCATTATACCTTTCCAGTGGCAGTTGTAATCTCTTCATCAAGTTGGGTTGTGGAAAAAATTCAAGCATGGGAAGAATTTAAATTTGCAGAAATACATGATATCGCATTCCTTCCTGATGGGGCTGGAATAGTTTTTGCATATGGTCAGCCAAACTTTAAATATGATAAGGAATTTCCCCTTCATCAGGGCGGTGTTCTTTTTGGGAGTATTTCAGGCAAAGTGGGAAATGATAATGATTTCATGCAATTATTTAGACCGCCTCATGGTTCAGAGGCTATCAGCATTGCTGTAAACAGAACTACTGAGGAAATTGCTGTTGGTTCATATAAAAATATGCAAGTGCAAGGGAAGTATTTCTCAAGTGATTCGGTGCGTATTGTCGACATCAAGAAAAGATTATTACTAGCCACCCCTCTTGATGGAAATGAGTATGGAAGACAATACGGCTTGGCATATACATCAAATGGTAAATATCTAATTGCTGGAAGTGCGGATTATCGACTCCCTATAGTGAGCATAATTAGCACAGAGTCTCGACGAGTGGTGGATACCGTATCTGCATCGGGTGCAATTCACGCACTGGCTACGCAGAAAGATGGCAACCTTTTTGCTGTATCTTCCAGTGAAGACATTGCCGTGTGGGAAATTAAATAATTGCATTTTTCTGACACGTACTCTTGCAATGAGAGTTGGTGCTACTTGCTCGTTAAATAAACAGCGTCCGCTTCGGGTCGAAAGCAGAAATCTATTCGGTGGCATCCGAAATCGTCTTAGCTGCTAGATTCCCCACCGCACCAACGCGCCCACCGGCCCCGTCAAGCTTGCCGACGGGTGGCGCTGCTGCGGTTTTAAGCGGCTGGCTGTTTGAGCGATTGGACGTTAGCCAATCGCGAGTTCCAGCCGTGCCGCAGCAGTGTCAGGCCCCGGAGGGCAGCCTCAGGCCATGCTTGCCGGGGTGGCCTTGGAGGTGAAGGAGGGCTTGGCCAGGCAAGCCCTCCTTCACCTCCGCCGCGCGGAAGCGGCACTCAACACATCATCCGCAGCAGCGGATGCAAGAACACCACCTGCACCACTTGCCAGCCTGCTCCATGCCTCCAACCCTTGCGACTCACCCGCTTGCTGTTTAGCCTTTGCGAGTTGCACTTAAACAGCGCAACCGGGTTTGGCGACCTGATTATCCGGACAGGAAATCATCTACCACCATATTGATGGAGACATCACCATGTCCGCAGAAAACAAATCCGCAAAAACACCACCACCCCTCACCCTCCACTACCTCGGCAAACCCATCCGCCTCACCCTCCACCAAACCCCGCCCAGCTGGCCACTGCCCGCCCTGCTGCAAGTCCTGCGCCGCAGCCGCAAACCCGCCGCCCGCCAGCTACGCCGCTGGCTAAGCCGCGAACTGCTTCCCGCCCTGCACCAGCTACCGCCCCATGCCCCACGCTGGGAGCAAGCCCTCAGCCTGGCGGCCGAAGCGGGGCAGCAAATCAGCCATGCCGTACTGCAAACCGTGCTGCAGCAGGAAGAAAACTGGCAGCACGCCCACTGGCTGCTGACGCTGAATTACACCCCGGACCACCCGCGCCGCCATAGCCATGGCCGACTCAGTCCGCTGGAATGCAGCGCCACGCCCTTGCAGGCGCTGGCTGATGAAATTGCACAGCCCAAGGGCCTGGGCATGCCGAACGGGGATTTGCTGAAACTGGTAGCGGCCTGCCATCAGCAACTGGCGCGGCGCATGAACAAACAGGCGTGGCGGGAAATGGCGAACAAAGGGGATGCAGGCTGAGGCTGGAGCACCAGCCTGCAGGCCGGAACTGAAATGGGCAAAACGGTGCCGGATGGCATCATCCGCATGCTGACACCCAAGCCGACTTAGCCAGTTTCTGTTGCCGTGTGGAAGATACCGGCATAGCGATAAAGCTGGCCAAACCATGGATGTATCAGCCGGAAATCCATGGCGAAGCAATCCGGGCCCAAGGCGGTTTCAGCAATCGAGGTATGCCCCAGCAACAGCCACTCGGGCAGGAGGAGCTTTAGCCTGCCCAAGCGCAGTACGTAACATGTGCCGGCATACTGCAAGCCCGTGGCATGTACTGAGGGACGCATGCGCAAGGCAAGAAAACCGTTGACCCGTTCTTCTATCTCGCCGTTGGCAAGCGGCTGCCATTCACTGTTGAAGTGTTTCTCCACCCCTCCAGGCAAGGTGATACGCCGTTGCCAGTATTGCCTGCCCTGCTGCATGTGTTTGTGCACTTCCGTGGGCAGCCGGCTACCTGTTTGATTAATCAGTGCTCCACACAGGTAGAGCAGGTTTAATGGCTTTTGCAGCCAAGCCGGGTAGTCGATATCCAGATAGCCACGGTCAACACACGCTGCAGCGGCATAATGGGTTTGCAAGGCGCGGGGCAGCCGATGCCAGTCAGCACCCAGCACGGTTTGAATAGGGCTTTTCATCCGCTGGCTCCCGGCACATGCTTGCTCACCATCAAGACAACAACCATGACCATGGCAAGGAAAGCAGGCAGCCCCAGGTAGAACCAGTACCGCGCGTACTGCCAATAGTGTTGGGGTAAAGGATGGCCAAGGCACAAGGCTTGTGTGGAGATATCCCGCATGCGGATTTGTAACCACACGACAGGCAGCCAGCAACAACCGGCCAAGACATAGAGCGCCAGCGAAACGAGCACCCAGTTGGTGGAGAGTGGCAACTGCAGCTGCGATAGCATCCATAGCCCGCTGATGGGCTGAAACAGCACGGTGGGTGTGGTAAACAGCCAGTCAGCCAGCACGACATGGCGGTTGGTGGTTGCGATGGTTTCCAAGCGGCCTGAACGGTCGGCCATCCATTTGTAGAATGCACTGCCAAATCCGGTACCAAACAGCAGGACCATACTGAGGATGTGTAATGTCTTGATGGCAGGATAACTCATCTTGATTCTCCGGCTGAGCTGGCAAGGGCATGCAGCGGCGACTGCGGCATGCGACCCAGGAGTTCGACAAAGGGTTGCAGCTCGCCGTAGCTACCTGTCTGGAGCATGTCCAGTGCATCGGTCTGGAGCAGCGGGTGCAGTCCCTGGCCAATCAGGCAAATCAGGCGTGCCAGTGATAGTGGCAGACGACAGAAGCGTGCCACCGCCAAGTCCTGCTGTTGGCGCAGCGCAGCAACCCAATCAAGCAAGGTATATCGACGCGGCCCGACAGCAGCGACAACACGACATGCGGGTTCTTGCTCTAGGGCATGCAGCAAGGCAAGGGCAACATCTTCGATATGGACAGGTTGAATCACTTGCTTGCCATCGCCCGGTATCGGAATCAACGGCAACCGTGCCAGTTGCTGCATTAAATGACTGCTGATCCCTCCTTTGCCGACAACCAAGGAGGGGCGCAACACCATCCATTTGAGTGGAAGCATTTGCAAAAAGGCATCTGACCTGCCCTTGCTGCGCAGAAACGGGGTGTGCGCATGGACATCCGCCCCCAGGGCGGATACTTGCACAACCCGCGCAATGCCCGCTTCGGCACAGGCCTGGAACAGGGCGACGGGGGCGTCGGTATGCACCCGGTCAAAGGTATGGTGGCGCGTGGCTGCGAATATACCTGCGCAATTGATTACGGCATCCAGCCCCTTGACCCAGGGCAGCCAGTGTCGGGGTTGGGTCATGCTGGCAAAGTCACAGCCATGGCGTCTGGAGAGCAGGCGCGTTTCATGTCCAGCCGCTTGCAATTGTGCATGCACGTGACGGCCAATGAAGCCATCCCCACCCGTAAGTAGAAGCTTCATGCCGTAGGCTCCTGCTTGGGACTTGCACTGGCATCCTGTGCCGGGATGGCAATGAAGCGGTCAAGATGGCGCTTGATCCTCATCAGGGCAAATAGCAAACCACCAAAGATCGACAGCAAGCTGACACGCAGGCTGTCGACAAGGTTGGCGTTCCGGAACAGCCAATCGCTGATAATGAGAAGGAGCAGCGGCACCAGTACCAAGATCAGCCGGGTATAGTCGCGCCAGAATGCAGCGGCAGTGGCGTCCTGGCACAGGCGCTGCAGCAAACCAGCCAGGTGCTGCTGCAAAATACTGATGACAACTGCGCTGATGGCAAGACTCAGCACGCATTTCAAAACCAGGGGAAGAATGTCGACCATTTTGAGCTCCACAAGTGTGTTCAGGAGCTCTCAGCATGATTTCCACTACCAGGCAAAGCTTCCGCTCGGCACAAACAGAAGCATTTATTTACTGCGGAATGATAAAACAGAAGCACTTCATACCGATTTTTCCGTACTCATCAGCTTTCGATAGCTACCCGGCGTCATGCCTTGGATTTCGCGGAATGCTTCATAAAAGTTTGATTGCGAGGCAAAACCAACGCTCAAGCCAACCGACAACACCGATGCCGATGGCTCTGCCAGCAGCATGGTGCAGGCTGCGGCCACGCGTTGTTCACGCAGATAACGTGAAAAGCCTTTGGCCAGGCGGATATTGAGCAGCTCTGATAATTGATGTGCGCCCAATTCCAGCTGTTGAGCCAACATCGGCAAACTAAGCTCTGCATTTTGGTACAGGCGTTCCTCACGCATGAGCTGCTCCAGCCTGGCTTGTACCCGCTCGCAGTCCACATTGCCGAGGGTGCTGGTGCGATAGGCTTCATTGGCAGCGGCAACAATGTCTTCCTGCATGGCCGGGCGTAAGCCCAAGGTCAATTGCGTCAACCACAACGCCATACCGATGGCACAGGAATACAGCGCAAAAAATTGCGTGGTATGAATGCGCATGGGCAGCAAACCGGCCAGGGCAACCAGGGCAGCAATCAGCACAACGCACCCTACCAGCACCAGTTCGCGCTGAAAACGTTCGCGCTCTGCGCGAAGTCGATAGATGGAGCGGGCAAACCACAGCAGATACGCCATGCCCAAGGCAAAAGCCAGGGGGAAGGCGAGTGCAAATGGCAGCATTGTGCCTAGCAACACAGGCAGCAGGTGCGGCCATTTGCGCCACAGCGTGCCCTTGCTCAATGACGGGTGTAGTAAGGGATGGCTGTAGAAATAGAAACAGGGCGCGGCGGCAAACAAACAGGCCCGATAAAGTCCAGATGCCAAACCATCGGGATAGCCAAGCAACAAGGCAGCATGCACCCCCTGCAGCACGGCCAGTGTCAACAAGAAAGCGATACCCATCTGGCGTGAATGGGGCTGGTCCGGATAACTGCCGGAGCGAAAGTGCGTGATGGCAAGCAGCAGGCAACTGAATATTGAGTAACCGGCCAATAACAGGCCGCAAGCAACGATCATGGCAGTAATAGGGTGTCCATCAGGTGAAGGCTGATTGTAAGCGAGCAGGCTGACGACGTCAGGTCTTCAGACCTCCCCATCATCCCACTGCCTTACACCGCCTTGCGCAGCGCCCAGTCAAAAGCGCGGGTGGATAGCACGCGACGCAGTACCCAGAACACCTTGGTGGGCTTGGTGATGCGGTAGCGGGCCTTGGGACGGCGGGCGTTGACTGCTTGCCATACCGCCTCGCCCACGGCGGTGGCGGGCAGGGTGAAGGGGGCGGCGTGGCCTTCTTTTTTCAGGCGCACCAGTTGGCGTTCGTACTCCACGCGGTGCACGCTGCCAACCACATCGATATTTTTCAGAAAGCGCTGCAAGGCATTGGGGCGGAAGCGGCTTTCAATCGGCCCCGGCTCCACCAGCGAGACAAAAATGCCGGTTCCGTGCAGCTCTTGCCGCAGGGTGTCGCACATGCCTTCCATGGCAAACTTGCTGGCGTTGTAGGCGCCGCGCCAGCGCATGGCGGCAAAACCCAGAATGGAGCTGTTATAGATGATGCGGCCATGGCCCTGGGCCCGCATGACGGGCAGTACGGCGTTGGTGAGTTCCCACGGGCCGAACAGATTGGTTTCGAACTGCTCGCGCATGGCCTGACGGTGGATGTCTTCCACCGCGCCGGGCTGGCCGAAACCTGCATTGTTGAACAGGGCGTCCAGCCGACCGCCAGTCTGCCCCAGCACGGTTTGCAGTGCGCGGTGAATGGAAGCGCTGTCGGTAACATCCAGTTGCAAGCTTTCCAGTCCCTCGGCCTGTAGCCGCTCAACATCGGCAGCGCTGCGGCAGCTGGCAAATACGCGCCAGCCGCGCTGGGCGAACAGTTTTGCCGTGTGATAGCCAATACCGCTGGAGCAGCCGGTAATCAGAATGCAAGGGGGGTGGGACACTGGGTAGCCTTGTCAAAATCAGGGAAACAGGCGAAACCCTACACTATCCGGGCAGCATTGCTAAAGCAGTTTCACCGCCGTAGCCGGGCCTGACAAAGTTATCGTGTTGCCGTGGAAATGGAATAAAATGGCCGACTACCGATTTTGCGACAAGGAAAACGCCATGGCGAAATCCGCCAAAGCCCCGGCCAGCTTTGAAACCGCGCTGGCGCAGCTGGAGGACATCATCCAGGCGATGGAAGGCGGCGATGTGCCGCTGGAAACGGCGCTCGCGTCCTACAAGCAAGGCATCGAGCTGATCAAGTTCTGCCAGGGCAAATTGTCCGACGCCGAGCAGCAATTGAAAATTCTGGAAAACGACGAACTCAAACCGCTGGACCTCAGTAATGGCCAATGAATCCTTCATCGGCTGGATGACGCAGATCCAGCAAACCATGGAAACCGCCCTCGCCCGCTTTCTGCCCTCGGCGGACACCTTGCCGCAGCGCCTGCATCAGGCCATGCGCTATGCCACGCTGGAAGGCGGCAAGCGGGTGCGGCCGCTGCTGGCTTTTGCCGCAGGCGAATTAAGCGGTGCCAGCGCGGAAAACCTGGCACGCGTAGCGGCGGCGGTGGAGATGATCCACGCCTATTCGCTGGTACACGACGACCTGCCCTGCATGGACGACGATGTGCTGCGCCGTGGCAAGCCCACCTGTCATGTGGAGTTCGACGAGGCCACTGCGCTGTTGGTGGGCGATGCCCTGCAAACCCTGGCATTCGAGCTGATTGCCACCCCGATGGAAGGCGTGAGCCCGGCCAGCCAGCTGGCCATGTGCCACACACTGGCACGTGCTTCCGGCCACAGCGGCATGGCCGGTGGCCAGGCGATTGACCTGGCCAGCGTGGGCCAGACGCTGAACCTGCCCGAGCTGGAATTCATGCACATGCTGAAGACCGGTGCGCTGATTCGCGCTGCCGTGCTGCTGGGTGCAATGGCAGGCCAGCCCCTGTCGGCCAAACAGACCGAACAGCTGGATATCTTTGCCAAGCGCATTGGTCTGGCCTTTCAGGTGGTGGATGACGTGCTGGATTGCGAAGCCGACACCGCCACGCTGGGCAAGACCGCCGGCAAGGACGCCGCCAACGACAAGCCCACTTACGTCAGCCTGATGGGCCTGGCCGAGGCCAAACAGTTTGCCCGCGAGCTGCGCGAGCAGGCCTTTGCCGCGCTGGAAGACTTTGGCCCGGCTGCCGATAGACTGAAACAACTGGCCGACTACATTGTGGCCCGCTCGTTTTAACCGCAGAAGAACAACAATGACTCCGCTGCTCGACACCATTCATCAGCCCTCCGACCTGCGTGCGCTGGGCCGCCAGCAACTGCCGCAACTGGCGACGGAACTGCGCGAATTCCTGGTCGATACGGTCAGCAAGACCGGTGGCCATTTTGCGTCCAACCTGGGCAGCATCGAGCTGACCATCGCCCTGCACTATGTGTTCAACACCCCGGACGACCGTCTGGTATGGGATGTGGGCCACCAGACTTATCCGCACAAGATTCTCACCGGCCGCCGCGAGCGCATGGGCAGCATGCGGCAGAAAGGCGGGCTGGCGGGCTTTCCCAAGCGCGAGGAATCCCCTTACGACACCTTTGGCGTCGGCCATTCGTCCACCTCCATCGGTGCGGCGCTGGGCATGGCGGCCGCCGCCAAACTGCAAGGGCTGGACCGCAAATGCGTGGCCATCATCGGCGATGGCGCGATGACCGCCGGTCAGGCTTTCGAAGCGCTGAACAACGCCGGTGCGATGGATACCAACCTGCTGGTCATCCTCAACGACAACGATATGTCGATTTCGCCCAATGTGGGCGCGCTGAACAATTATCTGGCCAAGCTGATGTCAGGCCGCTTTTACGCCGCCATGCGCGAGGGCTCCAGCAAGGTGCTGGGCATGGCCCCGCCCTTGAAGGAAATTGCCAGCAAGGTGGAAGAGCACGTCAAGGGCTTCTTCACCCCCGGTACGCTGTTCGAGGAATTCGGCTTCAACTATATCGGCCCGATCGACGGACACGATCTGGACGTGCTGGTGGATACGCTGAAGAACATCCGCAGCCTGAAAGGGCCGCAGTTCCTGCATATCGTCACCAAGAAGGGCCACGGCTACAAACTGGCGGAAAACGACCCGGTGAAATACCACGGCGTCACCAAGTTCGACCCGGCCAATGGCCTGGCCGGCGGCAAGAGTGGTGGCAAGCCGCAGTACACCCAGGTGTTTGGCGACTGGATTTGCGATATGGCCAAGCTGGACAAGCGTCTGGTGGGCATCACCCCGGCCATGCGCGAAGGCTCCGGCCTGGTGCGTTTCGAGAAGGAGCACCCGGATCGCTACTTCGACGTGGCCATTGCCGAGCAGCACGCGGTTACCTTTGCCGCCGGTCTCGCCTGTGATGGTGCCAAACCGGTGGTGGCGATTTACTCGACCTTCCTGCAGCGCGGTTACGACCAGCTGATCCACGATGTTGCGCTGCAGAACCTGCCGGTGCTGTTTGCCATCGACCGCGCCGGTCTGGTGGGTGCCGACGGCCCCACACATGCCGGTGCCTTCGACATTTCCTTCCTGCGCTGCATTCCCAACATGACGGTGCTGGCTCCGTCTGACGAAAACGAATGCCGCCAACTGCTGTACACCGCCTTCTGCATGGACAGCCCCACCGCCGTGCGCTACCCGCGTGGCGTGGGCCCCGGCGTGGACATCCAGCAGGAAATGACCGCCCTGCCGGTGGGCAAGGGTGTGCTGCGCCGCAGCGGCCAGGGCAAGGTGGCCATTCTGGCTTTTGGCAGCATGGTGGCTCCGGCACTGGCAGCCGCAGAAGCGCTGGATGCCTCGGTAGCCGACATGCGCTTTGTCAAACCGCTGGATACCGGCCTGATCCGCCAGCTGGCGGAAACGCATGACTACATCGTCACCGTGGAAGAAAACGTGGTGATGGGCGGTGCCGGCTCCGGCTGTCTGGAGGCCATGCAGGCCATGGGCATCGTCAAGCCTGCCTTGCTGCTGGGCCTGCCGGACGACTATGTTGAACATGGCGACCCCACGGTATTGCTGGCTGATTGCGGCCTGAATGCAGCGGGCATTGAAGAGAGCATCCGCAACTGGTTGCCCCAACAATAAACAATACGAGGCGACGTCATGGGCAGTTTTGATCTGGCAACATGGCTGAACCTCAAAGGCAGCCCTTTCGAGGCGCTGCCGCTGTTTGTCACCAGTCTGGCCATCGGCCTGTTGATGGGGGTGGAGCGCGAACGCAAGCACCACACCCTGGCGGGCATCCGCACCTTTCCGCTCACCGCCATCTTCGGCACCCTGGCCGCCATGCTGGATGCCCCCACGCATGGCGTGCTGCTGCAAACCGTCGGCCTGCTGGCCGTGGCCTCCTTCGGCTTTCTGCCGGAACGCTGCGCCGACAGCGACAAGACCGAGCCGCGCACCACCACCGTGGCCTCCTTGCTGGTCATCTACTGCTTGGGCGCGCTGGTATGGCACGGATATGGCGGCGTTGCCGTAGCAGTGGGCATTGTTGCCACCGCCCTGCTCTACCTCAAGCCCGAGCTGTCCGGCCTCACCCACAAACTGGACCGGCGCGACCTGCTGTCGCTGCTGCAGTTTGCCGCCTTGTCCTTCATCGTCCTGCCCTTGCTGCCCAACCGCACCTTCGGCCCCTATCAGGCGGTGAACCCGCACCAGGTGTGGCTGATGGTGACGCTGATCGTGGGCATCAGCCTGTCCGGCTATCTGGCGGTAAAGCTGCTGGGCCAGCGCGTGGGCGGCCCCTTGCTGGGCATTCTGGGCGGACTGGTGTCGTCCACCGCCACCAGCCTGATCTACGCCCGCGAAGCACGCGCCAATCCGCTGTCGCTCAATCTGGGTACGGCCGTCATCCTGCTGGCCAATCTGGTGCTGTTTGTGCGGCTGCTGGTGCTGGCCGCAGTGGTACAAACCAGTGTGCTACCGGCGGCTGCCTGGGTGTTGCTGCCCGGCCTGCTGTGCGGGTTGAGCGCGGCACTGTGGCAGCTGCGCCAGCACAATAACGGCCAGCCACAGCCGGAGCTGCAACTGAGCAACCCTTCCGAAATGAAGCTGGCACTAGGCTTTGGTGCCATGTTTGCGCTGGTGATGTTTTGCGCCGCCTGGCTGAATGCCGAATTCGGCAGCAAGGGTGTGTATGTGGTGGCGCTGATTTCCGGCCTTAACGATGTGGATGCCATCTCGCTGACGGCTTTCAACCTGTTTGGTGAAAACCGGCTGGACGGCCAGCAGGTGGCCACCACGCTGGCGCTGGCCATTACTGCCAACAATGTATTCAAGTTCAGCCTGATCGCCAGCCTGGGCGGCAGTGCGCTGGCGCGCCGCTGCCTGCCCACCCTGCTGGCGGCCAGCGGCGGCATGCTGGCCGGTTTGCTGGTGCTGGCCAGCAGTTACTGAGCCGCGGCCTGCAGGCCGGGCAGCAATTGCAGAATGGTCTGCGCCGTCTGCTGTGGCGCTTCCAGTGGAAACAGATGGCTGCCCGCCACTTCATGCAGCTGCATGCCAAAGTGCCGCTGCATGTAGCGCAGGTCGGACGGGCGCACCACATCGTGCCGGCTGGCGGCCACAAAAGCCGTCGGCACCGTCAACTGCCCCCGATAACGTGGAAAATCATGCGGCAGGCCGCAGTAGATCTGGTGCTCGATCTGCGGCCGAAAGCGCAGCCGCCGCCCACCCTGGCCATCGTCCTCGCTGCCGTGCAAGGCGTAGTCGGCCAGGCAGTCCGGATCGAAACGGGCAAACGCCGGCTTGCGGGCAAAGTAGTCGTGCATCATTTCCACGCTGGCCCAGCTGTCACGCCGTCCCAGGGTATTGCCACCGGGGGTGATGCGGGCTATCAGCCCCAGTTTCTTGGCCAGCCAGATGAAACCGGCTCGGCGTGGCCCCATCAGCGGCGAATCCAGGATCACCAATGCCTTGAACAGTTCCGGTGCGCGGATGGCCGCATAAAACAGCAGATAGCCGCCCAGTGAATGACCCACGCCAATCACTGGCTGGCGGTAGCTGCTGAGCACGGCAATGGTTTCGTCCACCAGATGCGGCCAGCAGTCCGTCACCGGATAGCGCGGGTCGTGGCCGATACAATCCAGCCAGCCCAGTTGGTAGTGCTGGCCCAGTGCACGCAGCAGCTTGCCGTACACCGGGGCGGGGAAGCTGTTGGCATGGGAAAAATGAATGATGTCCTGCATGATGTGATGTTGCGCCCTTTATTGTTTGTTATGGCTCGATACTACCGTAAAATGGCGTTTTGCCAGACGCAGTGACCGGGTTGCACCCACCCGCGGCCCAAAGCACGGAACCGGCTGGCACCTTGCTGGTCAACCCTTGCATCATCCAGATAACGCACCATCATGCCGCACTCCCTGTTACGCCTGTTATCCCCCTTGTGGCGCCTGCTGGCGCTGCTCAGCCTGCTTGGTGTCAGCACAACCACCCTGGCAGTGAATCAGGAAGACCTGCTCCCCCCGGACAAGGCTTTTGCCGTCAGCGTGGAACGCCAGCCGGACCACCTGCTGGTGCAGCTGAAAGTGGCCGACAGTTATTACGTCTACCGTGACCGGCTATCCTTCACCACCGAGCCGGCCGGTTTGCTGGGCAGTCCGGTGCTGCCGGCAGGCCAGATCAAGCAGGACGCTTTCTTTGGCAAGCAGGTGATTTACCACGGCCAGCAGCTGATCAAGCTGCCCTTGCATGCCGGTGCACCCGCGCAGTTCAAGCTGCATGTAAAGCTGCAGGGCTGCTCTACTGCCGGGGTGTGCTACCCGCCCTATACCCATCATCTGGACATCAATGCCTACGGCAGTGCCAGCAATGGCAGCAACAGCTGGCTGGCGGATGCTGCTGCGGGAAAGCCGGCGGGTAGTGGCGGCAATCTGGCGGCCAAGGGCTGGCTGGCCGCGCTGGGCAGCTTTTTCTTGGCTGGCATCGGCATGGCCTTTACCGCCTGCATGTATCCGCTGCTACCCATTGTTTCCTCACTGATTGCCGGTGAAGGCCAGCACATCACCCGCCGGCGCGGCTTCTGGTTGTCACTCACTTATGTGCAGGGACTGGCGCTCAGCTATACCGTCATCGGCATCATTGCCGGGCTCACCGGTTCGCTGCTTACCGTCTGGCTGCAGCAACCAGCCGTCATCCTGAGTGCCAGCGTACTGATGGTGGTATTTGCGCTGTCCATGTTCGATCTCTACACCATCCAGCTGCCGTCTGCCCTGCAGTCCCGGCTGGCCGATGCCTCCAACCGCCTGTCCGGTGGCAAGCTGGCCACGGTGTTTGCCATGGGCGTGCTGTCGGCACTGATCATCGGCCCCTGCGTGGCCCCGCCGCTGGCGCTGGCGCTGGGTTATATCGGTAGCACCGGCGACGCAGTGCTGGGTGGTGCCGCCCTGTATGCGATGGCACTGGGACTGGGCCTGCCGCTGATCCTGATCGGCACCTTTGGCGGCCATGTGCTGCCACGTGCCGGTGGCTGGATGAAGGCAGTGAAAAGTACCTTCGGGGTGCTGATGCTGGGTCTGGCCATCTGGATGGCCACACCCTTCCTGCCGGCTGCACTGGTACTGCTGCTGTGGGCGGCGCTGTGTGTGGGGGCTGCAGTCTTCCTCAAGGCCTTTGAAACCCTGCCAGGCAATGCCCACATCAGCCACAAGCTGGGCAAGGGCCTGGGCCTGATGCTGTTTCTGGTGGGCGCGGCCCAGCTAGCCGGCGCACTGGCCGGGGAAACCGACCCGCGCTACCCGCTGAAATGGCTGGCCGGTAACAAGGCCCAGGCCAGTGCCAGCCAGCAACCGATGTTTGCCCCGATAGGTAGCAGCGCCGAGCTGGACAGCAAGCTGGCTGAGGCCCGGGCTGCCGGCAAGCCGCTGCTGCTGGATTTCTATGCCGACTGGTGTGTCTCTTGCAAGGAAATGGAAAGCGACACCTTCCCGGCAGCCGCCGTAGCCAGCAAGCTGCAAGGCTATGTGCTGCTGCGCGCCGATGTCACCGCCAATCTGCCGGCACATCAGGCGCTGCTCAAACGCTTTGGCCTGTACGGCCCGCCGGGCATCATCCTGTTTGACGCCAATGGCAAGGAGCGCGACCGCATCATCGGCTTTACTCCAGCTGATGCCTTCGCCGCCCGGCTGTAAGCCAGGCCGCCGCCCAAGGGTGGCGGCTTTTCCATCCTGCATACCGGCGGCTGACAAATCCCGCTACAATTCGGCTCTGGCGGCATGCTGCGCCGCCATCACCGCCACCCGGACCTTTTCATGACGCCAAAACCCTTTCCCAGCATCAGCGTGATGGCCGTATTGCGCATCGCCGTCATGGGCTTACTCATCCTGTCCTGCCTCAAGGTGATCCAGCCCTTTCTCGGTGCGCTGACCTGGGCGGCCATCATCGCCATTTCCGCCTGGCCGCTGTTTACCCGGCTGCGCTTACGGCTGAATGGCCGCGCCAAGCTGGCTGCGGTGATCATTGTGGGTACGCTGTCGCTAACGCTGGCCATTCCCATCGGCCTGATGGCGCTGACCCTGGCCGACACCATTCCGCAACTGGCGTCGATGTCGCGCGATCTCACCAGCATCCACCTGCCGGATGCCCCTGCCTGGGTAAATACCCTGCCGCTGGCGGGTGAGTCGCTGCACAAATTCTGGGTAAGCGTGCAGGTGGATCTGCCCGGCTTTATCGACAAAATCCGCCCGGCCATCAACAAGGCTGCACTGTGGGCACTGGAGAGCGGAGCTTCTGCCAGCCTGAGCATGCTGGAAATCGTGCTGGCCATCGTGATTGCCGGCCTGTTGCTGATCAATGGCGACAAGCTGTGGGGTTCGGCCGAGCTGGCCATCAGCAAGCTGGGCGGTGCCACGGCAGACGAATTGCCCGAGGTGATTGCCCGTACCATCCGCAGCGTCACCACCGGGGTAGTGGGTACCGCGCTGGCGCAAACCGTGCTGTGCGTGATCGGCCTGTTGATTGCCGGAGTGCCTGGCGCACTGGTGCTGGGTTTCCTGTGCTTCATCGTGGCGGTGGCCCAGCTGCCCACGCTGATCATCTGGCTGCCTGCCGCGGCCTGGGTGTTTTACTCAGGCGCCACCGGCATGGGTATTTTCCTGCTGCTGTGGGGTTTTTTGCTGGTCAACACCATCGACAATGTGCTCAAGCCGCTGCTGATCAGCCAGGGCGCGCAAATGCCCTTGTCCATCATTTTCATGGGGGTGATTGGCGGCTTGCTGGCCTGGGGCCTGCTGGGCCTGTTTATCGGCCCTACCCTGCTGGCGGTGGGCTTTACCCTGTTCCGTCACTGGCTGCGGCCGGAAGACTACCCGGAACTGCCGGAAGATACCGAGCAGCCGTGCGGGCCGGCTGAACAACCCCGCTAAGCCAGTATCCCGCTAATGACAAAAGCGCCCCCAAGGGCGCTTTTGTTTTGCCTGCTTAAGTGCTTACAGCAGTTCCAACGCCACCGCGGTGGCTTCGCCGCCACCAATACACAGGCTGGCTACGCCACGTTTGCCGCCATGCTGACGCAGCGCGGACAGCAAGGTCACCATCACCCGTGCACCGGATGCGCCAATCGGGTGGCCCAGTGCGCAGGCCCCGCCATGCACATTCACCTTGTCATGCGGCAGGCCCAGGTCCTGCATCGCCGCCATGGTGACCACGGCAAAGGCTTCGTTGATTTCAAACAGGTCGACATCGCCCACCGTCCAGCCAGTCCTGGCCAACAGCTTGCGCATGGCACCCACCGGCGCGGTGGTGAACAGGCCCGGCTCCTGCGCGTGGGTGGCATGCGCCACCAAGCGGGCCAGCGGCTTGAGCCCACGGCGGGCGGCTTCGCTGGCCGTCATCAACACCAGCGCGGCAGCACCATCGGAAATGGAGCTGGAATTGGCCGCCGTCACCGTACCGTCCTTGCGAAAAGCCGGTTTCAGGCTGGCAATCTTGTCCAGCTTTGCCTTGAGCGGCTGCTCGTCAATTTCCATGGCTTGTGCACCATTCCTGCCTTCCACCAGCACCGGGGTGATTTCCTCGCGAAAGCGGCCCTCGCTAATGGCTTGCTGGGCGCGAGTGAGCGAGGCGATGGCAAAGGCATCCTGTGCTTCGCGGCTGAAACCGTAATCACCGGCACAGTTTTCGGCAAACACGCCCATCAGCTTGCCCTTGTCGTAGGCATCTTCCAGCCCATCGAGGAACATGTGGTCCTTGATTTCACCATGCCCCAGGCGCAGGCCGCCACGCGCCTTGGGAATCAGATAGGGTGAATTGCTCATGCTCTCCATGCCACCGGCCACCATCACGCTGGCCGAGCCGGCCAATAGCAGGTCGTGCGCCAGCATGGAGGCTTTCATGCCGGAGCCACACATCTTGTTGATGGTGGTACAACCGGCCGCCAGCGGCAGCCCGGCACCCAGCGCGGCCTGGCGGGCCGGGGCCTGGCCCTGCCCGGCGGGCAGCACGCAGCCCATGATCACCTCGTCGACATCCTCGGCAGCCACACCAGACCGCTCTACGGCGGCGCGGATGGCAGCTGCACCCAGCTGGCTGGCAGTCTGGCTGGCAAACATGCCCTGAAAACCACCCATGGCGGTACGGGCCATGCCCACAATGACAATCGATTCTTGCTGTTGCATCTGTCTGTTCCTTCCTGAATGGCTTGCTTGCCCGGCTACGGTGTTGATGATGCCTGCTTGCCCAGTGCCTTTTCGCATTGGCTGCGGATCTGGCTGATTTCCCCCATCACCACGCGGATGTCGTCCAGCTGTTCCTGCAATTGCTGTTCCTTGCGGCTGAGGATGCGGATGAATTCGCGCAGCTGCGGTTCGTCGTTGCTGGCGGCATCGTACAAATCGAACAGCTCGCGGATTTCCAGCAAGGACAGGCCGATGCGTTTGCCACGCAAAATCAGCATCAGCCGCACCCGGTCGCGCCGGGTATAGATGCGGCGCTGGCCATCGCGTTGCGGCTCCAGCAGCCCCTGGTCTTCGTAAAAGCGGATGGTGCGCGTGGTGACATCAAATTCCTGCGCCAGCTGGCTGATGCTGTAGGTCACACCTTGCATGCCTGTTCCCCTGTTGTTGTTTTGGCCCTGCCCTTTGCCTGCTGGCAGCAGCTGGCCGTGTTTTGATCCCCGATGCCGGATTGTTGATTGACGTTGACGTAAACGTCAAGTTATTGTGATAAAAACAACGCAGGAGAACAGCACATGACAACACAAAAAATCGGCGTGATTGGTGCAGGCACCATGGGCAACGGCATTGCCCAGGTGTTTGCCATGCATGGCTTTGAAGTCCGGCTGGCCGATGTCAGCGAGGCGGCTTTGCACAAAGGACTGGCCGCCATTGGCAACAGCCTGGCGCGCATGGCGAAGAAAGGCAGCATTGCCGAAGCCGACATCGCCGGCATTCTGGCGCGTATCCACCCCACCACCCTGCTGGCCGAGTTGGCTGACCGCGACCTGGTGGTGGAAGCCGCCACCGAAAACCCGGCCATCAAGGAAGCCATCTTCCGCGAACTGGGCAGCGTGGTGCGGGCGGATGCCATTCTGGCGTCCAATACCTCGTCCATTTCGCTCACCCGTATTGCCGCCTGGGTGCCACAGCCCGAGCGCGTGGTGGGCATGCACTTCATGAACCCGGTTCCGCTGATGCAGCTGGTGGAAATCATCCGCGCCATCCAGACCGCCGACCACACTTACCAGAAGGTATTCGAACTGGCGGTGGCACTGGGCAAGACCCCGGTGACGGTGAAGGACGGCCCGGGCTTTGTCTCCAACCGCATCCTGATGCCGATGATCAACGAAGCGGCCTTTGCCCTGTTCGAAAACCTGGCCACCGCTGAGGACATCGACACGGTGATGAAGCTGGGCATGAACCACCCCATCGGCCCGCTGGCACTGGCCGACCTGATTGGCCTGGACACCTGCCTGTCCATCATGGACATCCTGTATACCGAATTCCGTGACAGCAAATACCGCGCCTGCCCGCTGCTGGCACAACTGGTGGCGGCCGGGCATCTGGGGCGCAAGAGCGGCAAGGGTTTTTATCACTACGACTGACATACCAAGACGGCACACAAGCCGCCAAGCACAGGAGAGTTGCAGATGAAACAGGCTGTTCCCAGCGTCAAGCTGCTGATCAACGGTGAATTCGTCGAATCGCAGAGCCAAGAGTGGCGCGACATCATCAACCCGGCCACGCAAGAAGTACTGGCACGGGTCCCCATTGCCACCGCCGGGGAAGTCGAGGCCGCGGTTGCCAGCGCCAAAACGGCCTTCGCCAGTTGGAAGAAAACCCCCATCGGCAGCCGCGCACGGATTTTCCTCAAGTACCAGCAACTGATCCGCGAGCACATGAAAGAACTGGCCGCCCTGCTGACGGCGGAACAGGGCAAAACCCTGGCCGATGCCGAGGGCGATATCTTCCGCGGGCTGGAAGTGGTGGAACACGCCGCCAGCATTGGCAATCTGCAACTGGGTGAATACGCCGAAAACGTGGCCGGTGGCGTGGACACCTATACCGTGCAACAGCCGCTGGGCGTGTGTGCCGGCATCACTCCCTTCAACTTCCCGGCCATGATTCCGCTGTGGATGTTCCCGATGGCCATTGCCACCGGCAATACCTTTGTGCTGAAACCGTCCGAACAGGACCCGATGGTAACCATGCGGCTGGTGGAGCTGGCCTTGCAGGCCGGCATCCCGGCGGGCGTACTGAATGTGGTGCATGGTGGCGAGGCGGTGGTGAATGCCATTTGCGACCACCCGGACATCAAGGCCATCTCCTTTGTCGGTTCCAGCCGCGTAGGCACTCATGTGTACAACCGCGCCAGCCTGGCCGGCAAACGCGTGCAATGCATGATGGGAGCCAAGAACCACGCCATCGTGCTGCCGGATGCCAACAAGGAACAGGCGCTGAACCAGCTGACCGGCGCGGCATTCGGCGCAGCAGGCCAGCGTTGCATGGCCTTGAGCGTGGCAGTGCTGGTGGGCGAAGCACGCAGCTGGATTCCCGATCTGGTGGCCAAAGCCAAGTCCCTGCGCGTGGGCGCAGGCAAGGACAACCCGGACCTGGGCCCACTGATTTCCTGCGCTGCCCGCGAACGGGTGACCAGCCTGATCAAGCAAGGCGTGGCCGAAGGCGCGGTGCTGGAGCTGGATGGCCGGGAAGTACAAGTGGATGGCTACCCGGACGGTAACTTTGTCGGCCCCACCATTTTCTCTGGCGTGACCACCGACATGGCGATTTACCGGCAGGAAATCTTCGGCCCGGTGCTGTGCCTGCTGGGCGTGGACACGCTGGATGAGGCCATTGCCATCATCAATGCCAACCCCAATGGCAACGGCACCGCCATCTTCACCCAGAGCGGCGCTGCCGCACGGCGCTTCCAGGAGGACATCGATGTCGGTCAGGTGGGCATCAATGTGCCGATTCCGGTGCCGGTGCCGCTGTTCAGCTTTACCGGCTCGCGCGGTTCCAAGCTGGGTGACCTCGGCCCCTACGGCAAGCAGGTGATCCTGTTCTACACCCAGACCAAAACCGTCACCAGCCGCTGGTTCGACGACGAGGCCAGCAGTGGCAAGGTGCACACCACCATTGCGCTGCGCTGAGTTGCACTGATCAAGGCAGACCGATTCACGTCAGATAAAACAAGACAGCAGCAGGCCGCCATCCCCCACCGGCCCTGCTGCTGCAAGAGGAGAAACCGACATGGACTTTGCACTCAACGAACAGCAACTGGCCTTCCAGGACAGCGCGCGCGACTTTGCCAGCAGCCGCCTGGCCCCGTTTGCCGCCGAATGGGACCTGGAAGAAACCTTTCCGCTCGCCACCATCCGCGAAGCCGGCGACATGGGCTTTCTCGGCCTGTACACCCCGGAAAGCCACGGCGGGCTGGGCCTGTCGCGGCTGGATTCGGCCATCGTGTTTGAAGAACTGGCCGCCGGCTGCACCTCCACCGCCGCCTATCTCACCATCCACAATATGGTGAGCTGGATGATTGCCAGCTTCGGCAGCACCACGCTGGCCGGGGAATGGGTGCCGCGCATGGTCAGCGGCGAATTGCTGGGCAGCTACTGTCTGACCGAGCCGGGTGCCGGCTCCGATGCCGCCTCGCTCAAGACTCGTGCCGACAAACAGGGCGATGGCTATGTGCTTAACGGCAGCAAGATGTTCATCTCCGGCGCAGGCAGCACCGATGTGCTGGTGGTGATGGCCCGTACCGGCGGCCCCGGCCCCAAGGGCGTGTCGGCCTTTGTGGTGCCCGCCAATGCGCCCGGTGTGCAGTACGGCAAGAAGGAAAAGAAAATGGGCTGGAACAGCCAGCCCACCCGCGCCATCACCTTCGACAATGTGGAAATTCCGGCAGGCAACCTGCTGGGCGAGGAAGGCATGGGCTTTGCCTATGCGATGAAGGGGCTGGATGGCGGCCGCATCAATATCGCCACCTGCGCCGTTGGCACCGCCCAGTCCGCGCTGAACGCCGCCCAGCGCTATGTGCAGGAGCGGCAACAGTTTGGCCAGCCGCTGGCCGACTTCCAGACCGTGCAGTTCCGCCTGGCCGACATGCTGACCGAGCTGGTGGCCGCGCGCCAGATGGTACGCCTGGCCGCCTTCAAGCTGGACAGTGGCAGCCCGGACGCCAGCGCCTACTGCGCCATGGCCAAGCGCTTTGCCACCGATCTGTCATTCAATGTCGCCAATAATGCCTTGCAGCTGTTTGGCGGCTATGGCTATCTGAAGGACTTCCCGCTGGAACGCCATGTACGCGACGCCCGCGTACACCAGATTCTGGAAGGCACCAACGAGGTGATGCGCATGATCGTCGCCCGGCAGTTGCTGAAGGACGGCGCGCTGGAAAACCTCCGTTGAGAACCTCCATGCACCCTGTTTGTGTGGTGCATGTTGCAATACAGGATTGATGTTGACGACGCAGCCACGGCCCCATCAAGCCTGCCGCCGGATGGCAGGCCCGAGGTATTAAGCGGCTGCATGTTTGAGCCCTGCACCGCTAGTGCAGGGCGAGTTCAGCCGCGCCTCGGGACTGACAGGATCCGGCGGGCAGCCGCAGGCCAGGCTTGCCGGGGTGGCCTTTAGGGGTGGAGGGGATATTTGGCCACGCAAATATCCCCTCCCTGCCGCCGGGCAGCCCCGGCAAACCAAACCGGCATCCGCGACGCGGATTCAAGACAACAAAGATCGTATACAGACTGTAGGCACGACTTACCAATGATCGGGAACGCCATGACACATTACGCTCATCTGCAAGTGGAAATACGCGGCCACACCGCCCAGGCCACCATCGACAACCCGCCAGCCAACACCTGGAACCGCGCCAGCCTGAACGCGCTCAAGCGACTGGTGGCAGACCTGAACGCGGACGACAACATCTACGCGCTGGTGATTACCGGCGGCGGCAGCAAGTTCTTCTCCGCCGGGGCCGACCTCAATCTGTTTGCCGACGGCAACAAGCTGGTGGCCACCGAAATGACCATGCTGTTTGGTGAAGCCTTCGAGGCGCTGGCCGCCTTCCGTGGTGTCAGCATTGCCGCCATCAACGGCTATGCCATGGGCGGCGGGCTGGAATGCGCGCTGGCCTGCGACATCCGCATTGCCGAAGTACAGGCGCAAATGGCGCTGCCGGAAGCTGCGGTCGGCCTGCTGCCCTGCGCTGGCGGCACCCAGCAATTGCCGTGGCTGGTGGGCGAAGGCTGGGCCAAGCGCATGATTCTGTGTGGCGAGCGGGTGGATGCCGATACCGCCGAGCGCATCGGTCTGGTGGAAGAAGTGGTCGGTCAGGGCCAGGCGCTGGAAGCCGCACTCAAGCTGGCGGAAAAAGTGGCGCGCCAGTCGCCCTCCTCGGTCAAGGTGTGCAAGCAGCTGGTACAGCGCGCACGCATCGAGCCGCCCGGCTATAACCTGATTCACGAGCGCGAGCAGTTCATCAAGCTGTTCGACACTGCCGACCAGCAGGAAGGCGTGCAGGCCTTCCTCGCCAAACGTACGCCACAATGGCACAACCGCTGACAGGAGCCGTCATGCCCGATGTTGTCTTGTTTGAAGAACGCCGCTGTGCCGATGGCAAACGCATCGGCATTGCCACCCTCAATAGCGAAAAGTCGCTCAATGCGCTGACGCTGGAGATGATCCGCCTGCTGCAAGCCAAGCTTGCCGCCTGGGAAGCCGACCCCGACATCGCCGCCGTGCTACTGCGCGGTGCCGGGGAAAAAGCCTTCTGCGCCGGTGGCGATGTGCGCGCCCTGCGCGAAGCGCTGCTGAGCGACGACAGCCACCCGCAGCCGCAGGCGCTGGCCTTCTTCCGCGAAGAATACACACTGGACTACCACATCCACTGCTATGCCAAGCCGCTCATCGTCTGGGGCCACGGCATCGTGATGGGTGGCGGGCTGGGGCTGATGGCCGGGGCCAGCCACCGCGTGGCCACCAGTGCCACCCGCATTGCCATGCCGGAAATCACCATCGGCCTGTATCCGGACGTGGCCGGCAGCTGGTTTCTGCAACGCATGCCGGCCCGCGTAGGGCTGTTCCTCGGCCTCACCGGCGCACCGCTGAATGCGCACGACGCGCTGATCTGCAATCTGGCCGACCACGTACTGGCCACCGATGCCTGGCCGCAGCTGCTGGAGCAGCTGCAGCAGCAATACTGGGATGCCGACAGCGCCACCCGCAGCGCCCAGGTTTCCGCCCTGCTCAGCCAGCTGGAGCACGCCGCGCGCAGCAGCCTGCCGCCATCCAATGTCGCCCCCAATCTGTTGGCCATCCATCAACTGATGACCCTGGGCGATCTGGCCAGCGTGGCAGACAGCCTGACCACGCAGCAGTTTGACAATGACTGGCTGGCCAGTGCGGCCAAAAACTTCCGTCACGGCTGCCCAGTGTCTGCCGCCGTGACCTGGGAAATCTTCCAGCGCGCCCGCCACCTGTCGCTGGCCGAAGCGCTGCGCATGGAGCTGATCCTGTCGCTCAACTTCTGCCACAAACCGGACTTCCGCGAAGGCGTGCGCGCGCTGCTGGTGGACAAGGACAGGCAACCGCAATGGCACTACCGCCAGTTGGCCGACATCCCGCAAGACTGGGTGGACAGCCACTTTGTGGCACCATGGCCGGCAGAACAGCACCCGCTGGCGGACTTGCGCTAAGCAGTACACAACAGGAGAGACGCAATGACACACATCGCCTTCATCGGCCTGGGCAATATGGGCGGGCCAATGGCGCTCAATCTGGTGGCCAAGGGTTTTAGCGTCGCCGCTTTTGATTTGTCGGCAGATGCGCTGGCCAAGCTGCAAGCAGCCGGTGCCCGTGCCGCCAGCAGCGCGCTGGACGCAGTGCAAGGGGCCAGCGTGGTGATTTCCATGCTGCCGGCCGGCAAGCATGTGCAGGCGCTGTATCTGGGCGAGCAAGGGCTGTTTGCCAGCCTGCCAGCCGGCACGCTGGTGATTGACTGCAGCACCATTGCCGCCAGTGATGCGCGCAAGGTGGCCGAAGCCGCCAGCACAGCTGGCCTGCGCATGCTGGACGCACCGGTTTCCGGCGGTACCGCCGGGGCCGCTGCCGGTACGCTTACCTTTATCGTCGGCGGCGCGGAGGCAGACCTGACCGAAGCACGCCCGCTGCTGGAAGCCATGGGCAAGAACATTTTTCATGCCGGAGGCAATGGCGCGGGCCAGACCGCCAAGATCTGCAACAACATGCTGCTGGGCATCCTGATGGCAGGCACTGCCGAGGCGCTGGCGCTGGGGGTGAAGAACGGGCTGGATCCGAAAGTCCTGTCCGACATCATGAGCAAGAGTTCCGGCCGCAACTGGGCGCTGGAACTGTACAACCCCTGGCCGGGCGTGATGGAAACTGCCCCGGCCAGCCGTGGCTACAGTGGCGGCTTCATGACCGCGCTGATGCTGAAAGACCTGGGTCTGGCCGAGGCCACTGCGCTGGACAGCCACGCGGCCACCCCGCTGGGGTCGCTGGCGCGTAATCTGTATGAAAGCCATGCGGCTGAGGGCAAGGGTCAGCTGGATTTTTCCAGCATCCTGCAGCACTTCTATCATCAGGATTGACACACCCTATGCAGACATCAGCCCGGCCCTTGCGCCGGGCTTTTTCATGCTTGCGCTCTGCGCATCAGGGCCATTCGGCCTGTTGCAGCAAGACGGCGGAAACCTGGCGATGGGCAGCGAGTCCAACGGCCTTCATGACGACGTATTTCAACCGCTCAGGAAACCAGCCATGAAAACCAGAAAACTGCTTGCCTCCGCCCTGCTGCTGGCTGCCGCCAGCCAGGCATCCAGCGCCGCCGGGGTGCTGAATGTCTATAACTGGTCCGACTACATTGCCAAGGACACCATTCCCGGCTTTGAAAAGCAGACCGGCATCAAGGTGCGCTACGACAATTACGACAGCAATGAAACCCTGCAATCCAAGCTGCTGACCGGCAGCTCCGGCTACGACATCGTCACCCCCACCTCGGACTTCATGGCCAAGCAGATTCAGGCCGGGGCCTTCCAGAAGCTGGACAAGAGCAAGCTGCCCAATCTGGGTAATCTGGACCCGGCACTGATGGCCAAGATAGCCGGAGCCGACCCGGGCAATCTGTATGGCGTGCCCTGGGCCTATGGCACCGATGGCCTGGGTTACAACCTGACCAAGGTGCAGCCGCTACTGGGCAAGGACACGCCGCTGGACGACTGGGACAACCTGTTCAACCCGCAAAAAGCGGCAAAACTGAAAGGCTGCGGCATCTCGGTGCTGGACGATGCCAAGGCGGTATTTGCCACCACCCTGCACTATCTGGGCAAACAACCTAACAGCCGCAACCCGGCCGACTATCAGGCGGCCTTCCAGACCCTGCAAAAAATCCGCCCCTATATCAAGCGCTTCAGCTCGTCCGGTTATATCAACGAACTGGCCAATGGCGATATCTGCATGGTGCTGGGCTACTCCGGTGACGTGGTGATCGCCAAAACCCGCGCCGCCGAAGCCAAACGCCCCTACCAGCTGGCCTATTACATCCCCAGGACCGGTGCACCACTGTGGTTTGACGTGATGGTGATTCCCAAGGGAGCCAAGAATGTCGATTCCGCCCTGCAGTGGATCAACTACATGCAAACCCCGCAGGTGAACGCCGGCATCACCAATACCGTGTTCTACCCCACCGCCAATGCGGTGGCGCGCAAGTTCGTGAAACCGGAGATTGCCAATGACCCGGCCATCTACCCGCCACCGGCCCTCATCAACAAACTGTTCCTGCTGGAACCGGTACCGGCTGACATCATGCGGCTGCAAAACCGGCTGTGGACACAGCTGAAGACCGGGCGCTGACCTGCAAAGGGAAGCATGTCAACCAAATGAACAAACCAGGGGATACCATGCAGGCTATTTATCTTGTTTTGTGTCTGCTAGGCAGTGTCCTGCCATTCACCCAGCTTGCCCCCTGGCTGGCTCAGCATGGACTGCAGCCGGTGTTGCTGCTGCAGACTGCGCTGGCCACGCCAGTGGCTGCTTTTGCCTGGGCAGACGTGCTGCTGTCTGCCGTCACCATGGCCGTGTTCATCATGATGGAGAGTCGGCGTATCGGCATGCGTCGGTGGTGGTTACCCCTGCTTGCCCTGCTGTGTGTGGGTGTTTCACTGGCGCTGCCCTTGTTTCTGCTGCTGCGTGAACAACACTCCAACGCCAATGCTGCGACGTCGTCGCACTGAGGACTGGGTACAAAATAGCGCACAACACACCTTAATCCCTATCGCACAGGGTATACCCCGCCGCCGTCAGTGCCTTGCGCCATTCGGCGATAGCGATTTCCACCAGCTGGCGCTGGCCGGTAAAACCGAAGTCGATATGCATCTGCGGGATGGTGTCGCTGCCAAAGCTGGGCAGGCTGGACAGCTTGAGGGCAGGATAGCGCTGGCTGAAATCCTGCATCAGGGTGATCAGGTCACCCTCGCGCGCGTCCAGCGCAATCACGCCCTGCTCCACATCCGGGCTGTCATTGAACAGATGGAGGTACTGGCTATCCAGCACCCATTCGATCATCGGCCAGGCCATGGCCGGGAAGCCCGGCACAAAATGCACATCGCCATGCGAGAAACCGGCAATCTGATTCACCGGATTGGGGATGATACGGCTGCCCGGCGGGAACATCGCCATATTGATACGGTGCGGATAGGCATCGGCACCGAAACGCGCTTCTATCAGGGCTCCGGCTTCGGGGTGAACCTCCAGCGGCAAGCCCAGCGCCTGTCCGGCACAGCTGCGGGTATGGTCGTCCGGGGTAGCACCGATGCCGCCAAAACTGAACACCAGTTCGCCGCTGGCAAAAGCACGTTGCAAGGCGACGGTGATGCGTGCCGGGTCGTCGCCCACGTATTCCGCAGCGGCCAGGCTCAGGCCGCGCGCCGCCAGAATGCGGATCAGGGATTGCAAATGCTTGTCCTGCCGTTTGCCGGACAATAATTCATCGCCGATGATGATGGCTGCAACTTTCACGCTTCACACCTCTTGCTCGGAGTTAACCCGGCTTTAGTCCGGCTGCGTGGCCCTGCCGTGCAACCAGCCTTGTACCGAGTAAAAGAAAATGCCCAGCCATTCGCGCAAGGCGGAATGGCATTCCTGCATGGCCCGCCCGGTGGGCAGATACCAGGCCAGACCTGCGCCATCATAACGGACAAAACCAGTGGGCGCAGGCAGCACATTCAGGCCCTGGGCCTGGAAAAACGGCAGCGCGCGGCGCAGATGCCAGCCCTGGCTGACCAGCACAATGCGGCTGATGCCCGCCTTTTTCAGCATGAGGGCACTGTAGCGGGCATTCTCCAGCGTGGTGATGGACTGCATCTCCACCCATCGCACCGGCAGGCCGTAATCCTGTTGCAGGGTACGTGCCATCACCTCGCCTTCCGGCTCGCCACCATAGGGCGAACCGCCAGTCACCAGCAAGGGCAGATGGGTACGCCGTACCAGAAAGGCGGCGTAGCGCAGCCGGGTCTGGGTATCGGCACTGGGTTCATTGCGCTCGTATTCCGGTGCCGGTTTCTTGCCGCCCCCCAGCACCACGATGGCCTGTTGCTGTTGCAGCTGGGCCATGCTTGCCACCGGGTAGCGCTCCAGTCCGGTATTCAGCCACATGGCAGTACGCGGGATGGACAGCAGATAGGCCAGCAGCAGGCCAAGACATGCCAGGCTTGTTCCCATGGCTGGCGCACGGCGGCGCAGCAACAGGCCCAGAACGATGGGGAGAATGAAAAGCAGCGGGGGCAATAAAAAGGCCCCGAAGAGCTGGTGGACCAGTACTTCGGGGCTAATCGTTGCTGTCATTGAAGACTCTTTTGCTTACTCGCCGAGGTAGGCGTTACGTACGCGTTCGTCGTCGAGCAATTCGCGCGCCGGACCACTCATGGTGATACGGCCGCTTTCCATCACGTAACCGCGCTGGGACACTTCCAGGGCCAGTTTGGCGTTCTGCTCCACCAGCAGCATGGTCACGCCTTCCTTGGCAATCATCTGGATGATCTCGAAGATCTTTTCCACGATGATCGGTGCCAGACCCATGGACGGTTCATCCAGCAGCAGCAGCTTGGGCTTGGACAGCATGGCGCGGCCCATGGCCACCATTTGCTGTTCGCCACCGGACAGGGTGCCGGCCAGCTGCTTGAAACGCTCTTTCAGGCGCGGGAACAGTTCGTACACGCGCTCGATTTCGCTCTGGATGGCTGCCGGGTCGTTACGGTAGTAAGCGCCCATCTGCAGGTTTTCTTCCACCGTCAGCTTGCCGAAGATGCCACGGCCTTCCGGAACCATCACCAGGCCATGACGCACGTAGTCGTGCGAGGCAATGGTGCCGTTAAGCTTGCCATCATAGCTAATGCTGCCGCCAGACGGCTTCACCATGCCGATCAGGGTTTTCAGGGTGGTGGTCTTGCCGGCACCGTTGGCACCGATCAGGGTAACCAACTCGCCCTGGTTGATGTGGAAATCCACGCCACGTACAGCCTGAATGCCGCCGTAAGCCACTTGCAGGTTTTTAACTTCCAGAAGGCTCATGCGTGTGCCGCTCCCAGGTAAGCCTCAATCACTTTCGGGTTCTTGCGTACGTCTTCCGGGATGCCTTCGGCAATTTTCTTGCCGTAATCCAGCACCGCGATGCGATCGCACAGGCCCATCATGAGTTTGACGTCGTGTTCAATCAGCAAAACCGTGACACCGCTCTTGGCGATCTTGCTCATCAGTTCCTTGAGCTCTTCGGTTTCGCGCGGGTTCATGCCGGCAGCCGGTTCGTCCAGTGCCAGCAGCTTGGGCTCGGTGGCCAGTGCACGGGCGATTTCCAGACGACGCTGGTGGCCGTAGGACAGGTTGCGGGCACGTTCGTCGGCCACGTCGGCAATGCCTACGTACTCCAGCAGTTCCCATGCTTTGGCAGTAATCGCCTTTTCTTCCTCACGGGTACGGCGGTCACGCAGTACCGCACCCAGTGCACCGGCCTTGGAACGGATGTGGCGACCCACCATCACGTTTTCCAGCGCGGTCATTTCCGCGAACAGGCGGATGTTCTGGAAGGTACGGGCGATACCGGCGTTCACCACGATGTGCGGCTTGGCCTGGAACAGGTTGTGGCCGTCAAAGGTGAAGGAGCCTTCGTCCGGCACGTACAGGCCGGTCAGCACGTTGAACAGTGTGGTCTTGCCGGCACCGTTCGGGCCGATCAGACCATAGATTTCACCCTTGTTAATGGTCAGGCCGACATCGCTCAGTGCGTGCAGACCGCCAAAACGCTTGTTGATGCCTTCGATTTTCAGCAGTACTTCAGCCATGACTTAACCTTTCTGCGCAGCCGCTTCTTTGGCGTCCTTGAATTCAGCCTTGCGGCGCTTGGACGGCAGCATGCCCTCCGGACGGACCAGCATCATCGCCACCATGGCAATGCCAAACAGCAGCATGCGGGCGTTTTCCGGGTCGATCAGCATGCGACCCATGGTCTTCATCTGCAGCGGGCCAATCACGTCACGCAGGATTTCCGGCGCAATGGTCAGCACGACAGCACCCAGGATCACACCGGCGATATTGCCCATGCCGCCCAGAACGATCATGGCCAGGATCATGATGGATTCCAGCAAGCTGAAGGATTCCGGCGAAACAAAGCCCTGGAAGGCAGAGAACAGGCCACCCGCCACACCACCGGACAGTGCACCCAGTGCAAAGGCCAGCAGCTTGATGTTGCGGATGTTGATACCCATGGCCGACGCGGCAATCTGGTCTTCACGCAGTGCTACCCAGGCACGACCGATACGGGAGTGCTGCAGGCGGGAAGCCATGATCACCACCACCACGGTCAGCACCAGGAAGAGGTAGTAATACAGGTAGACCGGCGGCAACGTCAGGCCGAACAGGTTGAGCGGCGTACCCAGGTCCACACCGGCCACGCGGATCGGATCGATCAGGTTCACCCCTTGCGGGCCGTTGGTGATGTTGATCGGCGCGTTCAGGTTGTTCATGAAGATACGGATGATTTCACCGAAACCCAGCGTCACGATGGCCAGATAGTCACCTTTCAGGCGCAGTACCGGAGTACCGAGCAGAACCCCGAAGAAGGCGGCAAACAGCGCACCCAGCGGGATGGTGACATAGAAGGGCCAATGGATGCCGAAGTGCGGCGAACCCAGCAGCGCGTAGGTATAAGCGCCCACGGCATAGAAGGCAATGAAACCCAGGTCGAGCAGGCCGGCAAAGCCCACTACGATGTTCAGGCCCAGTGCCAGCATCACGTACAGCAACGCGAAGTCGACGATACGTACCCAGGAATTACCCAGGGCACCGCCTACCACGAAGGGCAGTACGCACAGGGCAATGCCGCAGGCGATAAACAGCCCGAGTTTTTTGGAATCGAGTGCCTTGCTCATGTTATTTCTCCCCCAGATCAGGCACGGTCAGCCATTTTTTCGCCCAGCAGGCCGGACGGACGGAAAATCAGCACCAGGATCAGCACCATGAAGGCGAAGATGTCCTGATAGTTGGAACCCAGGAAGCCACCGGTCAGTTGACCGATATAACCGGCACCCAGGCTTTCGATGATGCCCAGCAGGATACCGCCGGCCACTGCACCGCCCAGATTGCCGATACCACCCAGCACTGCGGCGGTAAACGCCTTCAGGCCGATCATGAAGCCCATATAGTAGTGAGCCTGGTCGTAGTTGGTGGCAACCATCACGCCAGCCACCGCCCCCAGGGCGGAGCCCAGTACGAAGGTAGCGGAGATGATGGTGTTGACGTTGACACCCATCAGGCCGGCCACGGCCGGGTTCTGACTGGTGGCACGCATGGCGCGACCCAGCTTGGTCTTCTCAACCATCACCAACAGGCCAGTCATGATAGCCAGGCACATCACCACGATGATGATCTGCAGCTTGGTAATGGTGGCTCCGAAGATTTCCACGGTGTCATGGTTCAGCACTTGCGGGAAGGGGATGTAGTTACGGCCCCAGATCAGGATGGCCACCTGCTGCAACACGATGGACAAGCCAATCGCGGTAATCAGCGGTGCCAGACGCTGAGCGCCACGCAGCGGACGGTAAGCCACCCGCTCGATGACGAAGCCCAGCAGCATGCAGGCCGGAATGGCCACCAGCATGCCAATCAGTACAATAGCCCAGCCAGGCAGGTTGACACCTGCATTGGTCAGAGCGGATACCACCGAAATGGTCACCATGGCACCAAACATCACGACTTCGCCATGGGCAAAGTTGATGAGGCCCATGATCCCGTACACCATGGTGTAACCCAGCGCAATCAGCGCATAGATACTACCAAGTACCAGACCATTGAGGATCTGTTGGAAAAAAATGTCCACGTGGGAGATCTCCTTTGATTAAACGACCCAGCAGCTTGTAGGGCTTCCCCTCTTCTTATGCCACCTGTAGTTGTAGCCTGTCGCATCGAACCATTTTTCTGGCTTCTGTCTGACAGCCGCACGGATTATGCGTGTGGATTCAATCGACTGTCAATCTTAAAAACCGGCGAAAAACAGCTAAAAAGCAAATCATTTAAAATTCACATAAGTAATTGATTTTATTGATTTTTTTAAGGCAATATTACTGCGCCGCAACAAGATAAAATTGGATATCCCTGCTGCGCCGTAACACACCATCACCAGCCTGTATTTTCACATTTTTGACATGTTTCTCCTTGAAATTATTCGCTTCCGAAAAGAAATGTTCATTCACATTCCAATGCGAACATAGAATTTTCGCACTCATTCGAATGTATACAATCTTCGGGATACAATTCAATTCATTACAGCAAGACATGCCTTGCCAGAAAAATTTCATGGCTCGTCACGCAAAGCTTGGCGAAAACAGCAAAAAACTGCTGATAGAGGGCTCTAGAGCAAAAGTCGGGCCAGTTTTTCATGACGGAATTCCTAGTTATTGCCCCACAATGCAGCAAAATTCAACGGCCTGCCCCATAACAGTACAAAAGCCACCCGCAGGTGGCTTTTGTACTTGGCGTACTGACATGCAGGCAGAATGCATCGGGGACACGTCCTTGCTCTGTCTGCCAGTTCATCACGCTAACTCAGTTGAAAGGGATAAACCGCACCCAGCCGCATGATGCGCGTCAGCTCGTCCAGCGCCGTGCGGCATTCGTCCAGCAGCAAGGGGTCGGCCAAATCATCCGCACTCAGGCGATCGCGGTAATGCCGTTCCACCCAGGCGTTCAGCGTCGCGAACAGATCATCGCTCATCAGCACGCCCTGGTTGACTGCGGCAATCTCGCTGGCCGACATCGCCACCCGCAAGCGCAGGCAAGCCGGGCCGCCGCCATTCTGCATCGACTGCTTGAGGTCGAATACGCGGATTTCGTTGATCGGGCCACCGCTGCTGCTCATCTTTTGCAGATAGCTCCACACGCGCTCGACGTTGCGGCACTCTTCCGGCACCACGATGATCATGCTGCCATCCGGCTTGGACAGCAGTTGGCTGTTGAACAGATAGCTCTTTACCGCCTCGGCCACGCTCACTTCAGCATCCGGCACTTCCACCGGGATAAACGTCCCACCCGCAGCTGCCAGCTTGCGCGACAGTTCATCCAGCACCCTGCCCTGTTCCAGGAAGGACTTTTCATGATGGAACAGCACATTGCGGTTGCCCACAGAAATCACGTCATTGTGGAACACACCGGCATCGATGGTGGCCGGGTCCTGCTGGGCATAGACCACGCCGGATTCGGACAAACCATGCAGGCGCGCCACCGCCTGGCAGGCTTCCAGCGTCTGCCGCGCCGGGAAGCGCTGCGGTGCCGGGTAGCGGCCATCGAATGCCGCTGCGCCAAACACAAAGAACTCCACCCCGGCACCATCATATTCCGCACAGAAACGGGTATGGTTGGCCGCGCCTTCATCACCAAAGTGCATCTGCGCCGGCAGCGCCTCATGCACCATGAAATGCTGCTCATCGGCAAACATGGCCTGCAGCAAGCGGCGGGTGGTCGGATGCTCGATCGAACGGTGGAATTTGTTGTTCAGATTGGCCGGGGTAAAGTGCACGCGTTTGTCCGCGGTATCGCCAGACGGGCTGACCGTGGCCGCATTGGCCGTCCACATGCAGGAAGCCGACGAGGCTGCTGCCAGAATGGCCGGGGCTTCCTTGGCGGCGCGGGCCACCACTTCGCCGTCGGTGCCAGAGAAACCCAGGCGGCGCAGGCTGGCCACGTCCGGGCGCTCGTGCGGGGCCAGCACGCCCTGCTTGAAACCCAGATCGTGCAGCGCCTTCATCTTGGCCAGGCCTTGCTTAGCAGCCAGTCTGGGATTGGACACCGCCTTGGTATTGCTGGTGGACGCCACATTGCCAAAGGACAGGCCACTGTAGTTGTGCGTCGGCCCAACCAGGCCGTCAAAATTCACTTCATAGGCGTTCACAGTGTAATCCCCGGAGAAAGTTGGGCAGGCACGGTCAGGCTGTCGCACTCCAGCGAAGCCACCGGGTAAGCGCAGTAATCCGCGGCATAGTAGGCGCTGGGGCGATGGTTGCCAGAGGCACCGATGCCACCAAACGGGGCAGCACTGGAAGCACCGGTCAGCGGCTTGTTCCAGTTGACCACGCCGGCACGGCTTTCCAGCAGATAGCGTTCGTACAGCGCGCGGCTATCCGACAGCACACCGCCAGCCAGGCCAAAGCGGGTGTCGTTGGCGATGGCGATGGCTTCGTCAAAGTCGGCATAGCGGATGACTTGCAGCAGCGGGCCGAAGAACTCTTCATCCGGGCGATCCACCGCGGTGCTGTCGATGATGCCGGGCGACAGGATGGCGGCATCCGGTGTCAGGCGGCGCATTTCCAGCAGGCTCTTGCCGCCGTTGTCCAGCAGCCAGGCCTGTGCCTTGAGCAGGGCTTCGGCAGCAGCATTGGAAATCACCGCCCCCATGAACGGTGCCGGTTGCTCGTCGTACTGCCCCACTTTCAGCTTGGCGGTGACTTCAACCAATCGGGCCAGCAGCGCATCGCCCCACGCCCCTTGCGGCAGCAGCAGGCGACGCGCGCAAGTGCAGCGTTGGCCGGCCGACACGAATGCGGACTGGACGATGTGGTGCACGGCGGCATCGATATCGGCCACGTCTTCCACGATCAGCGGATTGTTGCCGCCCATTTCCAGCGCCACGATCTTGTCCGGCTGACCACCGAAATTGCGGTGCAGCAGTTCGCCCGTAGCCGAGCTGCCGGTAAAGAACAGGCCGTCGATGCCCTTGTGGCCTGCCAGGGCGATGCCGGTTTCACGCGCACCTTGCAGCAGGGCAATCACCCCGGCCGGCAAGCCGGCTTCGGCCCACAGGCGTACCGTTTCCTGCGCGGTCCACGGTGTCAGTTCCGACGGTTTGAACAGTACGCAGTTACCCGCCAGCAGCGCCGGTACAATATGGCCATTCGGCAAATGGCCGGGGAAATTATACGGGCCGAACACGGCCACCACGCCATGCGGCTTGTGGCGCAGCACCGCCTGGGCATCGCCCATGGTCGCGGCGCGCTCGCCAGTACGCTCGTTATAGGACTTCACCGAAATCTCCACCTTGTTGACCATGGTGGTGACTTCGGTCAGCGCTTCCCACATCGGCTTGCCGGTTTCCTTGGCAATAATGGTGGCCAGTGCGTCCTTGTTGGTAGTCAGCAGCTCGCCAAAACGACGGGCGATGGCAATGCGTTCATCCAGCGTCGTGCGTGCCCAGCCCTTGAAAGCCTGGCGCGCCACAACAACAGCCTGATCAACCTGCGCCGCATCAGCGCCCTGCCCTTGCCAGATGACTTGGGCAGTGGCCGGATTGGTCTTGCTCATGGCTGCGCCGGCGCCGGCCAGCCATTCACCATTGATAAACAGGGTGCTCATGCTTTCTCCTTGGGCGACAGCGCCACGCAGCGCACGTGTTCGCCTTGCTGCACATTCAGGGCCTGCGCCTGTTCCGGCGTCAGGCAGAATTCATGGGTGGGGGCCGGGGCGTCAGCCAGAATCACCCGGAAACCGGTCAGCGATTCATTGGATACCAGATAGTGGCAACGCTCGCCTTCCGGCAGCGGGTCGGCCAGCCGCACCGCCACGGTACGGCTTTCCTTCACCGCACGAATCTCGCTGGTATAGGCCTGCACGGTAGGACCGGCATCGAAAATGTCGACATAACCTTCGTAGCGGAAGCCTTCGGATTCCAGCATGGCCACGGCCGGGCGGGTGTTGTCGTGGGTCTTGCCGATCACCGCCTGGGCATCTGCCGGCAGGAAATCCACATATACCGGATGCTTGGGCATCAGTTCGGCGACAAAGGCCTTCTGACCGACGCCAGTGAGGTAATCCGCCTCGGCAAAGTCGATGGAGAAGAAATGACGGCCCAGCCCCTCCCAGAAGGGCGAGCGGCCATCGGCATCGGATACTCCACGCATCTCCGCCACCACGGTCTTGCCGAACAGCTGCGGGAATTGCGCCAGAAACAGGAAGCGGCTTTTCGACAGCAGGCCGCCGTTGCGGTTAGCACGGAAATCCGGGTGCAGGAACAAGGTGCACAGCTCGGAATAACCGGTATGGTCATTGGACAGGAACAGGGTTTCGTGACGCGAATACACGCCCAACTCGTCCGAAGCATGGACGATGGTGCCCACGCGATAGTTGTACCAGGGCTCTTTCAGGCCGACGGCGGCTTCCAGTGCGCAGATGCCGCCAACCTGGCCGGTTTCGCTGTCTTCCAGCACGAACACATAGCCCTGATCGGCGCGGTCCAGCTCGCCGGCAAAGGACAATACCGAGCGGCTGATGCGACGCGCCAAGCGGTCTTCATTTACCGGCAGCGAGGTAAGACCCACACCGGCACTACGCGCCAGATTCATCAGGCCGGGCAGATCGCTGTGTGCGATCGGACGGATAATCATCATGCTGTTTCTCCTCAGCCTTGCTGCAAGCCGACCACACGCACGGTGTCGCCACTGCTTACACCCAGCGCCTGCGCGGCATCCGGATTAATGAAGGCCACGCCGTCGACAATGGCCACGCGGATGGCGGCGGCAACAAAGTCGCCCACCTGCAGGTTACACACCAATTGCAGGTTGGCCTGGGCCGGCAAGCTGGCTGACACTTCCACCGGGTGGCAACGATTGCGCTCCAGCGTTTGCAGTCTATCCAGCTCGGCAGTCAGCACCGCACCGCCATCGAAGATGTCGATGTAGTTGTCGGCCTCGAAACCTTCGGTGGTCAGCAAGCGGCAGGGACGCTCGAAATTGGCGTGAATCTGGCCAATGGCGTTCTGCGCCTCATCCGGCAGCAAGGGCACGTAGATGGGATAGCTGGGCATCAGCTCGGCGATAAAGGTTTTGCTGTGGCCGACAAAGGCCTGCTCGACCTGCAGGAAATCCATATTGAAGAAACGACGGCCAATGGCGTTCCAGAACGGCGACTGGCCGGCATCGTCATGAATGCCCTGCATTTCGGCAATGATGCGGCGGCCAAAGCGCTCACGCGCCGAGGCGATGAACAGCAAACGCGCCCGTGACAACAGCTCGGCGGCCAGCGGTTCCAGTACGGCATCGGCATAGAAACCGCACAGCTGCACCATGCCGGTGAGGTCGTGGCAGATATTGAGCACATGCACGCGGTTGTTCACCTTGAGGGTGCGCGAGGCATGCACAAAGGTTTCGCTACGGTAGCTGTAGAAGGGCTCGTCAAAACCGGCACAGGCGCTGATGGAGGCGGTGCCAACCACCTCGCCAGCGGATTCCAGCACGAACATATAATATTCGCTGCCGGTTTCGGCGGTGGCTTCAAACTCGAACGACGATGAAGACTGCTGGATGCGTTCGAACAGCTTGTCCCGATTATTGGGCAGGCTGGTCACTCCGATACCGCTGGCAACAGCCATTCTTTCGATGGCGGGCAAGTCGGCTGTACGGACGGGGCGCACGATAAACATGGGTAACCTCCCTCTGGGGGGTAAGCCGCTGCGCCGTTTCGCGGGCGCAGCCGTACCCACAGCCACGGCAAGGCCGGGCTGTGGTGTCTCTTGCAGAAAAAACGGGGGCTTACTTGGCGGCGACGAGTTCGGCTACAGCAGCATCGAAACGCTGCAGGGCTTCGTCGATGTCACGCTCTTCCACCACCAGCGAAGGTGCCAGGCGCACGACATTGACACCGGCAACCAGCAGCAGCAGCTGATGCTTGGCAGCAGCGGTGATGAAGTCCTTGGCACGGCCGGCAAAGTCGTCGCTCAGCACGCAACCCAGCAGCAGGCCCATGCCGCGCACTTCCTTGAATACCTTGTACTTGTCATTGATGGCGTTCAGGCCATCGCGCAGACGCTGGCTCTTGGCACGCACACCGGCCAGCACTTCCGGGGTATTGACGATTTCGATGACCTTGAGGGCTACTGCGGACGCCAGCGGATTGCCACCATAAGTGGTTCCGTGAGTGCCGACCGAGAAGCTCTTGGCGATCTTGTCGGTGGTCAGCATCGCCCCGATGGGAAAGCCACCACCCAGAGCTTTGGCGCTGGACAAGATGTCCGGGGTGACGCCATATTCCTGATAGGCATACAGCGAGCCGGTACGGCCCACGCCGGTTTGTACTTCATCGAAAATCAGCAAGGCATTGTGCTGGTCGCACAGTTCGCGTGCGGCTTGCAGGAAGGCCTTGTCAGCCGGCAGCACGCCACCCTCACCCTGTACCGGCTCGATGACCACGGCGCAGGTGCGGTCGCTGATGGCGGCCTTGAGGGAATCGATATTGTTGAACTCGAAATGGTGGATGCCAGCCGGAACCGGAGCAAAGCCCTCGGTGTACTTGGGCTGACCACCCACGCTCACGGTGAACAGGGTACGACCGTGGAAGGAGTTCTTGCAGGAGATGATTTCGTTCTTGTCCGCGCCGAAATGATCGGCAGCGTATTTGCGTGCCAGCTTGAAGCAGGCTTCATTGGCCTCGGCACCGGAGTTGCAGAAGAAGGCACGGTCGGCAAAGGTGGCCGCAGTCAGCGCATGGGCCAGCTTCAGTACCGGCTCGTTGGTAAACACATTGGATACATGCCACAGCTTGCCAGCCTGTTCGGTCAGCGCAGCCACCAGTTGCGGGTGGCAATGGCCCAGCGAATTCACGGCGATACCACCGGCCAGATCAATGAATTCGCGACCATCCTGATCCCAGACACGCGAACCCAGACCCTTGACCGGAATAAATGCTGCCGGGCCGTAGTTGGGGACCATGACCTGGTCGAAATCAGCGCGGGTGATCGAATTGCTCATCTTTTTAGTTTCCTTCCTGCTTGGTCCTCCGTTTCTGCCTGCTGTCCGGGGCAGTAAACGGCATTGTTATGATTTAATACGCTTGAAATGATTCTAATCGAATCTTCCGACGATCCCATATCCGGTTTGCGACATCAGCTTATAAAATTACTTGACCTATCTCAAACCCGCCAATCCGCAATATTTATCTTTACTTTCAACATCTTGCACAACAAGCCGGCACAATAGGCAAGAAATCAGCGCAAAAAGACTATCGTGCGGGCCACCAGCACGCCGCAATCGCGACATCCACTCCACCCCTTTCGGTACATCAGATCACACTACACGCCCCTGCCCGCCGATGCTGCAGAAAGCAAAAAAGCCCGCATCGCTGCGGGCTTTCTGACTTACCGGCAGGCCGGTGATTACTGCTGGGTCTTCAGGCCAAAGGCGTCGGCGGTTTCGCGCGCTACCTTGGATTCATCTTCCAGCAGAGCCTTGATGGACAGACGGATGCGACCGCGATCGTCCATTTCGATGGCCTTGACCTTAACGATCTGGCCTTCCTTCAGGTAGTCGGACACATTCTTGATGCGCTCGTTGGCGATCTGGGAAATGTGTACCAGACCATCCTTGCCCGGCAGGATGGAAACGATGGCACCGACGTTGTTGTCGAGGATCTTCACTACGGTACCTTCGTAGATCTTGCCCACTTCAACTTCAACGGTGATTTCTTCGATACGCTTCTTGGCAGCCTCGGCGCCTTCACCGGAGATGGAGGCGATGGTGATGGTGCCATCTTCCTCGATATTGATCTCGGTGCCGGTATCCTTGGTGATGGAGCGGATGGTTTCGCCGCCCTTGCCGATCACGTCACGGATTTTTTCCGGATTGATCTTCATCACGTACAGACGCGGAGCATGGGCGGACAGCTCTTGCGGGCCATCCACGGCTTCCTTCATCAGGCCCAGGATATGCTGACGGCCTTCCTTGGCTTGCGCCAGGGCAACCTGCATGATTTCCTTGGTGATGCCCTGGATCTTGATGTCCATCTGCAGGGCGGTGATGCCTTCGGCAGTACCGGCCACCTTGAAGTCCATGTCACCCAGGTGATCTTCATCACCCAGGATGTCGGTCAGCACGGCAAAGCGGTTGCCTTCCAGGATCAGACCCATGGCGATACCGGCCACGTGGGCCTTCAGCGGTACACCGGCGGACAGCAGCGACAGGCAACCACCGCAAACGGAAGCCATGGAGGAGGAACCGTTGGATTCGGTGATTTCCGACACCACACGCATGGAGTAACCGAATTCGGTTTCCGGCGGCAGTACGGCGATCAGCGCGCGCTTGGCCAGACGACCGTGGCCGATTTCACGACGCTTCGGCGGGCCCATGCGGCCGGCTTCACCGGTGGAGTACGGCGGGAAGTTGTAATGCAGCATGAAGCGTTCGGTGTACTCACCGGCCAGCGCGTCGATGATCTGCTCGTCCTGCTTGGTGCCGAGAGTGGTTACCACCAGGCCCTGGGTTTCGCCACGGGTAAACAGGGCGGAACCGTGGGTGCGCGGCAGTACGTTGCTGCGAATGCTGATCGGACGCACGGTGCGGGTGTCGCGACCATCAATACGCGGTTCGCCAGCCAGAATCTGACCACGGACGATTTCAGCTTCCAGCCCCTTGAAGATGCCCTTGATCTCGTTGGCTTTCAGGGTGTCGGTTTCTTCATTGATCAGCGCAGCCTTCACGTCGCTCCAGGCTTCGTTGATGGCCACGGTACGGGCTTGCTTCTGACGCAGGCGGAAGGCATCAGCCAGCTTGGCACCGGCAATGCCGCGTACCTGGGCGATCAGCTCTTCGTTCTGTACCGGAGCGGCCCAGTCAAACATCACCGGATTCACTTCGTCGGCCAGTTCGTTGATGGCCTTGATGGCGGACTGCATCTGCTCGTGACCAAATACCACGGCACCCAGCATCACGGACTCGGCCAGTTCCTTGGCTTCCGATTCCACCATCAGCACGGCGCGTTCGGTACCGGCAACCACCAGATCCATTTCGGAAGTGGACAGTTCGGTCTTGGTCGGGTTCAGGATGTATTCGCCATTGGCGTAGCCCACGCGGGCAGCACCGATCGGGCCGGCAAACGGCAGGCCGGAGATGGCCAGTGCAGCGGAAGCACCGATCATGGCCGGGATGTCGGAATCCACTTCCGGATTCAGCGACAGCACGGTGGCCACGATCTGTACGTCGTGGTAGAAGCCTTCCGGGAACAGCGGACGGATCGGACGGTCGATCAGGCGGCTGGTCAGCACTTCCTTCTCGGATTGCTTGCCTTCGCGCTTGAAGAAGCCACCCGGGATTTTACCGGCAGCGTAGGTACGCTCCAGGTAGTCTACGGTCAGCGGGAAGAAGTCCTGACCCGGCTTGACGTTCTTGCCGCCGACAACGGCAACCAGAACCACGGTTTCATCAACGGAAACAATAACGGAGCCGGAAGCCTGGCGCGCTACTTCGCCGGTTTCCAGGGTAACGGTCTGGTTACCATACTGAAACGATTTGGTGATTTTATTGAACACAGGGCATCCCTTAGTCAAAAATGTTTTTTCAAGCTGAAAACACAACGGGAACCCCTAAAAATTCGGACCGGTATCGATCAAAATTTCTAGAGGCTCCCCCCGTTGTCACAGTAATACAGCGTGCTTGAAGGCCAGCGTGAAAAAGTCGCAGACCAGCTGCGACTTTTTCAAACCTGAACCAATTACTTGCGCAGACCCAGACGGGCAATCAGAGCGCGGTAGCTGTCAGCATCGGTACGCTTGAGGTAGTCAAGCAGACGACGACGACGGCTCACCATCTTCAGCAGGCCACGACGGCTGTGGTGGTCTTTTGTATTGGCTTTGAAGTGCGGGGTCAGGTCGTTGATACGAGCGGTCAGCAGTGCAACTTGCACTTCGGACGAACCGGTATCGCCTTCCTTGTGTTGGAAGCTTTTAACGATGTCTGCTTTTTGGGCGGCGGTCATTGCCATTTTGGGTAACTCCAAATCAGGTAAGGATCTTGCGATCCGACAAGTGCAGCGAGCCGGTTGCCCAACCCATCCGCACTTCGCTAGCAGGCTGTCTGTTTGACAGCCAGGAGTCTGATCGGGTGCAGCATGTCATCATCCCGCAGCTCGGCCAGACCCAGAAACTCCGCATTTACATCGCTGTAAACACGAAAGCGCGTCATTCTCGCACACTCACCGGCAAAACGCACGGCCTGTCCGTGAATAAAACGCGCCACGCTGGCTGCATCCAGCGTATGCACCGGAAAGTGTTGCACCAATACGTCGACCGGCAACAGCAGCGCTTCGCGCCCGGCCATGTCCAGCGCCTCCACATCGGCCAGGGTATGGGCCTCGGACAACTGGAAGCCACCGGTAGTGGTGCGGCGCAAACCGGTCAGATGAGCAGCGCAATCCAGCGCAATGGCAATGTCTTCCGCCAAGGTGCGGATATACGTGCCCTTGCTGCACAACACGTCGATCACCGCTTCCACGCCATCAAAGCTGATTAGCTTGAGCGAGTGGATGGTGATGCGGCGTGGCTCGCGATGAATTTCAATGCCTTCGCGGGCATATTCATACAACGGTTTGCCCTGATGCTTGAGCGCCGAATACATCGGCGGCACCTGGCTGACTTCACCAACAAACTGCTGCATCACTTGTAGCAGGCCGGCTTCATCAAAGGCAATCGGGCATTCCCGCACCACCTCACCCTCGATGTCGCCGGTGCTGGTGGCTGCGCCAAAACGCACAGTAGCACGATAGCCCTTGTCGGCATCCAGCAGATAGGAGGAAAACTTGGTGGCCTCCCCCAGACACATCGGCAACAAGCCGGTGGCCAAGGGGTCCAGCACGCCGGTATGGCCGGCCTTGGCGGCATTGAGCAACCAGCGCGCCTTTTGCAGCGCGTTATTACTGGAAATGTCGTAGGGCTTGTCGATCAGCAGCACGCCATCAATCTGGCGGCGGTTGCTGCGCGGCTTGCTCATTCGGCGCCACCCTCGTCATCAGCTGTCGATGCAACATCAGCATCACCGGCACCGAATTTCTCGGCGTCTTCCTTTGCCACCTGATTGATCAGGCTGGTCATGTGCATGCCGCGCGATACCGACTCGTCGTAGACAAAGTGCAACTGCGGCGTGGTGAACATCTTGATGCTGCGACCCAGTTCGGAACGCAGGAAACCGGCGGAGTGCTCCAGCGCTTCCTGGCTGACTTCGCGCGTCTTTTCATCCATGACGGTGTAGAACACCTTGGCGTGCGAGTAGTCACGCGTCACCTGCACGGCGGTAATGGTGATCCAGCCCACGCGCGGGTCTTTCAGACCGGTACGGACCAGTTCGGCCAACTCGCGCTGAATCTGCTCAGCAATACGGTCGGCGCGGGAGAAACCTTTTCTGGCTTTGGCCATGATTTCCATCCTGTCGGTATAAAAGCGGCCAACAGCCAGCCGGGCAAATGCCCGGCCTTGTGTCAGCCGCTTTGAATGCAAAAGGCGAGCGCCTTCGAGCCTGAGCTCGAAGCGCGCCCGCCGGGGAGCCGCCGCTTACAGCGAGCGAGCCACTTCCACGATTTCGAAAGCTTCCAGTTGGTCGCCTTCCTGGATGTCGTTGAAGTTCTTCAGCATCAGGCCACATTCGTAACCCTGCTTCACTTCCTTCACGTCGTCCTTGAAGCGCTTGAGCGAGTCCAGTTCGCCGGTATGCACCACCACGTGATTGCGGATCAGACGGATCGAAGCAGTACGCTTGATCAGACCGTCGGTCACCATACAACCTGCAATATTGCCTACCTTCGACACCGGGATCACCTGACGGATCTCGACGGTACCCAGGATCTGTTCCTTCTTCTCCGGTGCCAGCATGCCGGACAAGGCTGCTTTCACTTCGTCCACGGCATCGTAGATGATGCTGTAGTAACGGATGTCCACGCCTTCGTTCTCGGCCAGCTTGCGCGCGGCAGCATCGGAGCGGGTGTTGAAGCCGATCACGATGGCCTTGGAGGCGATCGCCAGGTTGATGTCCGATTCCGAGATACCACCCACGCCGGAGTGCAGGATGCTGACGCGCACTTCGTCGGTGGACAGCTTCTGCAGGCTGCCGGCCAGGGCTTCGTAAGAACCCTGCACATCGGCCTTGATGATGATGGACAAGGTTTGCACCTCGCCACTGCCATCGGCCATCTGGGCAAACATGTTTTCCAGCTTGGCGGCCTGCTGCTTGGCCAGACGGACATCACGGAACTTGCCGGCACGGAACAGGGCGATTTCACGCGCCTTGCGTTCGTCGGTCAGCACCATGGCATCTTCACCGGCTTGCGGCACGTCAGACAGACCCAGAATCTCTACCGGGATAGCCGGACCAGCAGTGTCGATAGCCTTGCCGTTTTCGTCCATCATGGCGCGAACGCGACCAAATGCCGTACCAGCCAATACCACATCGCCCTTCTTCAGGGTGCCGGACTGAACCAGCAGCGTGGCAACCGGGCCACGGCCCTTGTCCAGACGGGCTTCCACGATGATGCCCTTGGCCGGGGCTTCGATCGGTGCATTCAACTCCAGCACTTCAGCCTGCAGCAGGATGGCTTCCAGCAGCGCATCGATATTGGTGCCCTGCTTGGCAGAGACTTCGATGAACTGGGTATCGCCACCCCAGTCTTCCGGCACCACTTCGTGCGAAACCAGTTCCTGACGGATGCGTTCTACATTGGCACCCATCTTGTCGATCTTGTTGACCGCTACCACCATCGGCACCTTGGCAGCCTTGGCATGGTGAATGGCTTCGATGGTTTGCGGCATCACGCCGTCGTCGGCAGCCACCACCAGCACCACAATGTCAGTGGCCTTGGCACCACGGGCACGCATGGCGGTAAACGCTTCATGACCCGGGGTATCCAGGAAGGTGATCATGCCGCGCGGGGTTTCCACGTGGTAGGCACCGATATGCTGGGTAATGCCGCCGGCTTCGCCCGCAGCCACCTTGGCGCGACGGATGTAGTCCAGCAGCGAGGTCTTGCCGTGGTCGACGTGACCCATCACGGTGACCACCGGCGGACGCGGCTGTACAGCCACTTCCACTTCTTCGCCTTCCGGCTTTTCCAGGTAGGCTTCCGGATCGTCCGCCTGTGCCGCACGCGGCTTGTGGCCCATTTCTTCCACCACGATCATGGCGGTTTCCTGGTCCAGCACCTGGTTGATGGTGACCATCATGCCCATCTTCATCAGGACCTTGATCACCTCAACGCCCTTGACGGCCATGCGGTGAGCCAGATCGGCTACGGAGATGGTTTCCGGCACCAGCACGTCATGCACGATGGGCTCGGTCGGAGCCTGGAAGGCATGCTGGTTGTTCTGCTTGTGCTTGCCCTTGCCGCCGCGGGATTTCCAGTCGCTGCCGGCATCGCCGCCCTTGGTCTTCAGACCACGGCCCTTCTTGCCTTCTTCCCAGCGCTCATTGCCCTTCTTGACGCCACCCTTCTTGGCATCAGGACGGCCAGCCACGGTAGCCGGAACAGCGGGGGCACCCGGTGCACCGGCAGCAGCCGGACGCGGACCACGGTTGTCACCAGCCGGGCGCGGGCCACGGTTGTCGCCAGCCGCCGGACGCGGGCCACGGTTGTCGCCAGCCGGGCGCGGGCCACGGTTGTCGCCAGCCGGACGCGGACCACGGTTGTCACCAGCCGGGCGCGGGCCACGGTTGTCACCAGCGGGACGCGGACCACGTTCATCACGGCGCTCTTCGCTGCGCGCTTCAACCGGCTTCGGCGCTTCCACCGGCTTGGGAGCCGGTGCCGGTGCCGGTTGCTGGGCAGCCAGACGAGCAGCCTGACGGCGCTCTTCGCGTTCGATCTTTTCGCGCATCAGCTCTTGCTGACGGGCACGGAAAGCAGCCTGACGCTTTTCTTCCGCTTCGCGGGAGGCTACTTCTTCCGGCGACAGAATAGAGGCCACGGTGCGTACCGGAGCCGGGGCCGGCTTGGCAGCAGGTGCAGCTTCCTTGGCCGGGGCTTCCGCTACCGGAGCTACCGGTGCGGCGGGCTTGGATTCCACCTTGGGTTCAACCTTTGCTTGCGGTTCCGGCTTTGCTTCCGGTTTAACTTCAACCGGCTTGGTTTCTGCCGCCGGAGCAGGGGCAGAAACAGCTTCAACAGGCTTGGTCACCGGAGCAGCAGGTGCCGGGGCAGCTGCGACAGCTTCTGCTGCCGGAGCCGGGCCATCTTCCGGGCGAACCACAACACGCTTCTTGCGCGTCTCTACCTTTACCGTACCACCGTCTGCGGTCTTGATTTCACTGGTGGACTTGCGGGTCAGCGTAATACGCGACTCATCACGGGCGCCATGCGAACGCTTCAGGTAGTCAAGAAGCTGGGATTTATCCTGCTCAGAGAGCGTATCATCCGGCGCGCGCTTGGACACACCCGCCGCACGAAGCTGTTCCAGCAATCGTTCAGGCGTGAGGTTCAGCTCACCGGCAAACTGTTTTACATTCGTCAATACCATGCGTCTTCCCAAATTCCGTAAATACTTCCCGAAGAAGCCTTACTGGTTGAACCAGTGTTCGCGCGCTTTCATGATGATTGCACGTGCAGCTTCAGCTTCAATGCCGGTCATGTCCACCAGATCGTCGACAGCCAGATCGGCCAGATCATCCCGCGTGGACACGCCGTTCTCGGCCAACTTGCGAACCAGTTCGGCATCCAGACCTTCGATATCTTTCAGGTCTTCGGACACACCTTCGACTTTCTCTTCGGACGCAATGGCCTGAGTGAGGATGGCGTCACGTGCACGGCTGCGCAGTTCATTCACCAACTCCTCGTCAAAACCGTCGATCTCCAGCATTTCGGCGATCGGCACATACGCCACCTCTTCCAGGGTGGCAAAACCTTCCTGTACCAGCACGGTGGCCGTAGCTTCATCCACACCCAGATGAGTGACGAAGAGATCGCGCAGTTGCGCGTCTTCCGCCTGGTGTTTCTCTTCCGCTTCGGTCACAGTCATGATGTTCAGGTACCAGCCGGTCAGCTCGGCAGCGAGCTTCACGTTCTGGCCGCTGCGGCCAATGGCCAGAGCCAGCTGGTCTTCCTCGACTACCACGTCCATGCTGTGGTTGTCTTCGTCGATCATGATGCGGTTCACTTCAGCCGGGGACAGTGCGTTGATCACGAACTGCGCCGGTTCCGGTGCCCACAGCACGATGTCGATGCGCTCGCCTGCCAGTTCCTGGGTAACGGCCTGTACGCGGGAACCGCGCATGCCGATGCAGGTGCCTTGCGGGTCGATGCGGGCATCATTGGCCTTGACGGCAATCTTGGCGCGCAGACCGGCATCGCGGACTGCTTCCTTGATTTCCAGCAGGCCTTCTTCGATTTCCGGCACTTCCAGTTCAAACAGCTTGATCAGGAACTGGCTGGAAGTACGCGACAGCACCAGCTGCGGACCACGACCCATGCGGTCGATGCGCAGCAGGAAGGCCTTGACGCGGTCGCCCACGCGCAGGTTTTCCTTCGGAATCATCTGATCGCGTGGCAGCACGGCTTCCAGCTTGCCACATTCGATGATGGCATTGCCACGCTCGATGCGCTTGATGGTGCCGGTGATCAAATGTTCACGACGCTGCAGGAATTCGTTCAGCAGTTGTTCGCGCTCGGCATCACGGATGCGCTGCAGGATGACCTGCTTGGCAGTCTGCGCACCGATGCGGCCGAACTCGACTGCTTCCATCGGCTGCTCGATCACGGCACCGACTTCGATGCGCGGATCATCATCGCGCGCGTCGGTGATGGTTACTTCACGGCTTTCGTTTTCGATCAGCTCGTTCTGCACCACGGTCCAGCGACGGAAAGTCTGATACTGCCCGGTGTGACGGTCGATTTCGACACGCACATCCATTTCGTCATCGGTAAACTTCTTTTTGGTTGCCGAAGCAAGTGCCATTTCAAGGGCGGAAAAAACCACGTCCTTGCTGACATTCTTCTCGCTTGCCAGGGCATCAACCAGCAGCAAAATCTCGCGACTCATGCATTCCTCCGAATTTTTGTCCTTGTGCGCGGCACGCGGCCTCGCCTACGCTCAAAACTCAGGCTCTAGCCTGGCTTTGTCGATATTGGTCAGGGCAATTGCCACGATGCGGCCGCCATCCACTTCCAGCTTGACCGCGCCATCTTCAACCCCGACAAGACGACCGGCAAACTTCTTTTGCTGCTCAACCGGCATGCGTGTCTTGATTTTGGCAAGCTGTCCGGCAAAGCGCACGAAGTCGGCCTCTTTCTTGAGAGGACGATCCAGCCCCGGGGAGGAAACCTCGAGCCGTTCGTAATTAACGTTTTCAACCATGAACAGACGGGTCAGGTGGTTACTAACCTGCACACAGTCTTCAACCGTGATGCCACCAGGCTTGTCCATAAACACGCGATAACCGCCACCCTGGGTCATTTCGAAATCGACCAGCTCATAGCCTAGACCTGGCAGGGTGTTTTCCAGCAGCAAACGAACATCCATTGCTTCTTTCCACAAATAAAAAATGGGCGAAACGCCCATCCCTAAACATCGCGATTGTAACCCATTCCCGCAAAAAAGAAAACCGAAGCCTGTCAAGACCCTATCCGCGAGGGCGGCATGCAGCGGCCTGCGCTTTGCGCGAGTTTTTTACATACTGTAAATTAGCCGCAACCCGACGGAGTTCGGGTATATAGGAAGGGGCGCAATGCCCGTTCGAAAATTCAGAAACAATTATATAGAAGATGCTCGCCACCGTACTTGCTGCAGGCGCGGCACTCTCGTATCAGCACGATGGAGAAACCCTACATATGGAAAAGGTTTGGCTAAAGAATTATCAGCCGGGGGTAGCACATGAAATCGACATCAATCAGTTCCAGTCGATTGTCGAGGTGTTTGATCGCAGCGTTCACAAATTCCGTGACCGCCCTGCCATGGCCAATATGGACAAGGTCCTGCGCTATGGCGAGCTGCAAACGCTAACCGAACAATTTGCGTCCTACCTGCAAAACTCCCTCAAGTTGCACAAGGGTGATCGCGTGGCCGTGATGATGCCCAATTTGCTGCAATATCCAGTAGCTGTATTTGGCACACTGCGCGCCGGCTGCACCGTGGTCAACGTCAACCCGCTGTACACCCCGCGCGAACTGGAACACCAGTTGAATGATTCGGGTGCGGAAACCATCGTCATCCTGGAAAACTTTGCCGGCGTGCTGGAGGAGGTCATCAAGCGCACCAGGATCAAGCACGTCATCGTTGCATCCATCGGTGACATGCTGGGATTTCCCAAGCGTCTACTGGTGAACTTTGTGGTACGCAAGATCAAAAAAATGGTGCCACCATGGAACATCCCCGGCCACATCCGCTTCAACGACGTACTGGCAGCCGGTGCCGCCCAGCGCTTTGTTCCGGTGGAAATCGGCCATGAGGATATTGCCTTTCTGCAATACACAGGTGGGACGACGGGGGTTTCCAAGGGTGCCATGCTGGTTCACCGCAACATCATTGCCAACATGCTGCAGGCCGGCAGCTGGGTAAAACCGGTGGCACGCGAGGGGCAAGAAATCATCATCACCGCCTTGCCGCTCTACCACATCTTTTCGCTGACGGCGAACCTGATGATCTTTACCGAGCTGGGCGCGCTGAATGTGCTGATCACCAACCCGCGCGATATTCCGGGCTTCATCAAGGAAATCAAGAAATACCGCGTTACCGCCATCACCGGGGTCAACACCCTGTTCAATGCCCTGCTGAACAATCCTGAATTCAAGACCGTGGACTTCTCCACCTGGCGCCTGGCACTGGGTGGCGGCATGGCGGTGCAAAAAGCCGTAGCCGACAAGTGGAAGCAGTTGACCGGCGTCACCCTGGCCGAAGCCTACGGCCTGACCGAAACCAGCCCGGCAGCCTGCATCAATCCGCTGGACATCAAAGAATACAACGGCACCATCGGCCTGCCGGTGCCGTCCACCGATATTGAAATCCGCGGGGCCGATGGCCAGGCCCTGCCACAGGGCGAGCAGGGCGAGCTGTGCATCAAGGGCCCGCAGGTGATGAAGGGCTACTGGAATCGTCCTGACGAAACCGCCAAGGCGATCGACGCACGCGGCTTCCTGGCCACCGGCGACATGGCCATGGTGACACCGGAAGGCTTTGTAAAGCTGGTGGACCGCAAAAAGGACATGATTCTGGTGTCCGGCTTCAATGTCTACCCCAACGAGGTGGAAGACGTGATTGCCAGCCACCCCGGCGTGCTGGAAGTGGCCTGCATCGGCATTCCTGATGACAAGTCCGGCGAAGTGGTCAAGGTATTCGTGGTGAAGAAGGATGACAGCCTGACGGAAAAGGACATCATTCATCACTGCCGCGAAAATCTCACCGGCTATAAGGTACCCAAGATGGTGGAGTTCCGCAGCGAGCTCCCCAAGACCAATGTCGGCAAGATCCTGCGACGCGCCCTGCGCGACCAGGAAGTCGCCAGACAGGCCTGATTCATCACCAGATACAGCCCGCGCAAGCGGGCTTTTTTAATGCCCGCTGTCGCTCACCGCCGACTGCAGGCACAATACGTCTATAAAAAAGACAGCGTACTGTCAGAACACCCATTCATTTGTATCGGAAATACCAACCATGCTGATGCTGCCATTCTTCAAGCTGATGGCCGACAAACAGGCCAGTGACATCTTTTTCACTGCGGAAGCACCGCCGCAGATCAAGATTGACGGCGTAACACTGCCCATCAATGACAAGCCGCTGTCTGCCGATATCGTGCGCCAGCTGGCCTACAGCCTGATGAATGAAACCGAAATTGCCACCTTCGAGCGCGAGCTGGAAATGAACTTTGGCCGGCTGGTTGATGGACTGGGCAATTACCGGGTGAATATTTTCAAGCAGCGCGGCACGGTGGCCATGGTGGTGCGCTTCATTCGGCCGCGCATTCCGTCGCTGGCCGAGCTTAACCTGCCCGATACCTTGCAAAGCCTGGTGCAGCAAAAACGCGGGCTAATCATCGTGGTGGGGGCCACTGGCAGCGGCAAGAGCTCCACCGTGGCTTCCCTGCTGGAACACCGCAACCAGAGCCAGTCCGGCCACATCCTGACGGTGGAAGACCCGATCGAGTTTGTCTACCGCCATCAAAAGTCCATCGTCAACCAGCGCGAAATCGGCGTGGATACCTTCTCTTACGAAAACGCGCTGAAAAACGCCATGCGTGAGGCGCCGGACGTGCTGATGATAGGCGAAATCCGCGATGCCGAAACCATGACGCATGCCATCAACTATGCGCAGTCCGGCCACCTGTGCATGTCCACCCTGCACGCCAACAACAGCTATCACATGCTTAACCGGGTGATCAGCCTGTTCCCGACCGAAAGCCGCAATGCCCTGCTGATGGACCTGTCGGTGTCGCTGCGAGCCGTCATCTCGCAACGGCTGGTTCCCACCAAGGATGGCAAGCAGATTCCGGCGCTGGAAATCCTGATCAACACTCCTCACATTGCCGAGCTGATTCGCAATGGCGACGTGGACCAGATCAAGGAAGCCATCGAAAACAGCATGAGTGAAGGTGCGCAAACCTTTGAACAGTCTTTGTTCCGACTGTATCAACAAGACCGCATCCTGCTGGACGATGCCTTGAAAAATGCCGATTCGCCCACCAATCTGTATTGGCTGATCAACCACGCCCAGAGCAAGCAGGCCGAGGCAAACCCGGTCAGCAACAGCCAGCCTCAGGCCAAACAAGACCCAGACAAAGCTGCCACCAGCTTTGACGGATTCACCCTGGATTTATAAGCAAGCACACAACATGATCACCCTCTACGGCATCCCCAACTGCAACACGGTCAAAAAAGCCCGCCAGTGGCTGACCGATCATCACATCGACTTTGCCTTCCACGACTTCAAAAAACAGGGCGTCAGCACCGAACAGCTGCAGGCCTGGATTGACGCCGTGGGTCTGGACAAGCTGATCAATCGCCAAGGCACCACCTGGCGCGGCCTGTCCGACGAACTCAAAGCCCAGGCGGCCACGCCGGCCGGTGCCATTGTCGTGCTGCAGGCGCAGCCTTCCATCATCAAGCGCCCGGTACTGGAGCGCCCAGGCAAGACCAGCGTTGGCTTCAACGAAGCCGCATGGAACGAGGAGTTCAGCGCATGAGCAAGACGCTGGAGCTGACCTGCGAACTGATACGCCGCGACTCCGTCACGCCTTACGATGCCGGCTGCCAACAACTGCTGGCCGAGCGCCTGCACGCACTGGGCTTTGTCATCGAACCCATGCGCTTTGGCGAAGTGGACAATCTGTGGGCGCGCCGCGGCAACAGCGGCCCGCTGCTGTGCTTTGCCGGCCACACCGATGTGGTGCCCAGCGGCCCGGTGGAGCAATGGGATAGCCCGCCGTTTGAACCGCGCCAGCGCAATGGCCTGTTGTATGGTCGCGGCGCAGCCGACATGAAAGCCTCGCTGGCTGCCTTCATCACCGCGATTGAAGCCTTTGTCACAGCCCATCCGGACCACCCCGGCAGCATTGCCCTGCTACTGACCTCTGATGAGGAAGGCGTGGCAGTGGATGGTTCGGTCAAGGTGGTGGATGCACTGGAAGCGCGTGGCGAGCTGATTGACTACTGCATTGTCGGCGAACCGACTTCCGACCAGAAGCTGGGTGACACCATCAAGAATGGCCGCCGTGGTTCGCTGTCCGGACGTCTGGTGATTCACGGTATTCAGGGCCATATTGCCTACCCGCATCTGGCCAAGAACCCGGTACACCTGATGGCCCCGGCGCTGACCGAGCTGGCCGCAGCCCAGTGGGACCAGGGCAATGACTTTTTCCCGCCCACCAGCTGGCAGGTGTCCAACATCCACGCCGGTACCGGTGCGGTCAACATCATTCCCGGCCTGTGTGAAATCCGCTTCAACTTCCGCTTCAGCCCGGAAAGCTCGGTGGAATCGCTGAAAGACCGGGTGCATGCCATTCTGGACAAGCATGGCCTGGGCTACGAGCTGCACTGGTCCTTGTCCGGCATGCCCTTCATCACCGCGCCGGGCGCACTCACCGATGCGCTGGGCGAAGCCATCTACCAGGTCACCGGCCATAGCGCCGAACTGTCCACCACCGGCGGCACCTCCGATGGCCGCTTCATCAAGCGCATTGCGCGCGAGCTGGTGGAGTTTGGCCCGGTCAACGCCACCATTCACAAGCTGAACGAATGTGTGGAAGTGGCGCATCTGGAACCGCTGGCAGAAATTTACCAGCGCACGCTGGAAAAACTGCTGCTGTCCTGAGTATTGCAGCAAGGCGCTTACGACAGGCCCACTTCGGGCCTGCTCATGACCCTGTCAGGCTGCAGCCATGCGGCAAGCCGCACCATGGCACGCGCTGGCGCAAGCCTGCAGCTTTATGTCCCGCCGCTGAATGCCAGCGCAACAGCTTTCACCTAGCATGGGTCCACCATGGAACTCGAAATCGCCAAAATCTTTGTCGCCCTGCTGGTGCTGGTCAATCCGCTGGGTGCCATTCCCATCTTCATCAGCCTGACGCCCACCTCCAGTCAGCTGGAACGCAAGCGCATTGCCAAGACCACCACGCTGGCGGTAGCGGTGGTGCTATGCCTGTTTGCCGTGGTGGGCGAAACCCTGCTGCGCTTTCTGGGCATCAGCATCGGCTCTTTCCAGGTAGGCGGTGGTCTGCTGGTGATGCTGATTGCCATTGCGTTGATGAATGCCAAGCCGGCCCCCACCAAAACCACCAAGGAAGAGCAGTCCGAGGCCGAGGCCAAGACCAATATCGCGGTGGTGCCGATGGCCATTCCGCTGCTCACCGGCCCCGGCACCATCTCCACCGTCATCATTTATGCCTCCACCGCCCATTCCTGGGTGCAGGTGGTGTATCTGCTGATCAGCAGCCTGCTGGTAGCCATTACCTGCTATGGCGCGCTGGTGCTGGCCTCGCCCATCAGCCGCCTGCTGGGCCAGACCGGCATCAATATCGTCAACCGGGTGATGGGTATGCTGCTGGCGGCGGTGTCAGTGGAAATCATCGTTGATGGTCTGTACCGCCTGTTTCCCCAGCTGTCGCGCTAGGCCAGCTATTTGATCTGGCGCAAGCATCTGTACCGTATCTGTATGTATCAGCCTTAGCTCCACCTCAACGCACAGCAAATTAAGCCATTGAATCAAAACGACAATGTATAATCTGTACTGATAAATACAGCCGGATCTGTGCATTGTCTGTCATGGTGACAGCGCCTAAAAAGGGCGGGTTATCTTACCGGACTCCGCACCATGACCCAGCCCGTCCCCATCAAGATTTACCCGCGCCTGACCAGCGGCCGTTTCAACAATATCCGCGTGGCACTGGTGATCCTCACCCAGCTGGTTTTCCTCGGCCTGCCCTGGCTGCAGTGGAATCAGCGCCAGGCCGTGCTGTTCGACCTGGAGCGCCATCAGTTCTTCGTATTTGGTGCCAGCTTCTGGCCGGAGGACTTTGTCTATCTGGCTGCCGTGCTGGTGGTGAGCGCGCTGGGCCTGTTCTGGTGGACCACGCTGGCGGGCCGGCTGTGGTGCGGCTATTCCTGTCCGCAAACGGTGTATACCCAGATCATGCTGTGGATAGAGCGACTGGTGCTGGGCGACCACAAGGCCAGGCGCAAGCTGGACGCCGCCCCGGGCTCTGCCGGCAAGCTGCTGCGTCTGAGCGCTGCCCATGGCCTGATGCTGCTGTTTTCGCTGTGGACCGGCTTTTCCCTGGTGGCCTACTTTGCCCCGGCAGGCGAGTTGGCCGCCAATCTGTGGCAGGGCCAGGCCGGGCCGTGGGAAGTGTTCTGGATCCTGTTCTACGCGGCCTTCACCTATTTGCTGGCGGCGCTGTTACGGGAAAAAGTGTGCAGTCATATGTGCCCCTATGCCCGTTTTCAGGGCGCGATGTTCGACCGCGACACGCTGATCATTTCCTACGATGCCCGCCGTGGCGAGCCACGTGGCAAACAGGCCGACAAATCCGCCGGCGGCTGCATCGACTGCGGCATCTGCGTGCAGGTCTGCCCTACCGGCATCGACATCCGCAACGGCCTGCAATACGAGTGCATCGGCTGCGCGGCCTGCATCGATGCTTGCGATCAGGTGATGGACCAGCTGCACGCCCCGCGCGGGCTGATACGCTACACCAGCGAGGCCGCACTGGAAGGCAAGAGCAATGGCAAACCGGCATGGCAGCGCCCACGCGTGCTGTTTTACAGCAGCCTGCTGCTGGGCATCATCGGCCTGTCGGTGTTCAGCTTTACCCAGCGCCTGCCGTTCAAGGCCGACATCCTGCGCGACCGCGCCAGCCTGGTCAGGGAAACCGACGATGGCTGGCTGGAAAACAGCTATAGTGTGCGGCTGATCAACAGCAGCGAAACCGCCCAGCGCTTTGCCATCAGCGTGGAAGGACTGCCCGGCATCCGGCTGGCCCATGCCGGCGAACAGATTGCACTGGCAGCCACCGCTACCGAAACCATAGGGTTGCGGGTACAGGTTGAACCACAGAATGCTGCCCGTGGTGCCAACGATATCCGCTTCATCATCCGCTCGCTGGATCAGCCCGGCCATGTGCTACATGAAAAAAGCAGCTTTATCGGCGAGTAACGCCCTCATTTGCGAGCCCCGTATCCATGAGCAAAACCCAGCAACTGGCACAGTTGTTCCGCCACGCCATCGAACAGGGACAGCTGCGCGCCGGTGACCGCATGCCCTCCTTGCGCCAGCTATGCCAGGACCATGCCGTCAGCCTGACCACCGCCCAGCGCGCTTATGCCGAGCTGGAGCGGCAGGGCTTGCTGCAGGCGCTGCCGCGCTCCGGCTTCCGCGTGTGTCCACCGGCAACGCGCACGGCACCAGCCGAAGCCGCTGCCCCGCAGACCCTGCGCATGGAACACCTGACCACCGCCCTGCCCATGCCCTGGGGCTGCCCCTTCATCAACCCGGCGCTGATCAACACCACGCCGATGAACCGGGCGCTGGGCCGCGCCTTGCAGGATTACCGCGACGCCCTGTCCAGCACACCGCTGGAGGGCTTTGACGGCCTGCGCCGCGAGCTGGGGCTGCATTATCTGAGTCAGGGCATTGCGCTGGCGGGGGACGAGCTGCTGATTACCTGCGGTGGCATGGAAGCGCTCACCCTGGCCATGCGCGCGGCGGTCAGTGCCTCCGGCAGCCAGAGCATGGTAGTGGTCACCCCCGCCTTCCCGGCTGCGCTGGAACAGCTGCGCCATCTGGGCATTGCCATCCTGCCGGCGGCACTGTCCGAGCAAGGCAGCCTGGACCTGAATGCACTGGAGGACATGCTGCGTGAGCAGCGCCCAGCCGGCATCGTGCTGATGGCCAATTTCCAGCACCCCACCGGCCTGATCATGCCGGAAGCGCAAAAGCGCGCACTGGTGGCGCTGGCCGAGCAATACCGGGTGTGCATCATCGAGGACGACACCTACCGCGAACTCTACTTCGGCAAGCAGGGGGCCAGCCCGCTCAAGGCCTTTGATCGCAGCGGTACGGTGTTGCACTGTTCTTCCTTCAGCAAATCGCTGGCACCGGGCTATCGGGTAGGCTGGATTGCAGCCGGGCGCTTGAGCGACACCGTGCGCGGGCTGAAGCTGTGCAGCTCGCTGGGCACGCCCTTGCCCAGCCAGATGGCGCTGGCGCGGCTGTTGTCCACCGGCCAGCACGGCGACATGCTAACCCGGCTGCGTGCCAGCCTACGGCAGCGGCGCGATGCCATGGTGCAGCAAATCATGGAGAGTTTCCCGGTGGGCAGCCGTCTGCTGCGCGCCGAAGGCGGCTATTTCCAGTGGGTGGTGTTGCCGGAAGGGCTGGACTGTGCGGCCTTGCTGCCACTGGCCATCGAACAGGGCATACATTATGCGCCGGCCACGCTGTTCTACCCGCACCCGGTCGCGGCCAATGCCTTGCGGCTGAACTTCAGCTTTTTCGACCCGCTGCACCAGCGCGAGGGCGTTGCCCTGTTAGGCGCACTGCTGCGGCAAGCCATGGAGTGACAGGGCTTGCCGTGACGCTCAGCCCGACGGCGTGGACGGGTCTGACTGGGCGGTCAGCGATTTGCGTTCGTACACGGCCTGCGCCAGCGTGCTCAGGTCGACATATTCCAGCTCGCCGCCCACCGGCAGTCCGCGCGCAATGCGCGACACCTTGGGGCCACGGCCCTTGAGCAGCTCGGCAATCATGTGGGCGGTGACTTCGCCCTCGGCAGTAAAATTGGTGGCAATCACCACCTCCTCCACCACCTCGTCCAGCGCCCGCACCATCAGCTTGTCCAGATTCACTTCCTTGGGGCCGATATTGTCCAGCGGCGAAATACGCCCCATCAGCACGAAATACAGGCCCTGATAGCATTTGGCCTGCTCCAGCGTCATCAGGTCGGCCGGCATTTCCACCACGCACAGCTGGTCGGGCCTGCGCTCCGGGTCTGCACAGATGCTGCACAGCGGGGTTTCGCTAAAGGTATTGCAGCGCTCGCAATGGGTGAGATGGTTCAGCGCCCGATCCAGCGCCCGTGCCAGCTTGTCCGCCCCGGTCTTGTCCCGCTGCAGCAAATGGAAAGCCATGCGCTGGGCGGTTTTGGGGCCGACACCGGGCAGCACTTTCAGGGCAGCAATCAATTGTTCAAGCGCGGGTGGGTTTTTCATCGGCAAACAAGCAGGAAAGAATAAGGGAAGGTAAGCCGGCTTCAGTCCGGCCCGCCCTGCGGGTAACGCGGCAGGTCGTCGTCCAGGTGAAACCAGGGAATGGCACTGACCGTCCATTCATGGCAGTCAGGCCGCAATACCGCTGGCGTTTCCAGCGTGGGAACGGTGATTTCCACCCGCCCACTGCCATCGGTACATTCATAAAACAGGGTTGAACCGCACTGCCCGCAGAAATGACGCAGACCCAGCGCCGAGGAGCGGTAGGCGGTGGTGCTGCCTTGCCAGCGCACGGCACCGGCAGGGTACAGCGCCCCCAGATACACCGGTGCGCCGCTGGCCTGCTGGCAGGTCTTGCAGTAACAGTACGTCACATTCAAGGGGCGGCCATGGCATTGATAGCGCACCGCCCCACATAGACAACGCCCTTGCAATACCTGCTCCATACTGACTCCCGGAGTCTGATTGACAGCACGCATCCGCCGTCAGCGGCAAGCAGCGGCGCATGGCCGCACCCGCCGGACGGTAACGGGCTCAGAACGGCAGTTTCATGCCAGCCGGCAGATTCAGGCCGTTGGTAAAGCCGGACATTTTTTCCTGGGAGGTGGCTTCCACCTTGCGTACCGCGTCGTTGACGGCGGCGGCAATCAGGTCTTCCAGCATTTCCTTGTCTTCCTTGGCATCGTCCAGCAGGCTGTCATCGATGGACACGCGCTTTACATCGTGGCCGCAGGTCATGACGATTTTCACCAGGCCGGCACCGGACTGGCCTTCCACTTCCACCGTGGCCAGCTCTTCCTGTGCCTTCTTCATGTTTTCCTGCATTTGCTGGGCTTGCTTCATCAGACCAGCGATACCGTTTTTACCGAACATGTCACAACTCCTGCAAAGGTTGAATCGTTTCCGCCACCAGCGTGGCACCCATTTCGCGCACCAGTTGCTGGATCACCGGATCGTTTTCCAGGCATTGTCGGGCCTGGGCCAGTTGTTCCTGACGATGACGGGCACCCTGCATGGCCGGTGTTTCCAGCCCCAGTTCCTCGATTGTCACCACCAGTTCGACAGGCTGAGCAAATTGCTCGCTCAGCGCGGCCTTGAGTTTTTCCTGATAGTCGCGCGTGGCCATGTGACGGAAGCTGTCCGGCACTGCCAGCTCCAGCCGCGACTGACTCCAGTTTTTCAGCACTGCATTATGGGCCAGCATGCGGGCTGCGCCCAGCTTGGTCCCCAACAGGCTTACCAGCGCGCCCCAATCGCCATCAAACTGATAGGCCACCGTCTCCGTCAGCTCGGCTTCTTCGGCCATGGCATAGGCAGGCAGCGCATCGTCGGCATCGCCCTCGTCCCCTTCGTCCCCTTCGTCCCATGGTGCGGCGGTTTCCAGCTCGCTGTCCGCCTCGGTCGCCTGATCTTCAGCCTCAAGCGCCTCTTCAGCAGGCGCGGATACAGCAACCGGCTGTACGACAGCGGGCGCAACTTGTGGTTTGGCTACCGCCTCCACCAACGCTTGTGGCGGTGTGACAGGCTCAGGCCGGGGCGCAGGTTCCGGGTCGGCGTCGGCCGCCGGGGAAGCCTGCTGCTCGGCCGGACGGCTGGCCGGTTTGCGATTGGCCAGGCCAGCCAGCAAGGCGCGGGCAGCGGCGGAACCATCAGTGCCCGGCTCGGCTGCGGTCACCGCAGCCGGCGCACCGGCCGGTGCCTGCGCCGGGCGATGTGCGGCAGGCGCGGCATTACTGCGAGCAGTGGCCACGCTATCGGCCTGGGCATGGGCCGGATGGAAGGCCAGCATGCGCAGCAAGGTCATGCTGAAACCGGCGTGCTCGTCCGGGGCCAGTGCCAGATCCTTGCGGCCATGAATGGCAATCTGGTAGTACAGCTGCACGTCTTGCGGCGCAATCAGGCTGGCCAGCGCAAACAATGCCTCGCGTTCCGGTTCGTCATCGGCAATCGCCGTGGGCACGGTCTGTGCCATGGCCAGTTGCTGCAACAGCACGGCCATTTCGGCCAGCACACTGTCAAAGCCGATGCCACGCTGGGCCAGCTGCTCGGCTTCGGCCATCAGGCGCGGGCCATCACCGGATGCCAGCGCGTCCAGCAACACGAACAGGTAGCGGCGGTCCACCGCGCCCAGCATGGCGCGCACGCCGTCTTCCCGGACGTCGCCCATGCCATAAGCAATGGCCTGATCCAGCAGCGACAGCGCATCACGCATGGAACCGGCTGCAGCCCGCCCCAGCAGTGCCAGCGCGGCGCTTTCGTGCGGCACGTTTTCCACTTGCAGCACATGGGCCAGGTGGCCTGCCACCTGCTGCGGCGTCATATTGCGCAGGGAAAACTGCAGGCAGCGTGACAACACCGTCACCGGCACTTTTTGCGGATCGGTGGTGGCCAGGATGAACTTGACGTGGGCCGGCGGCTCTTCCAGCGTCTTCAGCATGGCATTGAAGGCACTCTTGGACAGCATGTGCACTTCGTCGATGATGTACACCTTGAAGCGGCCGGAGGTGGGCGCGTACTGCGCGTTTTCCAGCACTTCGCGGATATTGTCGATGCCGGTATTGGAAGCAGCGTCGATTTCCAGCAGGTCGACAAAACGGCCTGCATCGATCTGGCGACAGGCAGAACATTCACCGCAAGGCTCGGCGGTGGTGCCGGTTTCGCAGTTCAGGCTCTTGGCCAGAATGCGTGCGATGGTGGTCTTGCCCACCCCGCGGGTGCCGGTCAGCAGATAGGCGTGATGCAGCCGCTCTTCTTTCAGGGCATTGGAGAGGGCGCGCACCACATGCTCCTGACCGACGAGGTCGGCAAAGCGCTTGGGACGCCACTTGCGGGCAAGGACTTGATAGCTCATGGGGGCGGATTTTAATGGCAATCGGCC
>NZ_JASLFG010000056.1:0-150232 GCF_030150775.1 Aquitalea sp.
CATGATTTGTGTGTGCATTCTTTATGTAGTTAAGCATGCATGCCATTCGTCTTCCGTGATTGTTGCGGCGCAAGAAAACGGAATGGCCTGTGAGCGCGAAGGTTACTACTGTGTCAGTACAGCGCCAAGCTAATGCTGTAGCGCTGCGTGTTTTCTTTTCGGCCCTGTCGGGGGAAAACGACAAACTCACACATGGTAGCCCATGCGTGAACGGGCAATAGCAGGCCTCCGACAGGATGCTTTCCCGTCACCCGTGCAAACCGCTACAATCAACCCCATTTAGCCGAATACCAAGGACGCATCATGCGCGCATCGCAGTTTTTCATTTCCACCCTGAAAGAAGCCCCCGCCGACGCTGACATCACCAGCCAGAAGCTGATGATTCGTGCCGGATTCATCCGCAAGGTTGCTGCCGGTATCTATTCCTGGATGCCGATGGGCCTGCGCGTGGTGCGCAAGGTGGAAAACATCGTGCGCGAAGAAATGAACCGTGCCGGTGCCATCGAAGTCTCGCTGCCGGTGGTACAGCCGGCCGGACTGTGGCAGGAGTCTGGTCGTTGGGACACCATGGGCGAGGAGATGCTGCGCTTCAAGGATCGTCACGAGCGTGACTTCGCCCTGCAGCCCACCGCCGAAGAAGTGATTACCGACATCGCCCGCAGCGAGCTGCGCAGCTATCGCGCCTTGCCGAAAAACTTTTACCAGATCCAGACCAAGTTCCGCGACGAGCGCCGCCCGCGCTTTGGCGTGATGCGTGGCCGCGAGTTCACCATGAAGGATGCCTACTCCTTCGATCGCAGCGCCGAAGCCGCCGGCGTCAGCTACGACAATATGTACCAGGCCTACTGCCGCATCTTTGATCGCCTGGGCCTGACTTACCGCGCCGTGGCGGCCGATACCGGTGCCATCGGCGGTGACCGCTCGCACGAATTCCAGGTGATTGCCGATACCGGTGAAGATGCCATCATCTACTGCCCGGATTCCGACTACGCCGCCAATATCGAACTGGCCGAAGCCGTGGCCCCGGTTGGTGAGCGCCCGGCCGCCAGCGCCGCGCTGACCAAGGTGCATACCCCCAAAGTCAAGACCATTGCCGATCTGGTCGGCTTCCTCGACATCGACATCAAGAGCACCGTCAAGGCGCTGGTGGTGGAAGGCAGCGAAGGCGAGGCCGTGTTGATGCTGGTGCGTGGTGACCACGAACTAAATGAAGTGAAGGCAGAAAAAGTGGCCGGCATCAAAAAGCCGCTGACCATGGCTGCGCCGGCCATCATCCGTGAGGCTTTTGGCGCCAATCCGGGTTCGCTGGGTCCGGTGGGCTTCAAGGGCCGCATCATTGCCGACCGTACTGTGGCCAAGATGGCCGACTTTGTCATCGGTGCCAACGAAGATGACCAGCACTACACCGGCGCTAACTTTGGCCGCGACTGTGCCGAGCCGGAAGTGGCCGACATCCGCAACGTAGTGGCTGGCGACCCCAGCCCGGACGGCAAGGGCGTGCTGGCCATCCAGCGCGGCATCGAAGTGGGCCATGTGTTCTATCTGGGCACCAAGTACTCGCTGGCCATGAACGCCACCTTCCTGGATGAAGACGGTAAGCCGAAACCTTTCGAAATGGGCTGCTACGGCATTGGTGTCACCCGTATTCTGGGTGCCGCCATCGAGCAGAATCATGACGACAAGGGCATGATCTGGCCGGACAATATCGCACCGTTTGCCGTAGCCATCTGCCCGGTTGGCTATGACCGTTCTGCCGAAGTGAAGGCTGCGGCAGACAGCCTGTACGCCGAGCTACTGGCCAAGGGCGTGGATGTCATCCTCGACGACCGTGGCGAGCGCCCGGGTGCCATGTTTGCCGACTGGGAGCTGATTGGTGCCCCGCACCGCGTCACCATTGGCGACCGCGGCCTGAAGGAAGGCAAGGTCGAGTACCAGCAGCGTCGTGATGCTGCGGCAACAGCCGTTGCCGCAGATGCTATTCTGGAACATCTGCTCGCCAAACTGTCCTGATGAAAATCCTCCTGTCGCTGCTTGCCCTTACCACCATGCTGGCCTGGTCGCCAGCATGGGCTGGTGCGCAGCGTGAGGAGGCGCTGGCTGCCAATGTGGCATCGGCAATGAGCCGTACCATTGCCGATGTCAACGCCCCGCGGCTGGTGTTTGACGCCCCGCAGGAGGGGCAGGCCTGGCTGGCCGAGATGTCGCGCCGTTTGCAAAAACGCATTCCCGACAGCTGGATGCGTGAACGCCTGCTTACCGCCATCCAGTATGAGTCCACCCGTGCCGGGCTGGACCCGCAAATGGTGCTGGGGCTGATTCAGGTGGAAAGCGGCTTCAACAAATACGCCATTTCACCGGTTGGCGCACGTGGACTGATGCAGGTGATGCCTTTCTGGGTAAGGCAGATTGGCAATCCGCAGCATAATCTGTTCGAACTCACCCTGAACCTGCGCTACGGCTGTACCATCCTGCGCCATTATCTGGACATGGAGCGGGGCAATCTCTACCGTGCGCTGGGCCGCTATAACGGCAGCCTGGGCCGTCCCGAATATCCTAATCTGGTGATTGGTGCATGGAAAAAACAATGGGCGTGGACCGCGCCAGTACCAGTCAGAGTGGCAGGCAATAGCCTGCCTTTAGGCCAGTAGATATTGCACGCTATCTGCGTGCATTTTTTTGCCTTTCCGCTTGAGGATGTTGCATGTTTTCCCTCCCCCGCAAGGCAACCGCCCCGTTTTGTCCCGCTGAAGTCCAGGGCAGTATCCGTATCGACGCCCGCGCGCCCTGGTGGCAGCGGCTGCGTCGCTTTGCCGGCCCCGGTCTGCTGGTGGCCGTCGGCTATATGGACCCCGGCAACTGGGCGACCGATATCGAGGCCGGTTCACGCTTTGGCTATGGCCTGCTGTGGATTGTTGTCCTCTCAAGCCTGGTAGCCATTGCCCTGCAGTTGATGGCCGCACGGCTGGGGCTGGTAACAGGACTGGATCTGGCACAGGCCAGCCGGGCTCGTTATGGCCCGCTTGGCCGCTACTTGCAGTGGCTGAGCGCCGAGCTGTCCATCATTGCCTGCGATGTCGCCGAGGTGCTTGGCTGTGCCTTGGCCTTCAAGTTGCTGTTTGGCATTCCGCTGGCTTGGGGCGTCGTGCTGACTGCCTTTGATACCGTGATCGTGCTGGGCATGAAGGGCAAGGGTTTCCGGCAGATCGAGGCCGTGGTGCTGGGCCTGATCGCTACCATCGCCCTGTGCTTTGCCATCCAGGTGTTCATGGTGGGGCCGGACTGGCAGGCAGTTGCCCGCGGCCTGCTGCCGTCCAGTCCGGGGGACGATCTGCACCAGGCCGTGGTGCTGGGGTTGGGTATCGTGGGGGCCACCATCATGCCGCACAATCTCTATCTGCATTCTTCGGTGGTGCAGACGCGCAAGGTGGAGGGTGGTCAGCATGGTCTGCGCGACACGCTGGCCTTGTGTCGTATTGATACCGTGCTGTCCCTGTTGCTGGCCATGCTGGTGAACGGTGCCATTCTGGTACTGGCCGGCTCGGCGTTTCATGCGGTGGGGCAGCCGGTGGTGGATGACATCGAACAGGCCTACCGGTTGATCACCCCGCTGGCCGGTGGTGCGGCGGCTTTGCTGTTTGGCCTTGCCTTGCTGGCATCGGGCCAGAGTTCCACCCTCACCGGCACGGTGGCCGGACAGGTGATCATGGATGGATTCTTGCAAATCCGCATTCCCTGCTATCAGCGGCGGTTGATCACGCGCGGTCTGGCTTTGCTGCCAGCCTTGCTAGGTGTACTGCTACTGGGCGAAGGGGCAGTCGGGCGTATGCTGGTGTGGAGCCAGGTGGTGCTCAGCCTGCAACTGCCGCTGGCGATGTGGCCGCTGCTGCGCATGACGGCCAGTCGGCAACTGATGGGGGAGTTTGTCCTGTCTCCGCTGATGCAGCTGGTGGGCTGGCTGTTGTTTGTGCTGATCTGTGGGGCAAACCTGTTATTGATCATCGGCCTGTAAACGGCAATAAAAAAGCCGCCATAAGGCGGCTTTCAGGCTGCTGAGCAAGTGATTTGGTGCGATTGCTCTGGCCCCGGCAAAGCCGGGCCTTTCGATGAAGTGACTGATTCCGCAGCCTTCCCATCTATTCCCTATCCCCCCGCCCTTAGCCTGTAAGGGAGCCTCGCTTTCTTTTCAGAAAGCGAGAGGGGGTTGTCCAAAATTAGAAAGCCGCCATCCGGCGGCTTTTTTATTGAGTGGGCGTGGTGTTCAGTCTTCCTGGGTTTGCAGTAGCTTTTTCAGCAAACCGGCCAGCTGGATCTTCTCGGCTTCGTCCAGGTTCTCCATCAGTTCAGCCTCTGCGGCCAGGTGATTGACCACGGCCTCTTCAATGACGGCAAAGCCCTTGGCGCTGAGGGTGACGATCACACCGCGGCGGTCTTCCGGGTCGGGCGAACGGTTTACCAGGCCGGCTTCTTCCAGACGGTTGATGCGGTTGGTCAGCGCACCAGAAGAAATCAGCACCATACCTTGCAACTGGTTGGGCGATAGCTGGTAGGGCTCACCACGGCGGCGCAGTGCCGCCAGCACGTCAAACTCGCCGACATTCAGGTTGTAGCGGGCCAGATCCTGCAACACGCGGCGGGTAATGAAATATTCCATCCGCACGATGCGGCCGATAACGTGGGTCGACGAGGGATCGAGGTCGGGGCGTACTTCATTCCAGAGGGCGACGATGCGGTCGATCTGATCAGGCTGTTGATGCATTCTGCGATATTCCAGGTAAGGGAGGGGCATGGCTTTCCGTTCCGGGCGCAAAGCGTATCATGAGTTGTCGGTGAAGTATCTTTCCATGAAGAGATAAGTCTGAGGGCATGTAGCGTGTAAACGGGTCGGCAAGCCAGCAATAGCTGGCCTGGGTGCCGATTTTTCAGATCAAGATACCGTCTGCCTGTTGTCGACTGCCTGTGGGTAAACTTGCGACAGTAGCCGGGCTGAATCGGATTCAGCTGCGGCTTTTCCCCTTGCCTGGATGAGGTGCCTTGGGCAGGGCAATCTGGCGGGTACGGGCCAGCCTATCGTGCAGAAACAGCCGGTCCTTGTCGTAAAAGGCGGCCAGGTAGGGCAGGGCGCACCAGGCGAGAGAGATCAGCAACGCTTCGCGGCCATGCCCCAGATTGCGCGACCAGGCCAGATAAGAAATGGCCGGCATGCCGACGAACAGCAGCAGCCCCACCACATAACGAAAGCCGGCCTGCCGCCAGTCAATCAGTTCCATATTGTCTTGTCTGACCAGTTTCAGCCGCCATGCTTTCATGGCCACGGTCTGGCCGGACTTGACCCAACTGCTACCAAAATAACCGAACAGGCTGCCGGCCAGTGCCAGCTGGGTAAGTACATCCAGTAACAGCGAACGGCCCAGCCAGGCTTGCAGGCCGGTCATCAGGGCGGAAACGGTAAGCAACAGGGCTGCAATCAGCAGCAGTTCGTAAAACTGGCTGCACAGTCGGCGGCCAATACTGGCGTCGGTAAAGGATGAAGACATGAAATGGCGGGCTAGTTGACGGTCAGCCGGAAGCCTGTGGCTTGAGCTGGCCTTGTTTCAGGCGCTGGATGGCTTTTTCCCGGTCGGCCGGAGGTAGGCTTTGCAGCGTTTTCCAATTGTTGCGGATTTGCTGGCGTTGTTCCAGCGTCAGGTCGGACCAGATCTTCAGCTTGCTTTGCAGGCGCAATCTGCCGGCGGCATCCAGGCTGCGGTATTCCGGTACGATGGCCAGCAGGTTTTTCTTCTTTTCCGGCGCGTAGCGATCCCATTCCCCGGCCAGCGGGGCCATCACGATCTGCTGTTCGCTATCCAGCTGATCCCAGCGCGGGTTGGTGAGCGGGCTGGCTGCTGCCGGCAGGGCCAGCAGGCTGCCCAGCAGCAGTACGGGCAGAAGGCGGCGTAGACTAGTCATGCATGCTCCCGGAGAAGTGCGGCTCCATCAGCACCTCCAGCGGCAGCTCGTGCGACAGGATGGCGGCATCGACTGCCTCTTCCTCCACGAGCAAGCCTTCTGCCAGCCACACGCCGGTACCGGCGGCCATGGCAAAACTGAGGGCCAGCATGCTGCGGCGCAGTGCCTGGGTATGACGCAGCAGCCACAGCGCCAGCCGTTCACCATGACCGGCTGGCTGGCGGATGCGCTCGTCAAAGCGGCCCAGCGCCTGTTCGCGCGCCTGCTGCAGGCGTTGCAGCACGGCGGGGTCGGGATCCTGACCTGCCTTGTCGAGTATGGTGGTTACGGTGCGGCTCAGTTTGTCTTCGGTAGCAAGCGCTTTGTTCGAGGGTTTCATAGCACCACTCCTTTTTGCTGCAGGATGGCGGCCAGGGTATGGGTGGCGCGCGAGCAATGTGTCTTGACGCTGCCTTCCGAGCAGCCCATCACCCTTGCCGTCTCGGCAACGTCCAGTCCTTCCCAGTAACGCAGCAGGAAGGCTTCGCGTTGACGGTTGGGCAGTAGTTGCACGGCACCATCAATCAGTTGGGCAACTTCCTTGCGGGCATACCATTTTTCGGGATTGCTGCTGGCTTCATCGGCAGTGATGTTGAGGACTTCCAGCGGATCTGCCGTTTCGTCTTCCTCACGAGTGGGCAGCAGCGAGGACAGCAGGGTGCCAAAGAAATTTCTTACCTTGGCGCGGCGGAAGTGATCGCGAATGGTGTTTTGCAGGATGCGCTGAAAAATCAGCGGCAATTCTGCCGCCGGTGCATGGGCGTAGCGGTCTGCCAGTTTCATCATGGAGTCCTGCACGATATCCAGTGCGTTTTCTTCATTGCGCACGGCGTACAGGGCTTGCTTGAAGGCGCGACGTTCCGCCGACAGCAAAAAGTCGGCCATTTCCTTGCGGCTTGCCATGAGAGAGGGGGATTCGGGTTGATGCCAACGGGAGATAGTAGCAGAGCCTCGACGCCAAGACCACCCTGCGGATTTCCCTGTTTTTACCGTGGCTTAGCGTGTTTTTGCACCTGCACAAAAGCCTTGACCGCTATTTGAGGGATACGCTAAGGTCTTTCATCACAACGGGATGAAACACAAGTCAATTGCCAAGATTGACTGCAAGACAAGACAAAGAGGCAAAAGATGCAGATATCGGGCGCGGAAATCCTGGTCCGTTGCCTGCAGGAAGAAGGAGTCGAATTTCTGTTCGGCTACCCTGGTGGCGCAGTTCTGGAAATTTATGATGCCATCTTCCGGCAGGACAAGTTCAAGCACGTTCTGGTACGCCATGAGCAGGCCGCAGTGCATGCAGCCGATGCTTATTCGCGTTCCAGCGACAAGGTGGGCGTTGCACTGGTGACCTCGGGTCCCGGTGCCACCAATGCCGTTACCGGCATTGCCACCGCCTATATGGATTCGATTCCGATGGTGGTGATCTCTGGCCAGGTGGCCACGCCGGCCATCGGTCTGGATGCCTTCCAGGAAGTGGACATGGTGGGTATTACCCGCCCGTGCGTGAAGCACAACTTCCTGGTCAAGGACATCAACGACCTGGCGGAAACCATCAAGAAAGCCTTTTACATCGCCAAGAGCGGTCGTCCAGGCCCCGTGGTGGTGGATATTCCCAAGGATGTCACCCAGCAAAGTGCCGAATTCCACTACCCGGAAAGCGTGCACATTCGTTCCTATGTGCCTGCCACCCGCGGCCATCCGGGACAGATAAAGAAGGCCATCAACCTTCTGCTGGAAGCCAAGCGTCCCTACATTTATGTCGGTGGCGGTGCCGTACAGGGCAATGCCGCGGCCGAAGTCACCGAGCTGGTGAAATCGCTGGGCCTGCCGTGTACCAACACCCTGATGGGCCTGGGTGCCTATCCGGGTTCCGATCCGCAGTTCCTCGGCATGCTGGGCATGCACGGTACTTACGAAGCCAATATGGCGATGCAGTACTGTGATGTGCTGATTGCCATCGGTGCGCGTTTTGACGACCGTGTCATCAGTGTGCCCTCGCACTTCCTGTCGCAGCCGAAGAAGATCATCCACATCGATGTGGACCCGTCTTCCATTTCCAAGCGCGTGAAGGTGGACGTACCCATCGTGGGCGACGTCAAGCACGTGCTGCGCGAAATGCTGGACATCCTGCGCCAGTCCGGCCAGAAGCCGGATGCCGGCTACCTGGCTGGCTGGTGGAAGCAGATCGAAGAATGGCGTGGCCACAATTCGCTGCTGTACACCCCGTCCACCGAGCTGATCAAGCCGCAATACGTGGTGGAAAAGCTGTACGAGATCACCGGTGGCAAGGCCATTGTCGCCTCTGATGTGGGACAGCATCAGATGTGGGCAGCGCAGTATTACAAGTTCGATAATCCAAAGCAGTGGCTCAATTCCGGCGGCTTGGGTACCATGGGCTTCGGTTTGCCGGCAGCCATGGGCGCGCAACTGGCCAATCCGGATGCAACCGTCGCCTGTATCACCGGCGAAGGCTCCATCCAGATGAACATCCAGGAGCTGTCCACCTGCAAGCAATACCATACCCCGGTCAAGGTGGTGGCGCTGAACAACCGCTACCTGGGCATGGTGCGCCAGTGGCAGGAATTCTTCTACGGAACCCGGTACTCCGAGTCCTATATGGACGCGTTGCCGGACTTCGTGAAGGTGGCCGAGGCCTATGGCCATGTTGGCTTCAAGATCGAAAATCCGTCCGACGTGGAACCGGTATTGCGCGAGGCGTTTGGCCCTGCGCTGAAGGAGCGCCTGGTATTCCTTGATTTCCGTACTGATCAGTCCGAGAACGTGTTCCCGATGATCCAGAACGGCAAGGGCCTGGACCAGATGGACTTGCCGCCGCACATGCGCGATGTCCAGCAGCTTCCTTTCGAGAACAACCGTGACTACGGCAATATGTGCTGAGGCGGACGGTATGAGACATATTCTTTCGATCTTGCTGGAAAACGAGGCGGGCGCACTGTCCCGCGTGGTGGGCCTGTTTTCGGCCCGGGCTTACAATATTGACTCACTGACAGTGTCGACTACCGAGGATCCGACGCTGTCACGGATGACGATCGTCACGCATGGTTCTGACGAAGTCATCGAACAGATCACCAAGCAGCTCAACAAGCTGATCGAGGTGGTCAAGGTGATAGACCTCAACGAATCCGAGCACATCGAACGCGAGATGATGCTGATCAAGGTGCGCGCTACCGGTAAAGACCGGGAAGAAATGAAGCGCATGGCGGATATTTTCCGCGGTCGCATCATCGATGTTACGGAAAAGACATACACCATCGAGCTGACTGGTACGAGCGACAAGCTGGGGGCCTTTATCGAGGCCATTGACCGCGCAGTGATCCTGGAAACGGTCCGTACTGGCGCATCCGGCATTGGCCGTGGTGAACGGGTTCTGAAAATCTGATATATCTATACATCTGGCGGCGGGCCACAGCAGGTGGCCGCCCGGATAACAAGGGACAAAGCAAATGAAAGTGTATTACGACAAGGACGCTGATCTTTCCATCATCAAGGGTAAAAAAGTAGCCATCATCGGTTACGGCTCGCAAGGCCATGCCCACGCCCAGAACCTGAAAGAGTCTGGCGTTGATGTGATTGTTGGTCTGCGCAAGGACGGTGCGTCCTGGAAAAAGGCCGAAGCCGCTGGTCACAAGGTCAAGGAAGTGGCCGAAGCAGTGAAGAAGGCCGATGTCGTGATGATCCTGCTGCCGGACGAATCGCAGCCGGACGTATATCGCAGCGAAATCGCCCCGAACATCAAGAAGGGCGCTGCCCTGGCTTTTGCTCACGGCTTCAACGTGCATTACAACCAGATCGTTCCGCGTGAAGACCTGGACGTAATCATGGTTGCCCCGAAAGGCCCGGGCCACACCGTGCGTTCCGAGTACGTGAAGGGTGGCGGCGTGCCGACCCTGATCGCCGTTTACCAGGACAAGTCCGGCAAGGCCCGTGACGTGGCCCTGTCCTATGCTGCTGCCAACGGCGGCACCAAGGGTGGCGTGATCGAAACCAACTTCCGCGAAGAAACCGAAACCGACCTGTTCGGCGAACAGGCTGTGCTGTGTGGCGGCGCGGTAGAACTGGTGAAAGCCGGTTTCGAAACCCTGACCGAAGCCGGTTACGCTCCGGAAATGGCTTACTTCGAATGCCTGCACGAACTGAAACTGATTGTGGACCTGATGTACGAAGGCGGCATCGCCAACATGAACTACTCCATCTCCAATAACGCGGAGTATGGCGAGTACGTGACCGGCCCGGAAGTGGTGACCTCCGCCACCAAGGAAGCCATGAAAAAGGCGCTGTACCGTATCCAGTCCGGCGAATACGCCAAGATGTTCATCCTGGAAGGCAAGACCAACTATCCGAGCATGACTGCCCGTCGTCGCCTGACCGCCGATCATCCGATCGAAAAGGTGGGTGCCGAACTGCGCGCCATGATGCCCTGGATTTCCAAGAACAAACTGGTCGACCAGTCCAAGAACTGATTTCGAAGTCGGTCAGTGTGCAAAGCCGGGGCAACCCGGCTTTTTTCATGCCTGTGCATCCGGGATGGTGTGGGCTCGCGGTGTTTTTGCCGCCTGTGCTAGCTTGGATTAAACTAGCGGGTTCTGCGCCAAGGCGCCCGATATCCAGATCGTCGACGTATTGACTGCACGGCTTGTGCCGCCGTTGCAATTCAGCGCCGTATCGACCGCTTCGCTTACGGATAACACCATGATCAATGATCCCGTTCCGGGCAAACCCTCCCTGCGCCGCCAGGGCATTTACCTGCTACCCAATTCCTTTACCCTGGCCGCCCTGTTTGCTGGCTTTTATGCCATCGTCCAGGCGATGAACCAGAATTTCCAGATTGCTGCCGTTGCCATTTTTGTTGCCATGATTCTGGACGGCATGGATGGGCGCGTGGCCCGGCTGACGCACAGCCAGAGCGCCTTCGGTGCCGAGTTTGACAGTCTGTCGGACATGGTGAGCTTTGGCGTGGCCCCGGCGCTGGTAGCCTATGAATGGCTGCTGAAAGATATGGGCAAGCTGGGCTGGATGGTGGCTTTCATTCACTGCGCCGGCGCAGCGCTGCGGCTGGCGCGCTTCAATACCATGATAGGTACAACAGACAAGCGCTGGTTTACCGGCCTGCCCAGCCCGGCTGCGGCGGCGCTAGTGGCTGGGTTGGTGTGGATTTGCCATGCCTACGATTACACCGGCCTGCCCGGCCTCAAATGGGTATTGCTGGGTTTCACCGCATTTTCCGGCATCACCATGGTGACCAATGTGAAGTTCTGGAGCTTCAAGGAAATCCACCTGCGCCGTCGCGTACCGTTTGTGATGCTGCTGGCGCTGGTGGTGGCTTTGCTGTTGCTGATGTCCGAGCCGCCGCTGGTGCTGTTCGGCTTCTTTGTCTGCTATGCGCTGTCCGGCTATGTGATGGCGGCCTGGCGCTGGTGCAAACCGAAGCCTGTGATGCTTTGAAGCTGTTGTTTGCTGTACAGATCACCCCGTTGGCACCTGACGCAACGGGGTTTTTTATTGTCCGCTACGATGTGGCTATTGGACAAAATTGTCCAATTTTTGTCTGAATTGTTCTGATGGTCCGATCATGCCGCTGACAGCTCTCGGTGTCTTTGTTAGCTGATTTTAAGAAATATTAGACTTAATGTCCAATATTTGCATATTTGGCACAGAATTTTTGAATTCTCCCCACATGTTGCACTGCGTGTTTGACGAAATATTGTCCAATCGATACATTGGTTAAAACTTTGCTGCAGGAGCACAACATGCAATTGGACATTGAACGACTGATCGAAGACCTGGGTGGCCCCGGTGCGGTGGCTGAAGGCCTGAGTCAGCTGTTTCCCGATGAGCCGGTCAGCCGTGCAGCAATCTACAAATGGAGAGAACGTGGCAGCCTGCCGCTGTCACAGTTGAACAAACTGGCACAACTAGCCGCCAGCCAGGGCAAGAGATTCGATTTCAACGATTACCTGAACGCCGCCGGGACAGCAGCACAGGGACAAGGGAGAGCATTCGACATGGGCGACCGTCTTTACATTTTTGATACCACCTTGCGTGATGGCGAGCAGTCGCCGGGCGCCTCCATGACCAAGGAAGAGAAGATCCGTATCGCCCGCCAGCTGGAACGTCTGGGTGTCGATGTGATCGAGGCCGGCTTTGCCGCTGCCAGCCCGGGTGATGCCGACGCCATCCGCGCCATTGCCGAGGTGATCAAGGATTCCACCGTCTGTAGCCTGGCCCGTGCCAACGAGCGCGATGTGCGTGCCGCCGGTGAAGCCATCAAGCCTGCTGCGCGTGGTCGCATCCACACTTTCATTGCCACCAGCCCCATCCACATGGAAAAGAAGCTGCGCATGAGCCCGGATGAAGTGGTGGCCGCAGCGGTAAAGGCAGTGCAGATTGCCCGTGAATACACCGACGATGTCGAATTCTCTGCCGAAGACGCCTTGCGTTCGGACATCGACTTCCTCGCCCGCATCTTTGGCGAAGTGATCAAGGCCGGTGCCACCACGCTGAACGTGCCGGATACCGTGGGTTACGCCGTACCGCGTGCTACCGAAGCCTTCTTCCGCGAGCTGATCAGCAAGACGCCGGGTGGCGACAAGGTGATCTGGTCCGCCCATTGCCACAACGACCTGGGCATGGCGGTGGCCAATAGCCTGGCCGCCGTGTTGGGTGGTGCCCGTCAGGTTGAATGCACCATCAACGGCCTGGGTGAGCGTGCCGGTAATGCCGCGCTGGAAGAAATCGTCATGGCCGTACGTACCCGCAAGGATGTGTTTGCCGTGGAAACCCGTGTCGATGCCACCCAGATCGTGCCGGCGTCCAAGCTGGTGTCCACTGTGACCGGCTACCCGGTACAGCCGAACAAGGCCATCGTCGGTGCCAATGCCTTTGCTCATGAATCCGGTATCCATCAGGATGGCGTGCTCAAGCATCGCGAAACCTACGAAATCATGTCCGCCGAGAGCGTGGGCTGGAGTGCCAACCGCCTGACGTTGGGCAAATTGTCCGGTCGCAATGCCTTCAAGACCAAGCTGACCGACCTGGGCATCGTGCTGGACAGCGAAGAGGCACTGAACGCGGCTTTCGCCCGCTTCAAGGACCTGGCCGACCGCAAGCGCGAGATTTTCGACGAAGACCTGCATGCACTGGTTTCCGACGAAATGGTGTCCACCTTGCAGGAGGACTACAAGTTCGTGTCGCTCAAGATCAACACCGAAACCGGTGAAGCACCGCAAGCTGCTATCGTGTTTGTCGAGCACGGCGTGGAAAAACGCTGCGAATCCAGCGGCTCCGGCCCGGTGGATGCCGCCTTCAAGGCGATCGAAAGCACGGTTAACAGCGCGGCCGAACTGGAACTGTACTCGGTGAACGCCATTACCAAGGGCACCGAATCGCAGGGCGAAGTTACCGTGCGTCTGGCCAAGGATGGCCGCGTGGTGAATGGCCAGGGTGCCGATACCGACGTGATTGTGGCCAGTGCCAAGGCTTACCTGTCCGCACTGAACAAGCTGAGTAACCGTCAGGAGCGTGTCAAGGCACAAGGCGACGTTTAAGAATTTGATTTTGTTTTCAGCCGGGCTAACTGCCACAGCCCGGGACTGGTCTGACGGATTTTCCCCATCCCGTTCCCGTCAGGCCGGACCCGCCCGGTGGCAGCCATCCGGCAACAGGTTTCAGTTCACCCTTTGATTGAAACCACAGGCTCACAAGGCCGCATCCCATTCAGCCCCGGCTCACAAGGCCAGTGCGGCAGACAGCCGACCCAGGAGGTCGGCGTTGTCGCGCTGGCGGGCTGACTCCAGCCTTACCCTTCCGCGCATCCCGCGTTATCATCGCGCCTGCTTCATTCATGCAAGGTGCGCATATCATGTCCCAGGGATTTTTCATTACCGGCACCGATACCGAAATCGGCAAGACCCATTCCGCTGTCGCGCTGATCCGCCATTGGCAGGCGCATGGCCAGCGGGTATTGGCGATGAAACCGGTGGCCTCCGGCTGCGAGATTCTGCCGGACGGCAGCTGGCTGAATGACGATGTGGCCCGGCTGGTGGCGGCAAGCGGACAGCAGGATCTGGACCTGATGAACCCCTACCGCTTTTTGCCGCCGGTATCGCCCCATATTGCGGCGCGTGAGGCCGGTGTAGAGATTTCGCTGGAGCGTATTGTCAGCCACTACCGGCAACTGGCGGCGCAGGCGGATACCGTGCTGGTGGAAGCCGCCGGTGGCTGGCTGGCCCCTCTGGCCGAAGGCATCTATATGGAGGACATGGCGCGGGCGCTGCAACTGCCGGTGATTCTGGTGGTGGGCATGCGGCTGGGCTGCATCAACCATGCCTTGCTGACGGTGCGGGCGATCGAGGCTTCCGGCCTGACACTGGCGGGCTGGGTAGCCAACCGGGTGGTGCCGCAGCAACTGGCCTACGCCGACAATCTGGCTACCCTCAAGGCAGCCATCTCCGCACCGCTGCTGCTGGAGCTGCCTTACGACGGGGCTGCATCCCAGGGCTAGCTCCTGTCGGCACTGGTCTTGTCAGCTGGCGGTCACCGGCGTGTCGAGCAAGGTGCTGCTGAGTTCCTGAAACAGCATGCAGTCATCCGGTCCCAGCCGGTCCTGGGTCAGGCTCAGGTCCCGGCCCAGATTGCGCAGCCGCCAGTTGATTTCCTGGCTGGCCAGCATGATTTCCAGCTGCAGATCTTCCTCCTGCCCCAACTGATTGCCTGACTGCATGCCCGTGCTGAACAGCGAGCGCTGGATGCCATCAAACTGGCTCATGCAGCGGCTGAGGGTGATCTGACCGGTACTACTCAGTTTTTCTTCTTGTAAATTCAGTAGTTGGTGGGTGATGGTTCCGATGTGCTTGAGCAGGGCGTGCAGGTCTTCCATGGCCTGTGCCATGCCATTGGCGGTGGCATTGCTATGACTTAGCTGACGGATAATGCGGTTAAGCAGGGAGACCGATGGCCGGTGGAATTCACCCGGAATGATGCGCAAGGCAATATCCAGCCTTTGATAGGGGTGGCTTTTGTGTAGCAGCAGCTGGGTGGCCAGGTCAGCTACCGCGATGATCTGACCGGCAATCCCCAGCTCTTTTTCCTTTTCCCGGCGTGGATAGCCGCTGCCATCCAGCCGTTCATGGTGCTGCAAAATGGCCAGCGCTACCGTTTCCTTGTGGGTGAACTGCCCCAGTTGCCGCATCTGGCGGTAGCCGATCAGCGGATGTGCCATGCGGTGGCGCCACAGGGTGGCACTGTTGCCAGCCTCCGGGCTGACTGTTCTGGGGCTCAGATAGAGCTCGCCGATATCATGAAACAGCGCCGCCAGTGCAATTTGTTCCAGCAGGATGCTGGATTGCCCAGTGCGCAAGGCCAGCCCCAGGCTGATCAGGCAGCACAGCAGGCCGTGATCCAGCTGCTCTTGTTCTTCCAGCATGGCCAGGAGAATGGTGAGGGAGTGATTGAGCGGCAGATTCTCCAGCACGGCAAGGCAGGCATGCCGATGTGCTGTTTTTTCCAGTAGCACCTGCAGCAGCCGTTGGTTGGAAAGCAAGTGCTGGCATTTTTCTTGCAGCAGGGCATGTGCTGCAAAATCCGGCAGTGCCAGGCTAGCTTCCAGTGGCGAGCGCAGCAATTGCTGCGGCAATTCCTGTACGTGCTGGTTCTGCAATGTCTGCCCGCTGTTAAGCAGGATGCTGCCATCCGTTGCCGCCAGGCTGTGTTCTACCACAATGGACTGTCTGGCCATCAGCCCCGACAGGGAGGCCAGAAAATGAGGATTTGCACTGTACTGCTCATGGCTTGCATTCGGCATGATGGGTGTTGGCAGTGTGAGCTGGGCAGGTATTCGCCGGGATGATGGTGAATCAGTCATCATTATTTGCCATCGTAACGCAATTACAAGAATATGCTTACGGAATTTACATCCCTGCCGCACTGCGTCATGAAAGATTCTTGTTTTTATTCACGCCTGACCTAGGATTGCAAGCAGCTGTTGATATTTGTTGCCAGTGCTTGAACAGGCCGTCGAGTATCTTGTGGCCGGAAGAGGGGGACGCATGTCCTGCCCGCGCTTGTGCGGCAGTAGCGCCGCGTGGTTGATCCTGAACAGCACGGCGGTGCACGGGCAGAGTGCGGCCTTGAATCTGCAAGCCCCCGCCACTTCCCTGGCCAGGATGGAGTACGACCTGCACACCATGCTACTGCTGGTGACCGGGGCAATCTTCCTGCTGGTGTTGGCCGTGATGCTGTATGCCATCGTGCGGCACCGCAAGTCGGTCGGCCATGAGGCCAAACCCTTCCATGAAAACACCACGGTAGAAATCATCTGGACCGTGCTGCCCCTGCTGATCCTGCTGGCCATCGCCTGGCCGGCCACCCGCGCCGTGTTGAACCAGAAAAGCACGCATGGCGAGGATATGACCATCCGCATTACCGGCTATCAGTGGAAGTGGCGTTACGACTATCTGGACGATAATTTCGGCTTTGTCAGCCATCTGGCCACCCCACGTGCTGCCATGGCCGCCACCGCAGTACGTCCGGAACATTACCTGCTGGAAGTCGATGAGCCGCTGGTGCTGCCAACCGGGCGCAAGGTACGCCTGCTGCTGACGGCCAACGATGTCATCCACTCCTGGTGGGTGCCGCAACTGGGTATCAAGCAGGATGCCATTCCCGGCTTCCTGCGTGATGCCTGGTTCATGGTAGACAAGCCCGGCATTTACCGTGGCCAATGCTCGGAGCTGTGCGGCAAGGATCACGGCTTCATGCCCATCGTGGTGGATGCGCGCAGCCCGGAGGACTATGCCCGCTGGCGTACGGCGCGGCTGCAACAGCTAGCGGCCAGTGCTGACGATCCGTCCAAGGTATGGTCGCTGGCGGCCCTGCGCGAACGCGGCGAGAAGGTGTACGGCCAGAACTGTCTGCCTTGTCATCAGGCCAGCGGCAAGGGCATCCCCGGTAACTTTCCGGCGCTGGATGGCTCACCGATAGTCAATGGTGACAAGGCGGCGCATATCCGCATCGTGTTTCATGGCAGTCAGCGCAATCCGGCCATGCAGGCCTGGGGCAAGCAGTTGTCCGATACCGAAATTGCTGCCGTCATCACCTATGAGCGCAATGCCTGGGGTAACCATACCGGCCAGCTGGTGCAGCCGGCTGAAATTCGCGCCGTGCGTGGCGGTAGCGGTTGAGGAGACGGTCATGGACATGGCAAGCGGTGCAGCAGACAAGCTGCCCACGGCGCACAAGCCGCATGGGCTGGGGCGCTGGTTGTTCGCCACCAATCACAAGGACATCGGTTCGCTGTATCTGTGGTTTGCCTTCAGCATGTTTCTGGTAGGGGGCGTGCTGGCACTGTGCATCCGCGCCGAACTGTTCAGTCCCGGTTTGCAGTTCTTCCAGCCGGAACTATTCAACCAGCTGACTACCCTGCACGGGCTGATCATGGTGTTCGGTGCCATCATGCCGGCCTTCACCGGGCTGGCCAACTGGATGTTACCGCTGATGATAGGCGCGCCGGACATGGCGTTTGCCCGCATGAATAACTGGAGCTTCTGGCTATTGCCACCGGCCATGTCCCTGCTGCTGCTGTCCTTCATCGTTCCCGGCGGTGCGGCGGCGGCGGGCTGGACGCTGTACGCGCCGCTGTCGGTACAGCTGGGCATGGGCATGGATCTCACCATCTTTGCCATCCACATTCTGGGGGTCAGCTCCATCATGGGGGCCATCAACATCGTGGTCACCATCATCAATCTGCGCGCGCCGGGCATGCGCATGATGAATATGCCGATGTTTGCCTGGGCTAGCCTGATTACCGCCTACCTCATCATCGCGGTAATGCCGGTGCTGGCCGGTGCCGTCACCATGGTGCTGACCGACCGTCACTTCGGCACCCACTTTTTCAATGCGGCCGGTGGGGGTGATCCCATCCTGTACCAGCATGTGTTCTGGTTTTTCGGTCATCCGGAGGTGTACATCATGGCGCTGCCGGCCTTTGGCATTGTCAGCCAGGTGATTCCCACCTTCGCGCGCAAGCCCTTGTTCGGCTACAGCTCCATGGTGTATGCCACCAGCTCCATCGGCGTGCTGTCCTTCATGGTGTGGGCGCACCACATGTTTGTCACCGGCATGCCGGCCACCGCCCAGCTGTTCTTCATGTACGCCACCATGCTGATTGCCGTGCCAACCGGGGTGAAGGTGTTTAACTGGATTGCCACCATGTGGCAAGGCAGCATGAGTTTTGAAACCCCGATGTTGTTTGCCATCGGTTTCATCCTGCTGTTCACCATCGGTGGCCTGTCCGGCGTGACGTTGAGCGTGGCGGCGGTGGATGTGCAATTGCATGGCAGCTATTACGTGGTGGCGCATTTTCACTATGTGCTGGTGGCCGGTGCCTTGTTCAGCCTGTTTTCCGCTGTCTACTACTGGTTTCCCAAGATGACCGGCCGCATGTATGTGGAGCGGCTGGGCCAGCTGCATTTCTGGTGGTCCTTGCTGTGGTTCAACGTCACCTTCTTTCCCATGCATTTTCTGGGTTTGGCCGGCATGCCGCGCCGCATCCCGGATTACGCGCTGCAATTTACCGATTTCAACCGTATAGCCAGTATTGGCGCCTTCATGTTTGGCCTGGGGCAGCTGATTTTCCTGATCAATATCCTGTATTCGCTGCGCCACGGCAAAACCGCGCCGCAGCAGCCATGGGGAGGGGCCAATACCCTGGAGTGGCGTTTGCCCACGCCCGCGCCCTATCACAGCTTCAGTCAGCCGCCGCAACTGGAAACGGCTGAAAACGGGGTGGTGCTGAGCATGCGGGATGGCGGGCAGGTTTAGCGGGAGCGGGAAATGGATAGCCGGCGGATGGCCAATGCAGTATTGCTGCGCCGCTTGCTGCTGGCGGCAGTGCTGATGTTCGGCTTTGCCTGGCTGCTGGTGCCGCTGTACCGGGTGCTGTGCGAGGTGACTGGCCTGAACCGGGTGGTGGCTGCCGATGCCTTGTCGGGCGAGGCCGAAGTACAGCCAGCGGCGCGACCGGTGGAGCTGCAACTGGACGCCATGGTGCAGCCCGGCCTGCCCTGGCAGGTGCGGCCGCAGCAATCCCGGCTAAAGGTGGAAACCGGCCAGTTCATCCAGCTGCAGTATGAAATGCGCAATAACAGTCAGCAAAAAGTAGTTGGCCAGGCGATTCCGCGTTATCTGCCGGCTGAGGCCGCCGCCTATGTCAAGAAGCTGGAATGCTTCTGTTTTCGCCAGCAGCTGTTTCAGCCAGGAGAGACGCGGCGTTTTCCGGTGGTGTTGTTGATCGACCGGCAGCTGCCCGCCGGGATTGATCGCATCACCTTGGCCTATAGCGTGTTTGACGTACCGGGGCAGGGGAGCGGGCCGTGAATGGCTGGCGTGGTGTACTGGCCGTGCTGTCGGCTTTTGCCGGCATTCGCAAACGGCAGTCGGTGCAGGGAGACAGTCAGTTGCGGCCATGGCAACTGGTCATCACCGCGTTGTTGCTGGTGCTGATGCTGATTGGCTTGCTGCTGGTGCTGGCCAACTGGATCGGCGCTTGAGGAGAGTGCGCAATGGACATTCGGGAACAACATGCAGCCGGGCAATATTTTGTGCCAGCCCCTTCGCGCTGGCCGGCCCTGGGTGCCGCCGCGCTGTTTTGCCTGGGCCTTGGGGCCGCACTGGCCGTTAACGGCGTGGGGTGGAGTGGCTGGCTGCTGCTGGCCGGCGGCCTGGCCTTGCTGCGCATGTTGTTTGGCTGGTTTGGCGATGTGATTGGCGAAAACCAGCAGGGCCGCTATCAAGGCCAGGAGAGCATGTCTTTTCGCTGGGGCATGGGCTGGTTCATCTTCTCCGAAGTCATGCTGTTTGGCGCATTTTTTGGTGTGCTGTTCTGGCTGCGCCTGGTGGCGCTGCCTACGCTGGGCAGCCTGGATTACAAGTGGCTATATCCTGATTTCTCCCCCAGCTGGCCCTTGCTGACGGCACCGCAGGCGATGGTGAGCTATCAGGCAATGGAAGCCTGGGGCTTGCCGGCACTCAATACGCTGATTCTGTTGTCTTCCGGCGCTACGCTGACCTGGGCGCACTGGGGGCTGCTGCAGGGGCGGCGGCGGCAACTGCAACGCGGTTTGCTGTTCACCTTTAGCCTGGGCGGCCTGTTTCTGATCTTGCAGGCCATCGAATACCACCACGCCTGGACTACGCAGCATTTGACGCTGTCTGCCGGTGCCTATGGCATGACCTTCTACATGCTGACCGGCCTGCATGGCCTGCATGTACTGCTGGGTAGCATCATCCTGCTGGTGGTGTGGTTACGGGTGCTGCGCGGGCATTTCGACCACCAGCACCATTTCGCCTTCGAGGCGGCGGCCTGGTACTGGCATTTTGTGGATGTGGTGTGGCTGCTGCTGTTTGTGCTGGTGTACTGGCTATGAATCCTGCTCAGCCCGGCTGGTGTGGCCGCCACCAGCCAAACAACACACCCAGCAACAGCAACATGAACAGGCCGATGGACAAGCCGACACGCAAGGTCAGCGAGCGGATCAGCCGCTGTGATCCCGAATCCGCCTTGAGCAGGCCGGAAAGCCCCCAGAACAGTACCAGCACGATACAGGCCAGCAAGAACACAATGATGATTTTCATGGCGGAATCCCCCGGTACTGCCCGGACAGCAAACACATGTATTCAGTCTAGTGGCAAAAAACGTGGCCGTGGGTTTCTGTTGTTATGCGTCTTGTTACCTTTTGTACTGGCGTTGTGGCAATGGCAGCGCGGCATGGACAAGCTGCGGCTGGAGCAGATGCTATTGGCACGGCAGGCACCGGCGGTAGTGACTGCCTTGCCGGCAGCAGGAGAGCCCGATATGGCCCGTTACCAGTTGGCGGGCGCTAGTGCCGGTGGCATGCCCATCCTGCTGGACAACAGCCTGCTGGACGGTATGCCGGGCCAGCGCATATTGCAGGTGCTGCGGCTGGATAATGGCAGTCTGGTGCTGGCAGACCTGGGCTGGCGGGCTGCCGCGCAACCTGTGCCGGTGCAGCGCCTGCCGCAGCGTCTGTCCGGTCAATGGTTGCCATGGCACGCACGCTGGACTCTGCCTGGTGCGCGGCAGGGCATTGACGGCGTGGTGGATGATGTCGACCGTGCCGCCTTGCAGCAGCGTTATCCGGGGCGCTGGCATCCGGGAGTATTCATCCTGCAGCCGCCCTTGTCCGGGTTGCAGCCCTGGCCTCTGCAGCCAACCTTGTCGGCCCAGCGCCATTTTGCCTATGCGCTGCAGTGGCTGTTGCTGGCAGTGTGTGTGTTGCTGCTGTGGCGACGCTGGGTGCGGAGTGCGGAATGAATGCGCGCCGCACGGGACAACTGCGCTTGCTGGCCATGCTGGCGCTGTGCCTGCTGCCGGTTGTTGCTGCCTGGTTCAGCTACCGTTTTTTGCCACCTGAGGGTGGCAAGAGTTATGGCGAGATGCTGCCCACGGTGCATTTTGTGGCGGCGGAGCAGCAAGCCTGGCCGCGTGGGCAGTGGGTACTGGTGACGCAGACGGCTGCGGCGTGTCAGCGGTCCTGTCGGCAGCGGCTGTATGCAATGCGTCAGGTTCATCTGGCGCTGGGCGAGGCCGCGCCGCGGGTACGCAGGGTACTGCTGCATGACCGACAGGTTGTTGCTGCCAGCGACGGTGTGTTGCTGTTGCCGCAGCGACAACCCATCCAGCCTGAGCGACAGGGCTTCTACCTGATCGATCCGCAGGGCAACCAGTTGCTGTTTTATGCCGATACCTTGCGGCCGGAACGCATCATCCGCGAACTGGCGATGGTGCTAAAGGTGAACAACGGCATGGGTTGAAGCATTCACCAGCCCGGTAGCGCAAACCTGCTACCGGACTGACCGGGAGGCTGTGATGCGAAAACTGCTGTGCTTGGCCGTGGTGCTGGCCGTGGTTTTGCTGCCGCTGGGCGCTTATGTGCGCCTGTCCCAGGCTGGTCTGGGCTGCCCGGACTGGCCTGGTTGCTACGGTCGCCTGTCTCCTGCCCATGCTGCTGCCGAAATTGCCCATGCCATGCAGTTGCAGCCGGATGGCCCGGTCAGCCCGGACAAGGCCTGGAAGGAAATGACTCATCGCTATCTGGCAGGTGTGCTCGGCATGCTGGTGCTGGGGTATTGGTGGCAAGCCTGGCGGCAGCGGCAGCGCCTGGCAGCAGCCAGCCTGCTGCTGGTCTTGCTGCTGCTGCAAGCTACGCTGGGCATGTTGACGGTTACATTGCAGCTGCGACCGCTGGTGGTGACCACCCACCTGCTGCTGGGCATGTCCTTGTTTGCCCTGCTGTTGCGAGAGGCGATCGGGCGATACCAGCCACGGGTGGCCGTCTTGCCCTCACCGTGGCGGCTGGCGGCTTTGCTGGTGTTGCTGCTGCTGGGACAGATTGCTCTGGGTGGCTGGATGGCGGCCAACCAGGCCGCACTGGCCTGCCAGGGCTTCCCGCGCTGCAATGGCAACTGGTGGCCGGACATGCAACTGGCGGCAGCGCTGCCGGGTTGGCCTCTTGCTGCGGGTGGACATGTCGCGCTGCCAGCTGCCGCACTGGTGGCGGTGCACTGGCTACACCGGGTAGGGGCCTTGTTGCTGCTATGCGTGCTGGTTGCCGTGATCTGGCGCTTGTGGTGCTACCCGGCCTTGCGCAGAAACCTGTGCCTGCTTGGGCTGCTGGCCGGGCTGCAGCTGCTGTTGGGCATTGCCAATGTCTTGTGGTTGCGGCCTTTACCGGTGGCCCTGGCCCATCATGTACTGGCCATGCTGCTACTGGCCTTGGCTCTGGGCTTGCTGTGTCGTTTGCAGCCAGTGGCATCCTGGCGTGGCCGGATTACGATCCGGGAGCAGCAGGCCCAGCCTGCCGCCATCTTGGTGCGCAACTGGCCGGGCAAGCGTTCCGGCATGCATGGCGAATGATGGCGGAATCAATATGAAACCAGCCGGAACCCTGCCGCAGTACCATTGGCAGCATGCACGCGCCATGCTGCAGCTGGCCAAACCACGGGTGCTGGCGTTGATTCTGTTCTGTGCCGTCAGTGGCATGCTGCTGGCCCAGCCGAGCTTGCCGTCGCCAGGGCGGATGGCGATCGCCAGCCTGGGCATTGCCCTGATGGCTGCGGCGTCGGCCATGCTCAACTGCATGCTGGAGAAGTCGCTGGATGCGCGCATGCAGCGCACTGCCTGGCGGGCGACCGCCCGGGGCGAGGCTGGCCGGGTGGAAACCCTGTCGCTGGCTCTGGTGCTGGCCGGTAGCGGCATGCTGTTGCTGATCGGCATCAATGTGCTGACTGCATGGCTGACACTGGGCGGACTGCTGATCTATGTGCTGGTCTACACACTATGGCTCAAGCCGCGCACCCCGCAGAATATCGTGATCGGCGGCCTGGCCGGTGCCCTGCCTCCCTTACTGGGCTGGACAGCAATGACGGGTGAAGTCAGCCCGCATGCCTTGCTATTGCTATTGATCATCTACGTGTGGACGCCCCCCCATTTCTGGGCGCTGGCCTTGTACCGGCGCAGCGACTATGCCCGCGCCGGCCTGCCCATGCTGCCGCTCACCCACGGCCAGTCGTTTACCACGCTGTCCATCCTGCTCTATACCCTGTTGTTGGGTGCCGTCAGCCTGTTGCCGCTGGCCATCGGCGTAGCCGGCCTGATCTACTTGCTGCTGGCGCTGCTGCTGGATGCGCGCTTCTTGTTTCTTGCTGTGCAACTGCATCGTCAGTATGCTGACGCCTTGGCGCGTCGCACCTTCCGCTGGTCCATCTGGTATCTGGCCGGCTTGTTTGGTGCAATGCTGCTTGATCACTATTGTTTGCTACCGGTTATCTGATGCGCTTCCTGTTACGAATTCTGATGCTTTCCTGCCTGCTGGCGGCACTGGCCGCCTGTGCGCCCCCGGCTGCGGCCAAGCTGGACCTCAAGGGTACCGACATGAGCGAAACCCAGCTGGGTGGCGATTTCAGTCTGACCGACCATCTGGGCAAACCACGCAAACTGTCCGACTTTTCCGGCAAGGTGGTGGCCCTGTTCTTTGGCTACACGCATTGCCCTGATGTCTGCCCCACCACCATGCTGGAATACGCTGCGGTGATGAAAAAGCTGGGAGCGGATGCCGACAAGGTGCAGGTGTTGTTTGTTACCGTGGACCCGGAACGGGATACCAGTACGGTGCTGGCCGGCTATGTGCCGCATTTTGATGCCCGTTTTGTCGGCCTGACCGGCAGTACGGCACAGATAGAGCCGGTAAAGGCCGCCTACAAGGTGGTGGCGCAGAAGGTGGGCGACACCAATGGGGCTTACACCGTGGATCACAGCGCCGGATCCTATCTATTCGATAAAAGCGGAAAATTGCGGGTTTATGAGGCGTATGGCACGCCGGCAGACAGCCTGACTCATGATATTCGTCAGCTGTTACGCTAGAATTCAGGCAACGATTCACATTTACAGCGGAAAGAAGCACCCATCGTGAGCCAAGACAACACCGCCGGTATGCCGCATGGCGACCATGCCCAGCCCGATCTGACCAGGTATACCCTGGCCACACCGGTTGAGGTGGTGCACCATCTGGCCTCCATCGCCAAGTCTGGTCATATGGTGACGGTGTTTTCCAATAAGGGAAAAACCTTCATTCTCACCCGCTTTCTGGAAGTAGACGCCAAGCGTGGCGTGCTGTTGCTGGATTGGGGTGCGGATCCGGCTACCAACGAGCAGTTGCTGGCCAGTGAGCGCAATGTGTTTGTCTGTTCACCCGAGGGGGTGAAAACCCAGTTTGTCACCACCGCCGCACGCAAGGTGATGCTGGACAGCGGCCCTGCCTTCGAGGTGGACCTGCCGGAGCAGGTGATCAAGCTGCAGCGCCGCGAGTTTTTCCGCATCCAGACCCCGGTGGGTAACCCGGTGAATTGCCATATCGCCGACTACCCGAACCGCCCGCTGGACCTGGTGCTGTTCGACATCAGTCTGGGCGGCTGCAGCCTGTGGCTGCCGGCAGCACAAACGCCAGGCTTCGAGCTTGGCCAGAAATACCAGAATTGCACTTTCGAGCTCAAGCCCATGGGCAGCCTGCGGGTGAGCATTGAAATCCGGCACCATCTGAGTACCCGTTTGCGTAACGGTAACGATGCAGTGCGTGTCGGCTGTGCCTTTCTCAACATGACGCCGTCGTCAGAAACGCTGGTACAGCGTTATGTCGGTCATCTGGAGCGGGAACGCCGTGCTCTGGTCGGCTGATGATGGCCTTCTTACCCATTCCATTGCCTGTCTAATATCATGACCCTGACTATTGCCCTGTCCAAAGGGCGCATCTTTGAAGAAACCCTGCCCCTGCTGGCCGCTGCCGGCATCGTCCCGGCGGAAGATCCGGAATCCTCGCGCAAGCTCATCATCGGCACCAACCATGCCGACGTGCGGCTGGTGATTGTAAGAGCCTCGGATGTCCCCACCTATGTGCAGTACGGCGCAGCCGATCTGGGTATTGCCGGCCGTGATGTGCTGATCGAACATGGTGGCGAGGGCCTGTACCAGCCGCTGGACCTGAACATTGCCAAGTGCAAGATGATGGTGGCGGTGGAAAACGGCTTTGACTACCAGAATGCCGTGCGCCAAGGCGCACGCCTGAAAGTGGCCACCAAGTACCCCAAAATCGCCCGTGAACACTTTGCCGCCAAGGGCGTGCATGTGGACATCATCAAGCTGTACGGCTCGATGGAGCTGGCTCCGCTGGTGGGTCTGGCCGATGCCATCGTTGACTTGGTATCCACTGGCGGTACGCTGCGCGCCAACAATCTGGTGGCGGTGGAACACATCATCGACATCAGTTCGCGTCTGGTGGTGAACCAGGCCGCGCTCAAGCTCAAATACGACCGCATCCAGCCGGTGCTGGATGCCTTTGCTTCTGCCGTACCGGCATGAGGCGGAACGGAATCCCATGCTGAAACTGTCTTCGACCCAAGCTGATTTCCAGCAGCAACTGCAAGCACTGCTGGCCTTTGAAACCGCGCAGGACCCGGCAGTGGACAGCGCCGTGGCGGCCATCTGTGATGACGTCAAGGCGCGCGGTGACGCTGCGGTACTGGAATACACCAACCGTTTTGACCGCATGCAGGCCACTTCCATGGCCGATCTCACCCTGTCGCGTGAGCAACTGGAAGCAGCCTGGCTGCGGCTGTCCGCCGAAGTACAGCAGGCACTGAGTGCTGCCGCCGAGCGCGTACGCCGTTACCACGAAAAACAGCTGGCGCATTCCTGGAGCTACGAGGACGAAGACGGCACTCTGCTGGGCCAGCAAGTCACCCCGCTGGACCGCGTGGGCATCTACGTGCCCGGTGGCAAGGCCGCCTATCCCAGCTCGGTACTGATGAACGCGATGCCGGCCAAGGTGGCGGGTGTGGGCGAAATCATCATGGTGGTGCCCACTCCGCAAGGCGAGCGTAACGACCTGGTGTTGGCCGCTGCCTTCATCGCCGGTGTGGACAAGGTATTCACCTGTGGTGGTGCCCAGGCTGTGGCCGCGCTGGCCTATGGTACCCAAACCATCCCGCAGGTAGACAAGATCACCGGCCCGGGCAATGCCTATGTGGCCGCTGCCAAGCGCCGTGTGTTCGGCGTGGTGGGCATCGACATGGTGGCCGGCCCGTCCGAAATTCTGGTGATCTGCGATGGCAACACCCCGGCCGACTGGATTGCCATGGACCTGTTCAGCCAGGCCGAGCACGACGAAATCGCCCAGGCCATCCTGCTGTGCCCGTCGGAGGAATACATTGCCGAAGTGGAAGCCAGCATTGAAAAGCTGCTGCCCACCATGCCGCGCCGCGCCATCATCGAAGCCAGCCTGGGCAACCGTGGCGCGCTGATCCAGGTGCGCGACCTAGCCGAAGCCTGCGAGATTGCCAATTACATTGCGCCGGAACATCTGGAGCTGTCGGTGGCCGATCCGGACGCCAGCCTGCCGCTGCTGCGCCATGCCGGTGCCATCTTCATGGGCCGTTTCACCTCGGAAAGCCTGGGCGACTACTGCGCCGGCCCCAACCACGTGCTGCCCACCAGCCGCACCGCGCGCTTTGCCAGCCCGCTGGGGGTGTACGACTTCCAGAAGCGCTCCAGCCTGATTCGCGTGTCTGCTGCTGGTGCACAGAAGCTGGGCAAGATTGCCAGCGTACTGGCCCATGGCGAAGGCCTGACCGCCCACGCCCGCGCTGCCGAGCTGCGGCTGGAACCCTGAGCAAAATTGCTTCAGCTAAAGACAGGGCCGCGCCAATGCCGGCCCTGTTTTTTTTGGGCGATGGAAATGTCGTTTTCCTGCGCCAGCATGGCGGTCCGGCACCGGGCGCTGCTAGCCCAAAACGACCGAACACGGTAGGATAGCCCCCTCCAGCGTTGTACTGACAACGCCCCTGTTGACCTGCATGGCCGGGTCGGTTGCGCAAGATAACCGGCACAGCCCCATCATCATGACATTGACTGCCAAGCAACTGGTCCGTCCGGAAATTGCCGGAATCAAGGCCTACCACGTGGCCGACGCCAGCGGCCTCATCAAGCTGGACGCCATGGAAAATCCGTACGCACTGCCATCTGCACTGCGTGCCGAGCTGGGCCAGTGCCTGGCCGAGGTGGCCATCAACCGTTATCCCGATCCGCATGGCGGCGGGCTGAAGGACGAACTGAAGGCGGCGTTTGACATCCCGGCAGCCGCCAGTGTGCTGCTGGGTAATGGCTCGGACGAAATCATCACCCTAATTGCCCAGGCGCTGGCGCGACCCGGCGCGGTGATGCTGGCGCTGGAACCGTCCTTCGTCATGTACCGCATGAATGCGCTGTTCTCCGGCCTGCAGTATGTCGGCGTGCCGCTGAATGCCGACTTCAGCCTGAATCTGCCAGCCTTGCTGGAGGCCATTGCCACCCATCAACCGGCGATGGTGTTCCTGTCTTATCCCAATAATCCCACCGGCCCGCAATTTTCCCGCGAGCAGGTATTGGCGGTGCTGGATGCCGCGCCGGGACTGGTGGTGGTGGATGAGGCCTACCAGGCCTTTGCCAGCGACAGCCTGATGGATCTGGCCGGCAGCCGCCCTAATCTGCTGGTGATGCGTACCCTGTCCAAGCTGGGTCTGGCCGGCCTGCGCCTGGGCTATGCCGCAGGCTGCGCCGAATGGATAGACGAGCTGGACAAGGTACGCCCGCCCTACAACATCAATGTGCTGACCCAGGCGGCCGCCCGCTTTGCGCTGCGCCATCTGGCTGTGTTCATGCAGCAGGCACAAACCCTGCGCGACGAACGCCAGCGCTTGCTGCAGGCCTTGCGCCAGTACAGCGCGCTGACGGTATTTGATTCACAGGCCAATTTTGTCACCATCCGCGTGCCGGATGCCGCAGAACTGTTTGCCTTTCTGAAGAAAAATGGCATCCTGATCAAGAACTTGCATGGCAGCCACCCGCTGCTGGACCAATGCCTGCGCCTCACCGTGGGCAGCCCGGATGAAAACACGGCCGTGCTTGCTGCACTGGCCGGCTACTTTGCCTGAAACCATGAGAACAGCCTCCGTTACCCGCAATACCCTGGAAACCCAGATCACCGTCACCCTGAACCTGGATGGCAATGGCCGCAGCCATTTCGATACCGGCGTGCCCTTTCTCGACCACATGATGGACCAGATTGCCCGCCACGGCCTGATCGACCTGGACATCGTGGCTAAGGGCGATTTGCATATCGATGCCCACCACACGGTGGAAGACATCGGCATCACGCTGGGCCAGGCTTTTGCCAAAGCCATTGGCGACAAGAAAGGCATCCGCCGTTACGGCCATGCCTACGTGCCGCTGGACGAAGCGCTCAGCCGCGTGGTGATCGACCTCTCCGGCCGTCCCGGCCTGGTGTACAACGTGGAATACACCCGCGCCAGCATCGGCCAGTTCGATGTCGACCTGTTCTCCGAGTTTTTCCATGGCTTCGTCAACCACAGCATGGTGACCCTGCATATCGACAATCTGCGTGGGGTAAACAGCCACCATCAGGCGGAAACCATCTTCAAGGCCTTTGGCCGCGCGCTGCGCATGGCCTGTGAAGTGGACGAACGCATGGGCGGTGCCACGCCGTCCACCAAGGGCACGCTGACGGCCTGAGCCGCAGCCTACCTTCACCCGAACAGTTAGGGGCATGATGAAAGTCGCAGTAATCGACTATGGCATGGGCAATCTGCACTCGGTGCTCAAGTCCATCCAGGCAGTCAACGACCAGGGCGCGGACATTTTCCTCAGCCGCGACCCGGAAGCCATCGTCAAGGCGGACAAGGTGGTGTTTCCTGGTCAGGGCGCCATGCCGGACTGCATGCGCGAGCTCAACAGCTACGGTCTGGCCGAAGCCGTACGTGAAACCACGCAGACCAAGCCGTTTTTTGGCATCTGCGTGGGTGCACAGTTGCTTTTCCAGCACAGTGAAGAAGGCGATACGCCAGGACTTGGCTTGTTTCCGGGCAATGTGGTCCGGTTTTCGGCTAACCTGACAGATGCCGCTGGCGAGCGCCTCAAAGTGCCGCACATGGGCTGGAACCGTGTTTACCAGACTTCGTCCCATCCGCTGTTTGCCGGGATCGAAAATGGCGAACGCTTCTATTTTGTCCACAGCTACCACTTTGCCCCGGCTGATGCAGCGCTGACGCTGGCGGAAAGTGAGTACCCGGACAGGTTTTCCTGTATCGTCGGGCGTGGCAATATTTTTGCGACGCAGTTCCATACCGAAAAGAGCCACCGTGCCGGTCTTCAGATGATGAAGAACTTCCTGGCATGGGACGGCAGTGTTTAACTTACGTTGATCTAGCACCATGCTGCTTATACCCGCTATCGACCTCAAGGATGGTCAATGCGTACGCCTGAAACAAGGCGTCATGGACGATGCCACCGTCTTTTCCGATGACCCGGTCCAGGTGGCCGCCCACTGGCGAGACCAGGGTGCGCGCCGTCTGCATCTGGTGGACCTGAACGGTGCCTTTGCCGGCAAACCCAAGAACCTGAATGTCATCCGCTCCATCCTGCAGGAAGTGGGCGATGACATGCCGGTACAACTGGGTGGCGGCATTCGCGATCTGGACACCATCGAAAAATACCTGGACATGGGCCTGTCCTACGTCATCATCGGGACGGCCGCGGTGAAAACCCCGGGCTTTCTGCATGATGCCTGCGATGCCTTCCCCGGCCAGGTGATTGTCGGCCTGGATGCCAAGGACGGCATGGTGGCCATCGATGGCTGGGCCAAGATCACCAATCACAATGTGATCGATCTGGCCAAGCGTTTCCAGGACTACGGTGTCAACTCGGTGATCTACACCGACATCGGTCGTGACGGCATGATGAATGGCGTCAATATCGAAGCCACCGTCAAGCTGGCCCAGGCACTGACCATTCCGGTGATTGCCTCCGGCGGCCTGACCAATCTCGACGACGTGCGCAATCTGTGTGGCGTTGAGGACGAAGGCATCGAAGGCGCCATCACCGGCCGCGCCATCTACGAGGGCAGCATTGATTTTGCTGCTGCGCAGACGCTGGCCGACGAACTGTCCGAGGCCTGATCCTGCCTTAAACCCCAGCTTGGCCGAATCCATTTCGGCCAAGCTTTTTTTGTGTCGTGAACATGACTCTGGCCAAACGCATTATCCCCTGCCTGGACGTGACTGCCGGTCGCGTCGTCAAGGGCGTCAACTTTGTCGGCCTGCGCGATGCCGGCGACCCGGTAGAAATTGCCCGTCGCTACAACGAGCAGGGTGCTGACGAGCTTACCTTTCTGGACATTACCGCCAGCTCTGACGACCGCGACCTGATCCTGCACGTGATCGAATCGGTGGCCGAGCAGGTGTTCATTCCGCTGACCGTGGGTGGTGGCGTGCGCAAGGTGGAAGACATCCGTCGTCTGCTTAATGCCGGTGCCGACAAGGTCAGCATCAATACCGCCGCTGTCACCAATCCGGAACTGGTGCGCGAAGCCGCGGCCAAGTTTGGCAGCCAGTGCATTGTGGTGGCGGTGGATGCCAAGGCCGTGACGCCGGAAAACGACCGCTGGGAAGTGTTTACCCATGGCGGTCGCAACCGTACCGGCATCGATGCCGTGGAATGGGCGCAGAAGATGCAGGAATACGGTGCCGGTGAAATCCTGCTCACCAGCATGGACCGCGACGGCACCAAGATCGGCTTCAACCTGCCGCTGACCCGTGCCGTGTCCGAAGGGGTGGGCATTCCGGTGATTGCCTCCGGCGGCGTGGGTAATCTGCAGCATCTGGTGGATGGGGTGAAGCTGGGCAAGGCCGATGCCGTACTGGCGGCCAGTATCTTCCACTTCAGTGAATACACGGTGCGCGAGGCCAAGGAAGCCATGCGTGATGCAGGTATCGAGGTGCGGCTATGAGCAACTGGCTGGATGAGGTGAAGTGGGATGCCCAGGGCCTGGTAACTGCCATTGCCCAGGACAGTGCCACCGGCCGCGTGCTGATGGTGGCCTGGATGAACCGCGAAAGCCTGCAACTGACGGCTGACACCGGCATTGCCCACTACTGGAGCCGTTCGCGCCAGAAGCTGTGGAAAAAGGGCGAGGAATCCGGCCATCTGCAAACCGTGCAGGAACTGCGCCTGGATTGCGACGGCGACGTGATCGTGATGCAGATCCAGCAAGCTGGTGGCATTGCCTGCCATACCGGCCGCGAGAGCTGCTTCTACCGCCGGTTTGAAAACGGTGGCTGGACGGTCGTGGATGCAGTGCTGAAAGACCCGGACGCCATTTATCAGCACAAGCATTAAATTGCTCCGTATCAATTCATTATCACGCGCAGTCGCTACAATGGCAGGCCGTGTCCTGCGCTAACGGCCGATGAGCGAATCGGCCTATACTTGCCGAATTCCCAGTATGCAAAGGTGAAGCATCATGACTTTCGATGTGCTCAAGACGGTTGCCGATACACTGGAAGCCCGCCGCGAGGCGAGTCCCCAGTCGTCCTATGTCGCCTCCCTGTTCCACAAGGGCGAAGACGCCATCCTGAAAAAAGTGGCCGAGGAAGCTGCGGAAACCATCATGGCCTCCAAGGACAAGGACAAGCTGCACCTGGTGCGTGAAGTTGCCGACCTGTGGTTCCACACCATGGTATTGCTGACTTATCATGGCTTGCGTCCGGAGGATGTGCTGATGGAGCTGCATCGCCGCGAAGGTATTTCCGGCATCGACGAAAAAGCCTCCCGTCCTTCCTGAATTCTGCGTACAGGACCACGTTATGAGTGACTGCATTTTCTGCAAGATCGCAGCAGGGGATATTCCCTGCAACAAGGTTTACGAAGACGACGATGTCGTGGCATTTCACGATATCCGTCCGCTTGCACCGGTACATTTTCTGATCATTCCGAAACTGCATGTGGCCTCGCTGGCCGACTGCGGTCCGGAGCACGAAGCACTGCTGGGTCGCATCATGGGCCTGGTGCCGCGTCTGGCCGCCGAGCAGGGGCTGGAAGGTGGCTTCAAGACCGGCATCAATACCGGTCACGGTGGCGGCCAGGAAGTGTTCCACCTGCATGTACATGTTTTTGGCCACAAGGGCTGACGGTTTGCCGGCGCGCCGCATGCCGGGCGCGCCTGATCATTTTGAAAGGAAGTAGCAATGGGTTCTTTCAGTATCTGGCACTGGCTGGTTGTGTTGCTGATCGTGGTGCTGATTTTCGGTACCAAAAAACTGAAAAACGTGGGTGAAGACCTGGGCGGTGCTGTGCGCGGCTTCAAGGAAGGCATGAAGGGCGAGAATGAGAAAGCCGACAAGCCTGCCGAAACCGGTCGCATCATCGACAACGAATCCGACAAGAAATAAGCCGCGGGCCGCATCGTGTTCGATATCAGTTTTGGTGAAATCCTCCTGATCGGCATCGTCGCCCTGGTGGTACTGGGGCCGGAGCGCCTGCCTACCGTTGCCCGCACCCTGGGTGCGCTGGTAGCGCGGGCGCAGCGCTTTGTTTCCAGCGTCAAGGCCGACATCCACCAGCAAGCTAATCTGAACGGGCTGGATGGCCTGCGCAACGATATCCAGGATGCCGCCAACAGCTTCCGTTCCCAGATGGAAAGCGAAGTGCAGGGCGTGCGCGAGGTGATGGCCGAGCAGTCCGCCCAGCTACAGCAGCTTTCCGGCGAGGCGGTGGCACCCTTGCAGGAAGCTGCCCACACCATTCATGGTGGGCTGGACCTGCAGGCCGAGGCAGCACCGGCTACCGTAGCCTCCGCTGTGGTGGAAGAGAAAGCTGCCGTCGATGCGCCGCCGCGTGACGAAAATCAGCTTGATCTGTTCGATACCCCGCCAGCGGTTGCCAGTCAGCCTTCTACCGAGTCCCGTCCCCACGCATGAACGAACAACCTCTGCTTGCCCACCTGCTGGAATTGCGCACACGGCTGGTGCGCGCAATTCTGGGCCTGATGCTGGTTTTCCTCGGCCTGTTCCACTGGTCTGGCGACATCTACCACATACTGGCCAAGCCCTTGCTGGATGCGCTGCCCAATGGTGGCAGCATGATTGCCACCGAGGTGACGGCCACCTTCTTCGTGCCGATGAAGCTCACCATGCTGGTGGCCTTTCTCATCTCACTGCCCAATACCCTGTACCAGGTATGGGCCTTTGTGGCACCGGGTTTGTACAGCCATGAAAAGCGACTGATCCTGCCCCTGGTGGTGGCCAGCGTGCTGCTGTTTTTGCTGGGCATGTCCTTTGCCTATTTCCTGGTATTTCCGGTGGCTTTCCACTTTTTCTCGATGATGACACCAAGCGGCGTCAGCATGATGACCGACATCGACAAGTATCTGTCTTTCGTGATGGGCATGTTCATTGCGTTTGGTGTCACCTTCGAGGTACCCATCATCGTCATCGTGCTGGTGCGCATGGGCGTGGTGTCGGTGGCCAAGCTGCATGAAGGCCGGCCTTATGTCATCGTCGGGGCTTTTGTGGTGGCTGCGGTGGTGACGCCGCCGGATGTGTTGTCGCAAACCATGCTGGCCGTGCCTTTGTGGCTGCTGTACGAGGTAGGCATCATCATGGCCGTATTCATGTCGCGCCCGGGGCGTGCCATCACGGTCGGAAATCAGGAAAAATGAACCGAAAACTGTTTCACTATGGCGCGGCCGCCAGTCTGGTAGCCCTGATTCTGCTGACCCTGGCCTGGGAGCTGTGGCTGGCCCCGGTACGGCCGGGTGGTTCCTTTCTGGCACTCAAGGCAGTCATCCTGCTGGCACCGCTGATGGGCATTCTCAAGGAACGGCTGTATACCTATCAGTGGTCCAGCATGTTCATTCTGGCCTTTTTTACCGAGGGCATCATGCGCAGTTGGGGAGACCATGGCCTGTCGCAGACGCTGGCGCTGTGGGAAGTGGCAATCAGCGTACTGTTTTTTGCCTGCGTGCTGGGCTTTGCCCGCACCTTCAAGCGCAAGCCGGCCTAGACATCGGCTGGTCTGGCAACTCAAGAAAACCTGCCTATGGCAGGTTTTCTTGTTTCTGAATGGCAGAATTGAAATTTCCTGCTGAAAATAAGCCAGTAAATCAGTTGTATTTTAAAGTAAATATTTTAACTGTTCTTAACATCTTGCTGGCTTTAGAGCTTCGATTAGAATGTCGTCATTAAGGGCGAACCAAACTCATCGCTCACGACAAAAGCATCTAAAGGGCAGCGCATGCATTCCCCGTCCCAGGCTGGACAACATGATTCCATTCCCCTGCAGGCAACACATCTCGATCCCTTGCTGGATTGTCTGTTTGCCCTGGCACGTGGCTACGGCATCAACGCCACCCGCGAGTCGCTGGTAGCCGGCATTCCGCTGAGCAATAACCGGCTTAATCCGTCGATGTTCTCGCGCTCGGCACGGCGGATCGGCCTGACTTCGCGGGTGGTGCGTCAACCGCTGGACAAGCTGCGTGATGCGCTGTTACCGGCGGTGCTGCTGCTGGAAGGGGACGAAGCCTGCATCCTGCGTGCCATCGACCCGGTCAGCGGCATGGCACGGGTGAGCTTCTCCGAGCTGACCGAGTCGGAAGTCAGCATCTTGCTGGATGAACTGGCTGGCAAATACCTGGGGCTGGCCATTTTTGTCCGTCCCCGCTTCAATTTTGAACGCCGTGCGCCGGAGCTGGGTGAAATCCGCTCGCGCCACTGGTTCTGGCAAACCGTCTACGGCGGCCTGCCGCTGTATCGCGACGCCATGATCGCCGCCTTGCTGATCAACCTGTTTGCGCTGGTCATTCCCTTGGTGTCGATGAATGTCTACGACCGGGTGGTGCCCAATATGGCCACCGAAACGCTGTGGGTGCTGGCCATTGGCGGCCTGCTGGCGCTGGTATTCGATTTCCTGCTGAAAATGACCCGCGCCTACCTGATCGACCTGGCCAGCAAACGGGTGGATGTGACGCTGTCCAGCCTGATCATGGAACGGGTGCTGGGTATTCGCATGGAGGCCCGCCCGGCCTCGGTGGGCGCGTTTTCCTCCAATCTGCGTGCCTTTGAAACTGTGCGCGACTTTATCGCCTCGGCCTCCATCACCGCCCTGATCGACCTGCCTTTCGTGCTGATCTTCCTGCTGGTGATCCTGTGGATTTCCCCGCTGCTGACCGTACCGGTGCTGGTGGGTGGCTTGCTGATGATTGTGTTTGCCCTGCTCATCCAGGAAAAGATGAAGGAGCTGACCGAGGCCACCTTGCGTGCCTCGGCTCAGCGCAATGCCCAACTGGTGGAAAACCTGGCCGGGTTGGAAACCATCAAGATCCTGGCCGCCGAAGGCCAGCAACAGGGGCGCTGGGAGCAGGGCACGCTGTTTCTGGCCCAGGTGGGTGCGCGGCTGAAGCTGCTGGCCACCTCGGCCAATACCTTTGCCGGTTTCATCACCCAACTGGTGTCCATCGTGATGCTGGTGCTGGGGGTGTACCAGATCATGGATGGCAATACCTCGCAAGGTGGTGTCATTGCCGCCGTGATGCTGTCCGGACGCGCCATGGCCCCGCTTGGCCAACTGGTGGGCTTGCTGACCCAGTATCACAACGCCAAGACCTCGCTGTCCTCGCTGGACGGTTTCATGAGCATGCCGGTGGAGCGGCCGCAGGATGCCAACTTCTTCCACCGCACCAGCTTCCAGGGTGAGATCGAGTTCCGCAATGTGTCGTTCAGCTACCCGGACAATCCGCAGCTGGCCTTGCGTAATGTCTCGTTCAAGATCAAGGCTGGCGAGCGGGTGGCCATCATCGGCCGGGTGGGTTCCGGCAAGTCCACGCTGCAGAAGCTGATTCTGGGGCTGTTCCGCCCGACGGAAGGCTCGGTGCGTGTTGATGGTATCGACATCAACCAGATCGATCCGGCAGAACTGCGCCGCCATATCGGCTATGTGCCGCAGGATGCCGTGCTGTTTTACGGCACCTTGCGGCAGAACATCGCCATGGGTGCCCCGCATGCCTACGACGCCAGCGTGGCCGCTGCCGCCGAGCTGGCCGGGCTATCCGACTTCATCAACGGTCACCCGCAGGGTTTTGACATGATTATCGGCGAACGTGGAGATTCGCTGTCCGGTGGTCAGCGCAAGGCGGTGACCATTGCCCGTGCGCTGCTCAATGCACCACCTATCCTGCTGATGGACGAGCCCACCAGCAATATGGACAACACCACCGAAGGGCAGATCAAGCAGACGCTGCAGAAGGTGATGGTTGGCAAGACCATGATCATGGTCACCCATCACAACGCTTTGCTGGAGCTGGCGGACCGCCTGATCGTGATTGATAACGGTGCCATTGTGGCCGATGGCCCCAAGGCCGCGGTGATTCAGGCTCTGCAGCAGGGGCAGGTGGGGAGGGCAGGCTGATGAAAACGACTTGGAAACAACGCCTGCAAGGCTGGATTCGTGGTGGTCAGGGCCGTACTTCTCCCTACTGGGACAAGCTGATGGACTGGGCGGCGGCGCGCGATCTGCAGGATAGACAGGACTTTGCCACCGATGGTGACTGGGCGATTCTGGAGCAAAGTCCGGGCCGGCCACGGATATTCGTTTGGAGCATGCTGGCCTTGTTGCTGGTAGCACTGTTGTGGGCGGCACTGGCGCAGATTGACGAAGTGGCGCGCGGTGAAGGCAAGGTGGTGCCGGTATCGCAAAACCAGCATATCCAGAGCCTGGATGGCGGCGTGGTGTCGAAGATCCTGGTCAAGGAAGGCCAGATCGTGCAGAAAGGCCAGCTGCTGCTGAATATCGACAACACCCGCTTTGTGTCGTCGCTGAACGAAAATCAGGCGCAGTATCTGTCCTTGCTGGCCAAGGCGGCGCGCCTGCGCGCCATTGCCAACAATGTGCCGTTCGAACTGCCCAAGGAAGTGGTGCAACAGGCAGCCGACATTGCCCGGCAGGAAACCGACCTCTACCAGACCAAGCGCCGCGAACTGGATGCCAATGTGTCCATCGCCCGGCAGGAGCTGACCCAGCGCTCGCAAGAACTGAGCGAGGTACGCGCCAAGCTGACCCAGGCGCAGCAAGGCTACCAGCTGACTCAGCGCGAACTGGCTGTCACCAAGCCCTTGAAGGAATCCGGTGCGGTATCGGACGTGGACCTGCTGCGCTTGCAGCGCGACGTGTCGCGTTATCAGGGTGAGCGTGACATGGCCAGCGCACAGATTCCCAAGCTGCAGGCTGCCATCAGCGAAGCCAACCACAAGATCCAGGAAGTGGAACTTAACTTCCGCAATCAGGCCAGCGCCGAGCTGTCCGAAACCATGGGCAAGATCAACAGCCTGTCTGCCGGCAGCTCCGGCCTGGCCGACAAGGTGAAACTGTCCGAGGTGCGCTCGCCGGTCAAGGGCGAGGTCAAGCGCCTGTTCGTCAATACCATTGGCGGCGTAGTGCAGCCGGGCAAGGACATTCTGGAAATCGTGCCGCTGGAAGATTCACTGATGATCGAAACCAGGGTGTCGCCGCGTGACATCGCCTTTCTGCGCCAGGGACAACACGCGATGGTGCGCTTTACCGCCTACGACTACACCGTGTACGGCGGCATGGAAGGCAGCCTGCAGGAAATCGGTGCTGATACCGTTACCGACGACAAAGGCAATGCTTTCTATATCGTGAAAGTGCGTACCAAACAGGGCGCACTGGGCGAGAAGCATCTGCCCATCATCCCCGGTATGGTGGCGCAGGTGGACATCATGACCGGCAAGAAGAGCATTCTTTCCTATCTGCTGAAACCGGTACTGCGTGCCAAGGCAGAGGCCTTTACCGAGCGATGAGCGATATGGTGATACTGATTACGGCCAGTAGTGCGCTGGCGGATGGCTGGGCAGACAGCCTGCAACTGCAAGATGCCGTGCGCCTGCCTGATCTGGCGGCGCTCAACCGCAGCAGCGTGCCAGCGGACAGCCTGGTCTTGCTCGACCTGGCCGGCGCCGTGGCAGGCGAACAGGACATCCTGTACGCCTGCCGGCATTGCCGGGTGCTGGCGCTCAGCTCGCTGCCGCAGGACGAAGAGGGCTTGCGCTGGTTGCAGTGGGGGGCCGTGGCATACGCCCACGCCATGAGTACGCCAGATCTGCTGCTGCAGGTATTTGACACGGTGCAGGCCGGTGGCACCTGGGTGGGGCGCAGCATCATGCAGCAGCTGTGCGCGCGCTTTGGTCGACAGCTGCCGGCGGCTGCCGCGCCAGACTGGCGTACCCGGTTGTCAGAGCGGGAACAGGATGTGGTGGCTGCCCTGCGTGAGGGGCGGGCCAATAAGGACATCGCCCGTTTGCTGGAGATTTCCGAACGTACGGTGAAAGCCCATCTCACCTCGGTATTCCAGAAATTTGGCGTGGAAGACCGCCTGCAACTGCTGCTGAAGCTGACGGGCCACTAGGATGTATGCCACAGCACAGGACACAGCCGCCTTGCTGGTTTGCAATGCGGCTATTTTTTCAAATGTGCATGTGAATTTTCTGAAAATAAAAGAATATCTGCCCTTCAGTACAATATATTTCTCTGACATCACTGCATAAGCTGACCGAAGTGCATATTGCGTCTTCAGGAGTCAGTCATGAGTACCCCCGCTATCCAAGGTCAGGTTGTCGCCGTCAACGGTGTGGTCAAAGCCATCGATGCCCAAGGGCATGAACGCATTCTCAAGGCCGGCGACATCATCCAGCCGGGTGAGCATGTGGTGCTGCTGGATGGCGCAACGCTATCGGTAGGTCGCGCTGACGGTGCAGTGCTCAATGTCGATGGCCCGCGCGAAATGGCGCTGACTGACGAAACGCTGCAGCCGCAGACCACGGATAAAAGCGAAGCTGCTGTAGCCAAGCTGGCTCCGGAAGCACAGCAAGTGCTGGCCGCGTTGGAAAACGGCCAGGATCCGCTGGCCCAGCTTGATCCTGCCGCCGCCGGCCTGAACGGAGCCGGAACCGGTGATGAAGGTAGCCACGGCTTTGTGCGGCTGATGCGCGTGAGCGAAACGCTGAACGGCCCGCTGCCAGACACCGCTGGCGCTGCGGTGCTTGGCACCCAGTCGGTACAGGCAGATACCACCCCGAATGCTGCCGCACCCATCAGCCTTACCATCGACAATATCAGTGCCACCAATGATTCCACGCCCACCATTCATGGCACTGGCATTCCCGGCCTGACCGTAGTTGTGACCAATGCCGCCGGTGCGGTGGTGGGTAGCACGGTAGTCGGCAGCGATGGCAACTGGTATGTCACGCCCACCACGCCGCTGCCGGATGGCACCGATACGCTGATTGCCACCAGTACCAATACGGCAGGGGCTACCGCTAACGCCACCGCTACCGCCATCATCGATACCACGCCGCCGGCCGTACCGACCGTGGCCATCAGCGAGCATGGAACGCCCGATGGCATCATTAATGCCGCCGAGCTGGTCAATGGCAAGGTAGAGGCCACCGTCAAGCTGGATGCCGCCGACCTGGCCAAGAACGGCAGTGCCACCATCACGGTGAATGATGGCGGCCATGTCACTACCCTGGTGGTGCATGCTGATGGCAGCGTGACCGGCACTGACACCGCTGTTACCGCCAGCTATAGCAATGGCACCGTGACACTGGACATTGCCAAGCCAGCCGATGGCAGTACCGTTACCGTGACCGCCACCCAGACAGATGCAGTGGGCAATACGTCCGGGCAGGGCATGGACGATGCCACGCTGCACAGCACGCTGCCCACGGCAACCATTACCGTTGACAATGTCACTGCCGACAACATCCTCAACCTCAATGAGTACTATGGTGATGTCGTTACCATCACCGGTACGGTGGGTGGCGATGCCAAGCTGGGCGACAAGGTGACGCTGACCATTGGCGGTGCCACCTATACCACCGAAGTGATCGAGATCAACGGCCATCTTGGCTTCTCCCGCAATGTGGGAACGGGCGATCTGTCCAGTGCCACCAGCATCCATGCCACGGTGGCGGTGAGCGACAGCTATAACAACACCGCGACCGCATCGACCGATCATGACTATCTGGTCGACTTGTCCACGCCCAAAGCCAGCATCACGGTAGATCCGCTTACCGCCGATAATGTACTGAACATCCAGGAAGGCAGCGGCAACACCGTCACGGTCACTGGCACCGTTGGTAGCAATGTGAAGGTGGGTGACACCGTTACCCTGACCGTGCATGGCCACGACACAAGCGGCCAGGTGATCGATCTGGGCAACGGCAAGCTGGGCTACAGCATTCCGGTCAGCAGTGATGACCTCAAGAACGACAGCAATATCCACGCTAGCGTCACCACCAGCAGCATTGGCGGTAATACGGCCGATGCCAGTGCAGACCACAGCTATGGCGTTGACTTGCAGGCACCCACCGTCAGCATTGATAGTGGCCTGGCAGGCGATGACATTGTCAATGCAGTTGAACACAAGCTGGCGCTGACTATCAGTGGCAGTACCAGCGCCGAAGACGGTCAGACTGTGGATGTCGTGCTCAATGGCCAGCATTACAGTGCCACAGTGAGCAATGGCAGCTGGAGTACCGAAGTCCCGGCCGCTGATGTTGCCAAGCTGGCGGATGCCACCAGCTATACCATCACTGCCGATGTCCATGATGTGGCCGGTAACCCAGCCGCACAGGCCAGCCATGAACTGGCCGTGGATATTACCGCCAGTATCACCATCAGCAATGACGGCAGCGGCAGTGACGGCGTGTTCAACAAGAGCGAAGCCGCCGGTGCCGTGGTCAGCGGCAGCACCACGGGCGTGGAAGAAGGCCAGACGGTAACGGTGACCTTTACTGATAGCCAAAGCCATGTTGTCAGTGTCGATACCACGGTGGGCAAGGACGGCAGCTGGAGCGTGCCGTCCAGCAGCCTGAGCGGCCTGGTGGACGGTGCGGTGACGGTAAAAGCGCAAGTCAGCGATGTGGCCGGCAACACCGCCAGCGACAGCCATGCCGATAAGCTGGACACCCTGGCCACTATCACGATTACCAATGACGGCAGTGGCAGTGACCAGACCTACAATCTGGTCGAATCCGGCAATGTGGTGGTAAGCGGTACGACCACGGGTGTCGAAGAAGGCCGCACGGTTTATATCACCTTTACGGATGGTGCCAATGCCGAAATGGCCGCCGTGACGGTTCAGAAAGATGGCAGCTGGACAACGGCAGGGGTAAAGGTGGAGCTGGGCAGCCTGAATCAGGGCAGCATCAGTGTCAGTGCCAGCGTGGTGGACAAGGCAGGTAACCTTGCCGAGACCAGCCATGACGACAAGCTGGATACCATCGCCCCCACCATCGTGATCAACACGGTTGCCGGTGATGACATCATCAATGCCAAGGAGTACGCACTGCCGCTGACCATCAGTGGTACCACCAGTGCCGAGGATGGCCAGCTGGTCGATGTGGTACTCGATGGCAAGCATTACAGCGCAACCGTCAGCAACGGCAGTTGGAGTACCGAAGTCCCGGCTACTGCCGTGTCCAAGCTGACCGATGGCCAGAGCTACACCATTACTGCCGATGTCAGCGACAAGGCCGGTAACCCGGCCACAGAAGCCAAACACAGCCTGGCCGTGGATATCACGGCACCGGATGCACCGCAAGTAAGCTTTGTTTCCAGCGGAACTTACAGCTATAGCAACTACTTCGGTATCGATGATGCCCATATCAGTACGCCGGTAAACGGCCAGAGCGCCCTGGCGACCGTACTGGGGGATCTGGTCAATCTGAACCCGACCGCCACCTTTATTGCCCAGTCGCTCAATTTCGGTACCAGTACCGGTGCCTGGCAGGATGGTTCGCTGGCGGTCAACAGCAATCTGGGTACGACAGGAGCGCTGGCCGACTTCATCAGCAACAGCAATGGCAGTACCGGTACCGGCCTGCAACTGGGCAGCAGCTATGGCACCACTTCGCGCGCCATCGTGGAAACCGGCGGCGTATTTACTGCCACGGCCGGCAACTACACCATCGCGGTACGTGCCGATGATGGCTATATGTTGTTGATCGATGGCAAGGTTGTGGCCCAGGAAACCAATAACCAGTCGCCGGCTACAGCCGGGTACAACATCCATCTGGACAGTGTGGCCAACAACCAGCACACCATCCAGGTGGTGTACTGGGATCAGGGTGGACTGGCTACGCTGCAAGTCAGCCTGGAGCAGAACGGCAACAATATCGTCAACCTGCTGCAACCGGGCAGCAGCGTCACCGCACAGGTCACACTCAATGCCAATGACCAGGCGGTACTGGTGGATGGTGGCTCGGTGCATTTGACCGGCAGCGGCAATACCGACCTGACCTTGCATCTGGATGCCAGCGGTAAGCTGGTGGATGCCAGCAACAATAGCTACAGCTATCAGGGTGGTGTCATCTCGCTGAGCATGGCTGCCCCGGCTGCCGGTGCTGCCATTGCGCTGACCGCCACGGTCTCCGACAAGGGCGGCAATACCTCGCCGTCGGCGGAGGCAAGCTATACCCAGCCGGGCATTCCCACCGGCCACCTGCAACATGATGCCGCCAACGATACCGGCAGCAATGCGGCAGACAGCATCACCGCCGACAAGACCCCGGTTCTTACCGGTACGGCGGACGCTAACAGCCAGATTACGGTCAGCCTGAACGGCCACAGCTATACCACCACCGCCGATGCCAGTGGCAAATGGTCGGTCAGCGTCACTGACAGCCTGGGCGACGGTGTGTACATTCCGCTGGTCAAGGCAGTAGATGCCAACGGTGCCACGGCTACCGGCTTTGGTACCGCTTTTGCGGTGGATACCCAGGCCATCATCACCATTGCCAATGACGGTAGCGGCAGCGACGGCGTGTTCAACAAGAGCGAGAGCATGGTCGCGGTGGTCAGCGGCAGCACCACGGGCGTGGAAGCAGGCCAGACGGTGACGGTAAGCTTTACTGACAGTGCCAGCCATGTGGTGACTGTGAGCAGCACGGTTGCCGCCAACGGCAGCTGGAGTATTCCGGCCAGCAGCCTGTCTACGCTGGTGGATGGTGCGGTGACCGTGAAGGCGCAGGTGAGCGATCTGGCAGGCAATGTTGCCACTGCCGAAAACAAGGACAAGCTGGATGCCACGGCTCCGACGCTGACCATTGGCAAGATCGCCGGTGATGATGTCATCAACGCGCTTGAGCACAAGCAGGTACTGACCATCAGTGGTAGCACCAGTGCCGAAAACGGGCAGACCGTGGATGTCGTGCTCAATGGCCAGCACTATAGTGCCACCGTCAGCAATGGTAGCTGGAGCACATCGGTACCAGCTGGCGATGTGGCCAAACTGACTGATGCCAAGAGCTATACCGTGACCGCCGATGTGAGCGACAAGGCAGGTAACCCGGCAGTAGAAGCCAGCCATGTACTGAAGGTGGATACAACAGCCACCATCATCATTACCGATGATGGCAGCGGCGGCGACCAATACTTCAACAAGTCCGAATATGGTGCGGTAACGGTCAGCGGTACTACCCATGGCGTGGAAGCGGGCCAGATTGTCTACGTAACTTTTACCGATGGTGCAAACTCCGAGACCAGCGCCGTTATCGTCAAGGCAGATGGCAGCTGGAACACCGCGGATGTGAAACTGGACCTGAGCAATCTGAACCAGGGCCAGATCACGATCAGCGCCAGTGTGATCGACAAGGCTGGCAATGCAGCCAGCGATAGCGGCTTCGACACACTGGATACCATTGCACCGACAGCGGCGGGCATGTCGGCTGCCACCTCGGCGGCAACCATCTCCAATCTGTTCAACACCGGGGTGAACAACGGCGGCAATGCATTGTCTGCCGGCAAGACCGATGGTCATTACACCCTGGTCAGCGCGCCGGACAAAGCTAACCTGACGTCGGCCACGGTGGTGGGCCAGTCCGATGCCAGCGGCAAGAACTGGGTGACCGATGACTACAACAAATCGCAGTGGATTGGCGATATGGATGACAAGAACGGTAGCTACAGCTACCAGACTACTTTCAATATATCGTCTACCGCAGTGCTGGCATCGGTGCTGCTCAGCTTCGACCTGTCGGCCGACGATAATGTACACATCTGGCTGAATGGCAAGGATACCGGTCTGTCCTACAGCAGCCTGTGGACCACCGTACAGCATGTTGACCTGAGCGGTGCCAGCGGTCTGTTTGTCAGCGGCAACAATACCCTGACCTTCGTGGTGGACAACTCGGGTGGCGGAGCAACCGGTCTGAAAGTGGACAATATCACCGGGACGGCCCAAGGCAGTAACCTGGAAGTAGATGTTTCCCTGGCCGGCACTGGTGCAGTGGCGGGCGATACGCTTACCTTTACCGCGCTTGAGGGCGGTGTGAGCACAAGCTCCAGCCACCTTATCACCAGCAGCGACATTGCCCATGGGGTCATCAGCGAGGCACAGCACCTGCCGACAGGCAGCGGGGTGTCCACCTACACTTCCACCCTCACTGACAAGGCGGGCAATGTCTCCACCCTGGCGACTGAAACGGTGTTCGGTTCCGGCAACCATAGCGTCAGCGATGGTGTCGGTGTGGATACCTTCAAGTGGACGCTGGCTTCCAATGGCAGTAGCAGCACGGCGGCAAGCACCACAATCAGCAACTTTGATCTGGCCGACCACAACAGTGCTGGCGGTTCGGCGCTGGACCTGAAGGATCTGCTACAGGGCGAGAACCATGCCAGCAGTACCGGCAATCTCACCAGCTACCTGCACTTCACCCAGAGCGGGGCGGATACCATCGTGCACGTGGATGCATCCGGTGGCTTCAAGACGGGTGCCGGTGCCGGCAGCGATACCGTGGACATCGTACTCAAGGGGGTGTCGCTGGCTGACCTTGGTGGCGGCATTGCCAATACCTCGGACACGCAGATCATCCAGAACCTGCTCAATCACGGCAAGCTGATCACCGACTAATCCCTCCTCACCCGACAGGCCGACAGCCTTGCCCGCTGTCGGCTTTTTTATTGCCCAGTGCCTGGTGGGCTCGGCAGCAAAAAGCCCTGCCAGCAAGACGGGCAGGGCTTTGTGTTGCAATGTGCTTGCTCAGCTGATGGCCGGGCCGGTCAGGCTGTGCACACCCATGTCAATCAAGGCTGCCGCATCCTCCGGGCTGGCAATGCCCTTGGCCTCCAGCTGAACGCCCATCAGCGCAGCCATGCGCAGCAGGCCGCGCAGCAGGGCAGAGCGCCCTTCGTCGGCATGAATGCCCAGCGTCAGGGTATTGTCCAGCACCAGATAGCTGATGCTGGCCTCATGAGTACGGGCTACCAACGCCAGATTATGCCCCTGGATTTCCACAGCCAGCTGGTGGCCTGCCGGGCGAATGGCGCGGCTGAAGGCGACAAAGTGCTCCCAGTGCTCATCCAGCCCGGTTTCATGGAATTCAAAATTGATCTTGCGTTCCGGGTAATGCTGCAACAGCTGCAGGATGGACGGCAGGAAGTCAGGGTGCTGCAAGGAAGCGGGCGACATGTTGACGGCCAGTATCCCGGCCGGGCCGCGGCGCAGGGCCAGGCTCAGCGTATTGATATCCAGCCGGTGTACCAGTCCCAGCCGTGCGGCCTGTGAAACCAGGCGCAGCGCGCCCATGGCGGCAACGCTGCCCTGTTGCGGCCGGAACAGCATGCCCTCATGCCACAGCACGGTTTTGTCAGCATCGCATACCGGATACCAGCGCAAGCGCAGCGAATCATCCTGGCAGGCGGTTTCCAGCAGGGCTTTCCAGTCTGGATGGATTTCATGGCTGGCTGTTTCATCCGCCTTGTCCATGCTCCAGCTGTTAAGCGGCTGGGTTTCGGCCAGAGTCAGGCTGTCACTGGCGCGGCTCAGCACCTCGGCCAGCTGGTCGCCACTCTGGAAGGGGGTGATGCCGATATGGCCCAGCCCCGGCTGATCGGAAAGGTCCATCGTCCAGTACACCGGCCACAGCAGGCAAAGCTCATCGGCCAGCTTGCCAGCTTCGTCGTGACCCAGTTCCGGGCAGAACAGGGCAAAGTCGGCCCCACGCAGGCGGGTGGCCATCCAGCCACGGTGAGTCTGGCACTGGGTGGACAGATCATCAGCCACCCGCTTGAGCAGGGCATCGGTACGCCGTCCGCCCAGGCGCTGGTTCAGCTCGGCCAGGCCGGCCACCCGGATAAGCAGCAGATGGCCGCTGGCCGGGTCTGCTTGCGGGTCGAGCAGGCTGGCAAAGCGCTGTTCAAAGGCTTCGCGGTTGGGCAGGCCGGTACTGCTGTCGGTCAGCACTTCACGACGCAGGCGGTCCACCTCGTCGCGCAGACCCAGCAGGTAGTTTTGCAGCCGTTCCACCATGTGGTTCATGGCCATGCCCACTTCCGCCAGCTCCGGAATGCCGGGCACGGGAATGCGCATGAAACGCTGTTCGCTGATGGCGTGGGCTTGTGCCACGACGGCATGCAGTTCGCGACGCAGGCTGCGGATGTCGAAAAATCCAAGCAGCCCGGCGGCAACGCCGATGATCAGCAGCCAGAATACGGTTTGCAGTGCGCCCTGCCACAAGGAGCTGTAGGCATAACCCAGATGCGCACTGACCACGATGCGGCCTGCCTGCAGCCAGCCATTGCTGACTTGTGCCATGCCAGTTTGCGGTTTCAGCGGCAGTAACTGGCGGAACCACGCCGGGGTGTCTTCAAAGCCGTTGCGGTTGCGCAGATGGATGGCCTGTTCGGCTGGTACGCCTTCCCAGCTGATCTCGGCAAAGTGGCCTTGTTCGAAGGCTGCGCCCAGCAGGGTTTGCGCCATCACCGGGTCCGCCTTGTACTGGGTCACCATCAGGGCCAGTGCATTAGCGGTGTCAGCGCTTTGCGCGCTCAGCTGTTGTTCCAGATAGCTGCGTGCATTAAGCAGATTGGCAATCAGCGCACCGCCAATGGACAGCGCTACCAGCAACAGCAGCAACAGCCACAGGCGCTGCACCAGGGAAAGCTTGCGTGATTTCACGGGGGTGCTCAAAAGGTAAAACCTTCCGTTTTCAGTTTGTCCAGCAGCTGTTTCCAGCGGGTCAGCCGGTTGACATTGTTGTTCTGTGTTCCACCCACCCAGATGCTTTCCATATTGAAGCTGAACACTGGGATCAGGTCTGGGCGCTGCGAGGCTGGCTGGATGCTGGTGATCAGGTTATCCAGAATCAGCGGCTCCACCATCGGACTAGGATAGTATGCCAGCACCATATGCGCCTGGGTGACATTGCTGGAAGGGCCGCCAATGCGGGCCTTCACATAAGTCAGCCGGATCTTGTCCGGGGCCACGCCCAGCATGCGCAGGGACACGTATTTGCCTATCACGAAGCCCTTGCAGTCCGCCATGCCCTTGCCAAAGGTTTCCAGCGGTGTTGCCCAGTAATCTTCCTGCCGCCACACCTGGCTGTTTTCGGCATAGGTGATGCGACGGTTGAAAAATTCATTCACTTCTTTCAGGCGCTGATTATCGCTGCTGCCGGCATTGTTCAGCATGGTTTGCCAGTCGCGGTACAGCCGCTGTGCCTGCGGGCCATAGCGTGACACTGTCTGCTCGCTGGGCAGGCTGCTGCCGGTTACTCCCAGGCACAGCAAGCAGCTGAACAGCACAGGCAGCAGCAGGCGCAGCCAGCCCCACGCCGTGCAAGGCAGGTTGTGCACGGGCATTTTGCGGAGTGTGGCAGGCCGGGAACAGATCAATCGCATGGCATTATTTATGTAAAAAACTGGCAGCGTCAGTAAAAATCCGTGTGTATAATTTGATTGTATTGTGTTTTAACTTTTTGTTTAAAAAAAATCATATATTTCATATGGGATAGTATCGATGAGAAATTTGCGCAAATCCATCAGTTTGTCGGTAGCCATCGGCCTGGCCGGTGTTGCTGCATTGCTGCCACAGCAGGCCAGTGCCATTGAAGTCACAGCTGCTGTGCAGCAGGCTATTCTGAACAACCCGGAAGTGCTGGCCAAACTGCACCAGTTTCGCGGAGCCGGCCAGGATGTAAACGTAGGCCGGGCGGGTTACATGCCAACAGTTGATCTGAGTTACGAATCCAATCGTCAGCGTTACGACTACCCCAGCACCGTGGCCGTAGCCGACCAGAACTACACCACCCGTGGCTGGAAGCTGAGCTTGAGCCAGAACCTGTTCCAGGGCCTGCAGACCTATAACACGGTCAAGCAACTGGGTTATGACGAACAGGCGAAATATTTCGATTTCCTCGATTCCACAGAAAGTATGGCCTTGCAGACTGTTCAGGCCTATCAGGACGTGCTGCGCTACCGTCAGCTGCTGGATAGTGCCCAGGAAAACTACGCCATCCACAAGGGAATCTTCGAGCAGATTTCCCAGAAGGTCCAGGCAGGGGTTGGCCGTCGCGTGGATCTGGAACAGGCTGCCGGCCGTCTGGCACTGGCGGAAAGCAATCTGATTACCGACACCTCCAACCTGCATGATGTCTCGGTGCGCTATGCCCGTCTGACCGGCAGCGATGCGCCGGCCCAGCTGAGCGAGATTCCGTCGATGAAGGCTGCGCTGCCGGCCAGCCCGGACCTGATCAAGAATGCCGTTGTGCGCAATCCGGCTTACCTGAGTGCGCTGTCCAGCGTACGTTCGGCTCAGGCCGAGGTGAATGTGCGCCGCGGTGCCTTCTCGCCCACGCTGGACTTGCAGGCCAGCAAGGCACCTACCGATAACTACGATGGTTACAATGGCCGTACCAAGATCAGCTCGGTGGCCGTTATCTTCAACATGAATTTGTTCCGTGGTGGTGCCGACCGTGCCCGCCTGGGCTCGGCTGCCGAAAAGCTGAACACCACCAAGGATCTGCGCGACAAGGTATGCCGCGACATGCGCCAGACCCTGAGTATTGCCAACAACAATATCGTCAAGCTCAAGGATCAGATGGAGTCGCTGCGTCAGCATCAGTTGTCCACGGAAAAGGCGCGCGATGCCTATCGCAAGCAGTTTGATATCGGCCAGCGTACCCTGCTGGATGTGCTGGACAGCGAAAACGAGCTGTTTGATGCGCAACGTGCCTATATCAACGCCCAGTCCGATTACAAGCTTGCCGAAGCAACCGTGCTGGCCAATTCGGGCAGCTTGCTGCAAACCCTGAAGCTCAAGCCGGTGGAAGACTTCAAGACCGATAGCAGCCTGAACGAAGAAGAGCAGAATGCCTGCAACACCGCTTACACCCCGCCGGCAGTGGTGGATGTGAAGTCGATTGCGGCACGTCAGTACACGGCAGCCGCTGCCGAACCGCTGGCGGCTGCAGTACCGGCAGCCCCGCTGACCGCCAAGCCGCTGAAGGCCAAGGCCAAGGCGAAAAAACCGCTGGCCTCTGCCGCCAACTGAGTGGCTGACCTTGCATGAAAAAGCCGCCTGTGAAGGCGGCTTTTTTTGTGGCGCTACGGGTGGTCATACCCTGAAACGGTTCAGGCTCTCGTCCAGGGCCGCGGACAGGTCCTTCAGTTGCTGTGCCAGTTGGTGGGATTCCTGCACTGAACGGTTGGTGCTGTCGTTCATCTGGGCAATCTGTTCCACATTGCGGGCTACATCCTGACTGGCCTGGCTCTGTTCCTTGATGGCGCCGGCCACATCGCCGATCTTGTCTACCGAGCGCTGTGACAGATCCCGGATCAACTGCAGTGATTGCGCTACTTGCTGGGTGCTGCTGACGCCAGTTTCAATGCGGGCATTGGCTTGCTGCATGCTGACAAAGGCCTGGCGGGTATCGGTCTGCACGCCGGAAATGCGTGCAGAGATTTCTGCGGTGGCCTCGCTGGTGCGCTCGGCCAGCTTGCGCACTTCGTCGGCCACCACGGCAAAGCCGCGTCCCATCTCGCCAGCGCGGGCAGCTTCGATGGCGGCATTAAGGGCCAGCAGATTGGTCTGGTCGGCAATGTCGCGGATCACTTTGACGATATCGCCGATTTCACCGGAGCGCTGGTTGAGCTGTTCGATCACCTGGGCGGTATCGGTAATGCTGCTGGCAATGTGGCGGATTTCTTCTGCGGCCTGTGTTGCCAGCTGGCTGCTGCGGGTGGCTTCGCTGGTGGCATTGCGGGCCTGTTCTTCCACCCCCAGGGTATTGTCCGACACCATCTGGATGCTGACGGTCATCTGTTCGATGCTGGCGGCACTGGCAGAGGCTGCTTCGGACTGCCGGTGCGAGGCCTTGGCCACATAATCGCTGACATCACCCAACTGGTCGGCTACGCCCACCAGTTGCGAGGAGTAGCCGTGTGATTCCTGGATCAGCGTCCGTACCGTACCAACCAGATCAGATACCGAGCGGCCCATGCTGCCCAGCTCGTTACGGCCCAGATCGGGCAGTTGGTGGGTCAGGTCACGGCTTTGGGCCAGATGCTGGCTGCTGTCGCGCATGCTGTTGAGCGGGTGGCGGATGGAACGGATGATCAGCCAGGACAGGGCAATGCCCAGTAGCAGGGCAATGGCCAGCAAGGCCATGACCGCATTGCGTACCGAGGACGAAGTGGCGTTGATCTGGCTGCCCAGTGCATTGACGGCGTCTACTGCCGCCGTGCTGATGGTTTGCAGCATCTCCTCCATCTGATGCACGTTTTCCTTGAACTTGCTGATGGCGGCATTACCGTCTGCCGGTGTGGTGATGGTGCCGGCTTCCACCTGGCTGCTGACGCTGTTGAAGCCGTCGGCATAGGCTTGCAGCAATTCACCCTGCTTGCGCACCGGGCCGGACAAGCTGCTGCTCAGGCTGTTATTGCCATCGGCCAGCGACTGCGACAGCTTGCCCACCGTGTCCTGGGCCTTGGCGTAGGTTTCCTTCCACTTGGCCAGATATTCCGCCCGCTTGCCGCTGCTGGCGATATTCAGGTAGTAGTCTTTTTCAAAACGCCGCAGATTGCCCATGTGTACGCGCAGCTGCGACACATCGCGAAAGAACACCAGTTCGTGGCTGGAGACCTCCTCGACCCGGTGGTCGATACGGCCCAGTCCTTGCAGGGTGATGCTGCCGATAATGGCGAGCGCAAGCAGCAGCAGGCCAAAGCCCATGGTGATGCGTGCGGCGATGGATAGATTTTTCATGATATTCCCCGTACCTCTTCTTCAGGCTGCAGGCAGAGGATGCTGATGCATTCTGCTTGCCTGTTACTTCATGCCGATGGCCGGAAGCTGCTGTCAGGATGGCGGGTGATTGCGGCCATCTATTCTGTCTGGTGCATCCGGTCTACACAGGGCCCGCACATTAGCATGGTATTGCTTGATAATCACCCCGCACCGCCACATTGTTATGTTGGCAATGGCAGGCCGATGGCCTGGTAAGTATTGCGCCACAGGGCGAGCCTTAACTCATTCAAGTCGATGTTGCGCAATTCGGCCATGACAAATGAAAATTTTTCCACATTGGCCGGAACATTGGGCTGCTGCTGTGCCCATTCCGGACGGATATCCGGAGCATCGGTTTCCAGCACCAGGGCGGACAGCGGGAGGGTGGTGGCCAGCTCGCGGATGCGCCGTGAACCGCTGTAGGTCATGGCACCGCCAAAGCCCAGTTTGAAACCCAGCTGAATGAAGGCGTCCGCCTGCTGCCGGCTGCCGTTGAAGGCATGGGCAATACCGCCGGGGACGGGAATCTGGCGCAGGTATTTGAGAATGCGGTCTTGCGCGCGCCGCACATGCAGCAGCACGGGCAGATTGTATTTGCGTGCCAGTTTCAGCTGTTCCACCAGCAGGCTTTCCTGCCTGGCGGCATCCAGCCCCGGCAGGTAGTAATCCAGCCCGATTTCACCCACCGCCAGCGGGGCATGCTGCTGCAGGTGTTCTTCCAGTATCTGCAGATGATCGTCCAGATGACGCGACAGGTAGATGGGATGCAGTCCAAAGGCAATCCAGCAGCCATAGCGTGCGCGCATGGCCAGGCTGTCGGCAAAGCTGTCGCTGTGGATGGATGGCAACAGCAGTTGCCCGACGCCGCTGGCCTGAGCGGCAGCAACGATATCATCGCGCTGGCCATCAAATTCCGGAGCATCCAGGTGGCAGTGGGTGTCGATCAGGCAGGGGCCGGGTGCGCTGTGGAAATGCATGCGAAACTCCACGGTGTTAAGGCTGGTGTAGCTAGCGGTCTTGCAGCAGCTGCAGGAAATCGGTAATCGGCATGGGCCGGCCAAACAGATAGCCCTGAAAAGCGTAGCAGTGCTGTTGTAACAAAAACGCGCGCTGGCTGGCGGTCTCCACGCCTTCGGCAATCACCTGCAATTGCATGCTGCTGGCCAGGGCCACAATGGTACGGATGATGGAGACATCATTCACATTGCTGTCGATGTCCCGCACGAAGGACTGGTCGATCTTGAGCTGATCCAGCGGCAAGCGCTTGATATAGGACAGCGAGGAGTAGCCGGTGCCGAAATCATCCAGCGAGAAACACACGCCATCCTGTTTCAGTGTGTTCATTTTGTGGATGGTATCGTCTACGTCCTGCAGCAGCAGGCTTTCGGTCAGCTCCAGTTTCAGGCGCTGTGCCGGCGCACCGCTCAAGCGCAGCGCATTACGTACCATGTCGACAAAACCGGCCTGATGGAACTGGCGGGCGCTGACATTGACTGCCAGTTCCAGTCTGGCTGTGGCCGGGTTTTCCGCCCATTCGGCCAACTGGTGGCAGGCGGTGTGCAATACCCATTCGCCCAGCGGCACAATCAGGCCGGATTCCTCGGCCAGCGGGATAAAGCTGACCGGTCCCACCAGTCCATGCTCTGGCCTCTGCCAGCGCAGCAGGGCTTCGGCTCCGCTGATGTGTCCGTCGGCATCCACTTGCGGCTGGTAGTAGAGCACGAATTCCTGCTGTTGCAGCCCGCGTCGCAGTGCTGCTTCCAGCTCGGCGCGGGCGGTAACGGCCTGCTGCATTTCCGGGTCGAAAAAGCGCAGGGTGTTGCGACCGGCGGCCTTGGCCTGATACATGGCCAGGTCTGCCCGCTTGAGTAGTTCCTCCACCGAACTGGCCTCACCGTCAAACAATACCGCCCCCATGCTGCAGGTGCTGTGGTGCATGCCATCCAGCATGGGATAGGGGCGGGCCAGGGCTTCCAGAATCTGCTGGCCGATGCCGCGTGCCAGCTGGGCAGCCTGAGCCGCTTCGCTGTCCAGGCTTTCCAGCATCACCACGAATTCGTCGCCACCCAGGCGTGCCACGGTATCGCCCGGTCGCAGGCAGTCATTCAGCCGCAGTGCCACCTCTTGCAGCAGCCGGTCGCCCATATCGTGGCCCAGGGTATCGTTGAGCGTCTTGAAATTATCCAGATCAATAAACAGCAAGGCACCGGTTTGCTGGTGGTGCAGGCTGTGTTCCAGAGCCATTTGCAGCCGGTCTTGCAGCAGGCGGCGGTTGGGCAGTTGGGTGAGCGGATCGTAGAAGGCCAGCCGCTTGATCTTGTCTTCAGCTGCCTTGCGCTGGGTGATGTCGCTCATGGTGGCCACATAGTGGCTGACGCTGCCGTCGTCACCCAGTACCGCGCTGATGCTGAGCCATTCCGGATAGATTTCCCCGTTTTTACGCCGATTCCAGATTTCTCCCTGCCATGCCCCCAGTTCCTGCAGGCTTTGCCACAGGCGCTGGTAAAAGGCGCTGTCGTGACGGCCAGATTGCAGCAGGCTGATCTTGCGCCCCACCACCTCATCTGCGGTATAGCCGGTGATGCGGCTGAAGGCTCCGTTTACCCGCAGGATGACGGTGTGGCAATCGGTTACCACCATGCCTTCTTGGGCTTCGAATGCCGTGGCAGCAATACGTAGCAGCTGTTCGGCGTGCTTGCGTTCGCTGATATCGCGGGCTGATGCATAAAGATAGGGCCGGCCGCCGATGGTGACGGTCTTGGCATTGATTTCCACGTCCAGCAAGCTGCCATCCTTGCGCCGATGGCGGCTTTCAAAGCGCTGGCCGTGGGTGCCGCTATCCCTGATCAGCTGCTGCAGTTGCTCGGGCGGGATTTCCCTGTCCCAGTCGGCCAGGACAAACTGACGCATTTCCTCCATGTCATAACCCAGCATGCTGGCAAAAGAAGGGCTGTATTCGGTCAAGCGGCCATGTTCATCCAGAATGTGAATGCCGTCGGATGCCGTTTGCAGCAGTGCGGCCTGGCGCATGGTTTCCGACAGCGCGGTATGTTCGGCGGCTTCCCGGTCTGAGGTTTCCTGCTCCAGTGCACGGGTGCGCAATGCCACCAGCAAGGCCAGCTCGGCACGGCGGCGACGCAGTTCTACCATCTGCCAGGCCAGCCAGCCCAGCAGGCCGCTGATTACTAGTACCAGCAGGCTGTTGATGGCAATGCGCTGCTGGTTGTGCCAGCCATCCCTGGGCTGGACATCCAGCAGCCATGTCCCGTTAGGCATGTTGATCTGGTAATGCACCGGGTCGTTCAGGGTGGGGGGGATGTGCTCTGAGGTTGCCAATATCTGTACCTGGCGGGTGTCCGGGTGCTGTCGCCACAGGCTGTAGCGGTAGCCGCGCTGTGACAGCCAGTTCAGTCCGGCGCTGTGCAACACATCCGGAAAGCGCAGTAGTGCAATGGCAAAGCCCCAGAATACCGGCGCACTGTGCTTGTCCGGGCTCAGAAACACCGGCAGCCGTCCCACCGCGCCAATTCCGCCTTGCACCAGTGGAAAGGGGCCGGCCAGGGTCATCTGCCCGCTGTTGCGGGCGATAAAGGCTTCCTTGTTGCGTGTGGGGTCGGCCAGCAGATTATGGCCCAACGCCTTTTCATTGCCCTTGAACGGATAGATTTGCTGCACCACCCCACCCGGGGCCAGCTGCAAGGACATCACGCCCGGATAGTAGGTAATCAGCGGGCGGGCAAAGGTTTCGAAATCATCCAGCCGGCCACGGCCCTGGCGCACCATGGCGCTGAGCGCATAGGTAGAGGACAGCGCCCGATCGATGGCCACCTTTACGGCATTGCCACGGTCGGTGGCATCTGCCAGCGCCTGGGAGCGGGCAAGCTCTTCATCCTGTCGTGCGGCCACGCATACCGCCGCCATGCCAACCAGGCCGGCGAGCAGGGTAATGAAAAGGCTGATCAGCCAGGTGTGCCAGATCTTGTTCACGGTGGTCGCTACGGGGTGGTGGAAAGTAACAGCGCCAGGATGGTCGGGTGCAGGATATTGCCCTGTCCGCACACGAGATGGTACGGCCCAAGCCAAGTCCCCGGGCCAAGTCCTAGTGTACTGAGCAAGTTTGTCAGATGTCATGCTAAACGCAAAGAAACTCACTTGCGCGTTTCAGACTACATGACGTGGCATCTCCAGGACATGGGCAAGGCCGCCTGCTGCGGCAATTGGTCACATCCCAGCTCCGCGTCAACTTGCTACGCTCGCCCTGGCAAATGTCAAACAGCTGTTTGGTCATTGCAAGCAAGCCTGAGTGCTGGATGAACAGCCAGCCCAGGTTGGCTGATAACACGGCCAGACAAGACCCGGCTCTTGATCCGGCATGCCTTCCTTTCCGTCGCTCACTTGGGAATAACCATGCAATTCCACGCCAAACCGGCCGTCCTGGCCGTTACCCTTGCCCTGTCCGCCTTTCCCCGCATGGCACAAGCAGCCGACAGCAGCACCGAACTTGTACAACTGCCGGATGTTGTGGTGCATGGCAGGCGCAGCAACAGCCAGGCCGATGGCAGTACGCTGCGCCTGCCGCAACTGGCTGGTCAACAAGCCCGCAGCAGCGACAGCGCCCAGCTGCTGCAAGACATCCCCGGCCTCAATCTGCATGCCGCCGGTGGCTTCTCCAGCCTGCCGGTACTGCGCGGCCTGGCCGACGACCGCCTGCTGGTAAAAACCGATGGTGCCAGCCTGATTGCGTCCTGCCCCAATCACATGAACTCCCCGCTGTCGTATATGGATGCCAGCAAGGTGGACAGCGTGCAGGTGTATAACGGCGCAGCCCCGGTCAGCGCCGGGGGCGACAATATCGGCGGGGTGATTGTGGCCAGATCCGCCGCCCCGCAATTTGCCGAGCCAGGCCAGATATTGCAGACCGGCAGCGTGGGCGCGTTCTATCGCAGCAATGGTGACGCCCGTGGTGCCAATGCCAGCGCCACCCTGGCCAACGACCATGTCAGCATCAACTACACCGGCTCCACCGCCCGCAGCAACAACTACGACGCCGCCGCCGATTTCAAGAAATCCGGCCTCGCCGCCACTGGCCGCGCCTGGATGGATGGCAAAACAGTAGGCTCCACCGCCTACCAGACCGAAAACCACGAACTGGGCGTGGCCTGGCGCGACAACTACCAGCTGCTGGAAGCCAAAGTGGGCGTGCAACGCACCCCGTACGAAGGCTTTGCCAACCAGCGCATGGACATGACCGACAACAGCAGCAACCAGCTGAACCTGCACTACAACGGCCAGTTTGCCTGGGGCGAGCTGGACGCCCGCCTGTACAGCCAGTATGTGCGCCACAGCATGGACTTTGGCGATGACAAACAGCTGAATTACATGGGGGACATCGGCATGCCGATGGACTCTGCCAGCCACACGCTGGGCGGCAGCCTTAGTGCCGAGCTGGCGCTCAACGCGCGCGACAAACTGAAACTGGGCAGCGAAATCCAGCGCTACAGCCTGAACGACTGGTGGCCGCCGGTGGCCGGGGACACCATGATGATGGGGCCGGAAACCTTCTGGAACATCAAGAACGGCAAGCGCAACAAACTGGACGTGTTTGCCGAATGGCAGGCGGACTGGACAGCACAATGGCGCAGCATCATCGGCGCACGGCTAAGCCAGGTGAAAACCGATACCGACAATGTTTCCGGCTACAGCAGCATGTACGCCTCCAATGCCGCCAGCTTCAACGCACAAAACCACGCCCGTACCGACCTAAACCTCGACCTGTCCGCACTGGCCCGCTACACCCCGTCGGCAACAGAGCAATACGAACTGGCCTACGCGCAGAAAACCCGCTCCCCCAATCTGTACGAGCGCTACACCTGGTCCAGCAACACCATGGCCGCGGTGATGAACAACTTTGCCGGCGACGGAAACGGCTATGTCGGCAATGCCAACCTCAAGCCGGAAGTGGCCCACACCCTCAGCAGCAGCGCCAACTGGCACGCCGCCGACGGTGAAGCCTGGCAGCTCAGGCTCAGCCCCTACTACAGCTATGTGGAAAACTACATCGACGCCCAGCGTTACGGCACGGCCAACAACAACCAGACCGCCACCACCGGCTACGTGGTGCTGCAATACGTCAACCAGAACGCCCAGCTATACGGCGTGGACGTCAGCGGCAAGCTGCAACTGGCCAAAACCACCAGCTTCGGCCGCTTCGATGCCACCGCCCAGCTCAGCTACACCCGTGGCGAAAACCTCACCACTGGCGACAATCTGTACAACATCATGCCGCTCAACGCCAAGCTGGCACTGGTGAATACACTGGGGCAGTGGACCAGCACCGCAGAATGGCAGGCCGTCCGCGCCAAAACCGACGTCTCCGCCGTGCGCAACGAAATCAAAACCCCCGGCTACAGCCTGTTCAACCTGCGCACCCGCTATGAAAACAAACGGTTCAGCGTGGACGTGGGCATCGACAACGTGTTCAACCGCTTCTACACCCTGCCGCTGGGCGGAGCCTACACCGGCCAGGGCATGACCATGAGCCGCGCCGGCATCCCCTGGGGCACAGGCGTGGCCGGCCCCGCCCGCTCGCTGTACACCGCTTTCAACCTCAAGTTCTGACCCCGCCTGATTTGTCCGCCAGATGGCGGCCACAACCAAACACCCCCGGCCATGCAGATGGAGCGGGGGTGTTTTTTGTGCAGGGAGGGTGTGGGTAATCGGAGTCTCTATCGAAATCACAGGCTTCCCGGTTGCCGTGATCGGCAGGCTGCTTGAAGTCTCTTGGACGGACTCCGCTTCGACCATCAAATACATTCAAACGCCATTTTTGACAGCCTGTATGTCAAACAGATTAATATTGTTGATCTTCTTTTCATGAATGACGATGGTCAACTTTGCAGGATATTTAAAACGCATTTCGCTGATTCTAAACGTCCAAAGCATAATCTTCAGCAAGTCTTCATCACTGATGAGTTTATGTCCTTTTATGCGGGTGATGCCAGAACCAAATATTGTAGTTGATACGCTCCTCTGGCCATAGATTGAATTAACTCTATCCCAGAAGTTTATCAAGAATTCCAAATACTCTGGCATAGTAAGAACAGCCTTATTGTCATCATCAAATTTACTAAACGCTGTAAGTAAGAATTCCTCGTAAACACATATTGTACCGATCTTGTGTTGCCTTTTCTTTCCGACTCGCCTTTTTAGATTTTCGCCGATTATTTCATCGTCTTGAAATTGATAACTCTCGATGTAGTTATCTAAGTCAGCAACCGGTGTCTTTAGCACTTTATTTACAAAAATGCCATTGACAGACATGCTGGAGATAACTCTATCATCGACCAAGGTGTCAAAATATTCGTTGAAAGCAATCGCCTTAAGTCCTGGTTGCTGAAATATATCCCCAACAACAACATTAACTTCACTCCCTTCGATGTCGATTGATATATTCCTGAGTCGGTTAGACCAGACCCATACAACAATGTAGACAAGGAGGAACGCTGTTGCGAAAGCAGCAACCTTAAACCAAAGACCATAGCTAGGCGTAGGCAAGCAGTCCTTTGGTATATCGATAAATGGAAAAACAAAGGAGAGGAAAACACTTACGGCAGTAGCGTACTTGTAGAAGGTAGCTAATAGCCGTCGGTCAAAGAAGGCCACCTTTAACATGCTTATTCTCCCCTTATAAGCACAATCATGGTTTATAGAAGAAGATCCCGGAATCTCCTTTGGTTCCCACCATGAATTTTGTATTGCTAAGCGCCATCTCTATCACGGACTTCTTATTTGGCACGTGGAGAGTCGGCACAGAACTAATTGAGTCACGAAATACTGGAAGTTTGTCCCAGAGATTTTTTACCGCTTGCTTGAGTGCCTGATTGTCAGCGGTCAGAAGGTCTGCCTCAGAGGCATACTCGGGATAGATCACGATGACCGGTAAACCTTGATCATTGATTCCGTAGTCAATTTCCTCTCTCAGTGCTTTCGAGTTGGCAGTAACGGAACTCAAGAATAAAACAATATTCTTGGACTTTCTTAGGCGCTCCCTCAGTCTAGGCTTCAGAGTCGCTTCCCAATCACTCCCGTCACGTACGTTGTATGTTTTGTCGTGAGAGTCATTGAATGGAAAAGCTGCATCCTGCCCCTTCCACATACGTAGCTGGTTATAGTAAACAAAATCGCGTGTGGCGTGAGCACCGAGCGCGCTGGTATTGAAGGGCTCTGTGACGTAGAACGCCGAGTAATTACCGTTTCTATATGCCATGGTCACTCCTGTTGAAAGATTAGATTTGGAACTGCTGATATCAGTCAACAAACTACTACCGCAACACGACAGCCAACCGATGGTTGCCAGCCGCGTAGCAGTTCAACACCTCAGAGGGGTAGCCTACATTACCACGCTCGCCCTTCCTGCGAACTTGACCTCTGCGTCGCTAAATGACCGCTGACGACTGTCCCTGATGTTTGGACCGCCGTCCTCGAGCGACTTTGTTAAGCCTGAAGCATTCGTGCGATCTGATTTCCTGATCAATGGCTCCTGTCTGGCCCCCCAGCAGATACCCACCTCAATAAACCGCCCCAAACCGTGGAAGCACCCCGCAAAGTCTTGTCAGGCAAGGGTTTCAGCCCCACGGTTTCGCCCACGTGTTTTTCTGCCATTTCGTGGGTTTCTCTGAATTTTCAATAAAATCAATGCGTTGAAGGGGTGGTGCCATCCACGGTTTCCACGCTGTTCCCACCGTAAACCGTGAATCAGCATTTCCAGCCTGTTGCGACTCCGTGGACTGCCCGTCCGGCGACGCTGTTCCCGACACGGATCATCTGAAAGACCCTCTTCGGCAACCAGTTTTTCACATAAAACGTGCTGATGTCATATGCTGGATCAAAAATCAGCCAACAATCTGCTGATGTATTGGCATGAATCGGACAGTGGCGGAATCGATTGGAGGAATGCCATGTAGTGCTGGTTGGCGTTTGTACTGACGGGGAAGGTAATGGCCTGCCGCTGGCAAACAGCACACGGCCTGCGCTGGGCGGGCTGTTGGTGGACGGCAGGGTGAGGCTTGCCTAAACGACAGGCAACAAAAAGCGCCTTGCGGCGCTGTCTGTCTCTTACAGGAGTTGGCCGATATCGGTCCGGGCGAGGCTGATTTGCTGATGCAGCGGGGTCAGCAGCCCAGCCAGCTGATTGGCTGCCAGCGGCATGTCTTCGGCGTGGTGCAGCAGATCAAGCAGGCATTGCATGCAGTCAGTGGCACGGTCCAGCGTGCAGATGCCGTCGGCAATGGTGTGCTGGACGGTCTGGCACAGGCGGGTCAACTGACTGATGGGTTCGCGCAGCGCGGCGTGCTCCGGCAGGCTGGCCAGGGTTTGCAGGTGGCTGAGTTGATCTTGAAAGGTGGCCAGCGCCAGATAGGCGGCGGGAACGTCCGGGTCGAGAAGGGGCTGGGTGTTCATGCGCGGGCCTCCTTGTATAAGGATGGCGGGGCGGTAACGGCAATGACAATCGCGGGGGGAGGGCGCAACTGGGCGCGGGAGATGCCAGGCATGGTATGCCTCCTATGTCGGATTTAGACCCGCACCCCGCTTGCAATCGGGGTGGCAGGCACATGGCAGGGTTTGCAAGACCGGGACATAGGAACCGGCAGCCCGAAGGCTCCCCACCACGGCCCGCCATAGAAAAAGGACGTACCAATGGTGTGCAACGGACATAAAAATAGCCGCAGAGCGGCTGTCCGCCTTATCTGTCGGGTCGCCAAACCCGGTGCCGCTATTGAACAGCACGCGGCAATTGTTGGTTGGCGGGGTTGGCTTGTCAATACCGGGGACGGGTGTGGCACGGCCAAGCTGCGGGCTGAGCCTGTCGGTTTGTGCTGCTTTGCGCTAGTGTCCCACCAGTGTTCCATGGCAGGTTTCAGGCAACAAAAAAGCGCCTTGCGGCGCTGTTTTTGATTCTTGCTGCAATCCTTATCTGCTAAGGACTTGGTGCCCGGGGTCGGACTCGAACCGACACACCTTGCGGCGGGGGATTTTGAATCGGGCTCGCAGTGTATTTTGGTTTGTTCTGATGTGTTCTTAGTTGTTATTTTTCAATGGCTTGGTTGGTTGTCACATGGCTGGTGTGTTTTCAATTGTGCTGGATTTTTCCGTCTCAGTGTCCCGCCAGTGCCCCATTAGCTCATCGAGGCTTGTGGATGAGCCAGCAGCGTCCAAGACATCTTCATGACCTGGCTGCTGCCAACTATGGCTGACTCAGAATCTCTTCTTCATATTCTTCGACGTCTGGCCGGAGAGATAGAACAGCATGGGCGCTGGGATCAAAAAATGCCGCAGATTTGATTTCCGATAGAGGAATGACGACCCTAAATGAGGTTAGTCGTTCGGACCATGTGTCATCAGCGATCTGTCCCCAAGACTCATAAAATTCTTCGTAATTACAAGTCAGGGTGAGGTCGAGAGTATCCTTGTCTCGATAACCGCTGATCAGTGGGATCAGCTCAATGTAGTCATGCTTTGAGAAGTCATCCCTGACTAGCTGACCAACAGAAATGCCTACATAGACCTTTCTTGACGATAGGGTTAGTTGAACTGCATTCCAGCTCATCATCGATTCAAGGAGTAGCTTGCTCAAGCTGTCGTCCATTGCCATGGCAGCAGCACTCTCTGACTCATCATTGACCGTGGACAAGAACTTGCCTGCCGCAACTGCCAGGCCGTGAGATAGTAAAATCCATACCCCCAGCATTAGATTCTTGCTGCTAATGGCATCTTTGGCTGTATGGCCCTCCCATTCCGGCATGTGCGGTATTTCCCAGCCGCAGGATTGGAATAGCCAGTGGGTCAATACGTTCAAAATCAGCGTTACGACCGCCGCAGAGCATGTAGCTACAACGCCATAGACACCAATGTTGGAGTAAGAGTCCTGACCGCTAAGTCGAGACTGGCGAAAACGAGCAAGCGGGCTACTTTTTATAAAAGTAAACCCGCTTGTTAGGATGACCAGAATGATGAGTGGCGTCATTCAACTATTTGGCATGTAAAGCAGCAAAAAACTGTTTGGCTGCTTGTCCGATTTCTCGGGCTGCAGCAGGGTTCTGTGTATTTACTCGCACAGAGCCATTGTGTGGGTCAATCTTGTAGATGGCTGGGTTCTCTGACAGCCGTTGGGCAATCTTCAAGACTTCTGGTGTTGGTTTCTTCAGGAATCGCATAGTGGCCTCCACAGGGTGAAACCTGCTTCTCAGGTCGCTCACGAGGATACGTGAGTGCTCACAGTATAAGCTCCATATGATTACAAGCCAACACAAGGAGTTGGCTTGCATTCCATTCTTGGTTGTTGCTTGGCGGCTGGGACTGTGGATTGCCAGGGAGATGGGGTCAGGGGACGGGCTGATAGTGCCGGTTTGTGCTGTTTTGCGCTAGTGTTCCACCAGTGTTCCATGGCAGGTTTCAGGCAACAAAAAAGCGCCTTGCGGCGCTGTTTTGATTCTTGCTGAAATCCTTATCTGGTAAGGATTTGGTGCCCGGGGTCGGACTCGAACCGACACACCTTGCGGCGGGGGATTTTGAATCCCCTGCGTCTACCGATTTCGCCACCCGGGCATCGCAAGAGGAGGCAAGTCTATCCCATCTGCCTTGGCTTGTAAATCACTCACCGGCGTCCTTTTTCATTTTCAGCGCATGGTCATACAGCAGCTTGCGGTTGGCTCCGGTAATTTGCGCGGCCAGGGTGGAGGCTTGCTTCATCGGCAGGTCGGCGCTGAGGATGTTCATCACCCGGATGGCTTCTTCCGGCAGGCCGGTCTTGTCTTCCTGTTGTGGGGCGGCGTCGATGATGAGCACGATTTCGCCGCGCTGCTGGTTGCTGTCGGCCTTTACCCATTCCAGCAGTTCGCCGGCGGGCAGGCCGTGGAAGGTTTCAAAGGTTTTGGTCAGTTCGCGTGCCAGCATCAGGCGGCGGTCCGGCCCCAGTTCGGCCACGATGTCCTGCAGGGTGTCCACAATGCGGTGCGGTGCTTCGTAGCACACCACCAGGTGGTCGGCGCTCAGCCATTGCTGCAAGGTACGGCGGCGTTCGCCGCTTTTGGGCGGCAAAAAGCCGTGAAACAGGAAGGCATTGCTGGTAAAGCCGCTGGCGGACAGGGCGGTGATGACGGCGGATACGCCGGGGATGGGGCGTACCGGATGGCCGGCGGCGCGCACGGCTTCCACCAGCCGCGCGCCGGGGTCGGATACCGCAGGGGTGCCGGCATCGGATACCTGCACCACGATCTGCCCTTCCGCCAGCCAGCGGATGACTTGCTCGGCCATGCTGCGTTCGTTGTGCTCGCGCAGGCTGACCAGCTTGTTGGCATGAATGCCGTAGGCGGTCAGCAGGCTGCCGGTAACACGGGTGTCTTCCGCGCAGACGACATCGGCCACGCCAAAGGCGGCCAGCGCACGTGCGGTAACATCTCCCAGGTTTCCAATGGGAGTGGCCACCACATATAATGTGCCGCGACAGAAACTTTCCCGTGCAGTTTCAAGTAAGTGAGCGAACGAAGTATGCAAAGACTGGCTCCGCTGTTGGTTGGCGTCATGATGACATGGTTGACGGCTGCGCAAGCGCAGGCACCGGACTATATCATCCAACTCAATGCCGCGCCGCTCAATAGCGTGGCCGGACAACGCCCGCGCGCCCAGGCGCAGCCGGCATCCGCCCCTGTTGCCCCGGTGGCCAAGCCGCTGGCCGCGCCCGGCAAAACCCCTGTCAGGGTGAAAATAGGCGTGTTGTTGCCCACCGAGTCCAAATTGCTGGGCGAGGCGGCGGCGGTGGTGCGCAGCGGTGTGGATGCGGCGCATGATGCCGATCCGCAGGCCGAGCTGGTGGTGATTGATGCTGATGAGCACAATGCCGCCCAGCGTTACCGCGAGGCGGTGGCTGGCGGGGTGAATGTGGTGATCGGCCCCTTGTCGCGCTCGGGTATTGCCGCCGTGGCACCGTATGTCAGCGTACCTACGCTGGCACTCAATGCGGTGGGGCGCGATGTACCGACTAATCCCAAGCTGTTTACCCTGGCGCTGAATGTTGAGGTGGAAGCGCGCCAGATTGCCCGTCTGATGCGGGACGATGGCCGCAGCAGTCCGCTGATCATCGCCGATGGCGAGGTATTGTCCAGCCGCCTGAAGCAGGCTTTCGCCGATGAATGGCGCAGCCTGGGCGGCAGGGATGTGGCCCAACTGGAGGACAACGGAGACAATCTGTCTGGGCTGGCGCAGGCGCTCAGCAAGGCGGATGCGGTGTTTCTGGCGCTGGAGCCTGCAGAGGCAGCGCGGCTGAAACCGACGCTGCTGCCGGATCTGCCGGTGTATGCCACTTCGCAAATCAGCACGCGCAGCCCTGACAAGCAGCTGGCTGGAGTGCGCTTTATCGACATGCCGTGGTTCCTGATGCCGCAGCATCCGGCGGTAAAGCGCTATGCGCGTCCGTCGACCGCACTTACCTTGCAGACCGAGCGCCTGTACGCGTTGGGGATAGATGCCTATCGCCTGGCGCTGCTGCTGGGTAGCACACGCAATCCGTCTTCCATCAAGCTGGATGGTGTTACCGGCGACCTCAAGCTAGGGCGTGACCGGGTATTTGACCGTCAACTGCCGGTGTCGCTGATCGGCGAAGGCGAGTAGCGCACATGAACCGGCAAGGACAGCAGGCAGAAGAGCGTGCGCTGTCCTTTTTGTTGCAGCAGGGTTTGCAACTGGTTGCGCGCAACTGGCTGTGCCGGGGTGGTGAGATTGATCTGATCATGCGCGATGGCCGCTACCTGGTATTTGTAGAGGTGCGTCACCGTACCAGCAGCCGTTTTGGTGGGGCGGCATACAGTATTACGGCTGCCAAACAGAGGAAACTCATGCATGCGGCCACGGTCTACCTGTCTGATAAGCGAGTAGACGCACCCTGTCGTTTTGATGCTGTGCTGAGTGAAGGCGAACAGCCGTTGCAGTGGTTGAAAAACATTTTTGCATAGCCGCCATCCATGGCTGCTACAAGGAAAAGCATGGACCTGATTGAACGCGTCAACGGACATTTTCTGGAAAGCATAGCCGCCAAGCAGGAGGCAATGGAGCTGCTATCCCCTGCGGTAGCACTGGCGGCGGAGCGTATGGTCAGCTGCCTGATGAACGAGGGCAAGATCCTGGCTTGCGGTAATGGCGGTTCGGCTGCCGATGCCCAGCATTTTGCCGCTGAAATGCTGGGGCGTTTCGAGAAGGAGCGTCCGGGCCTGGCAGCCATCTCGCTGGCTACCGATACCTCGGCACTCACGGCCATTGGTAACGACTACGACTTTGACATGATCTTTTCCAAGCAGGTGCGTGCGTTGGGGCATACCAACGACCTCTTGCTGGCTATTTCCACCTCGGGCAATTCCGCCAATGTGATTGAAGCCATTTATGCCGCCCACGAGCGTGGCATGGGTGTGATTGCCCTCACCGGCAAGGATGGCGGCAAGATCAGCGAAATCCTGTCGCCGGAAGACATCCAGCTGAATGTGCCGGTGCTGCGTACTGCCCGTATTCAGGAAGTGCATATTCTGCTGGTGCATGCGCTGTGTGATGCCATTGATTACATGCTGTTGGGAGGTGAGTAAATGAAACGTACTGTCCTGTCCCTGCTGTTGGCAGCCGGGGTATCCAGCGCCTTGTCCGGTTGCTTTGCCCTGGCCGCCGGCGGTGTGGCCGGTGGCGCGCTGGTGGCAACTGATCGCCGTTCCAGCGGTGCTTATGTGGATGACCAGAGCATCGAAGCCAAGGTGTCGCACCAGATTGGCGACAAACTGCCGTCGGCGCATATCAATACCACCAGTTATAACCGCGCGGTGCTGCTGACGGGTGAGGTGCCATCGGCAGAAGCCGGTCAGCAGGCTGAGCTGATTGCCCGCGCCATGCCCAATGTGCGGCGCGTATTCAATTACACCGTGGTGGCACCGGTTTCCGGTTTCTCCGAGCGTAGCAACGACACCTGGATTACCAGCAAGGTGCGCACCCGTCTGCTGGATGGCAAGGGCTATTCGCCCAATCATATCAAGGTGGTGACCGAGCGTGGCGTGGTGTACATGCTGGGCCTGGTGACGCCGGCGGAAGGCCAGCTGGCTGCTCAGGTGGTGAGTGAAACCGCGGGGGTGCAGAAAGTGGTCACCCTGTTTGAAAGCATTACCGAAATTACCCCGGCGCAGTAAGCGGGTGACAGTCAAAGACAAAGGACCGCAAGCGGTCCTTTGTCTTTTTGTGCCTTAGACCCAGTCTCAGCCGTGGCTGCTGTGCACACGTGGTGCCAGTACGTCGGCACACAGCACATGCATGGCTTCGTCAATTTCAATCGCCATGGACAGGGTGACGCAGGAACGGGTGTCGGTCATCGACAGGTAAGGCTCGCTCATGTACAGCACGCCGGGCTGGTCGATGGCATGCTGGAAATACGCGCGGCGCGACCATACCGCACCGGTGGTATCAGCTAGCGGGGCGAACTTCAGGCTGCTGGCGATGGTGTTGTGGCGGCTGTTGAGGTTGCGGCCAATCTGGCGGCCTTCGCTGTCCAGCAAGAAACAGCGGATGACATCGGGCATGGCCAGCATGGGCGTGGCAGCCTGGTCGAACGGGGTGCCCTGCATCAGCGAAATGGCGGATTGCACAAAGGCTTGGCGCGCCAGTTCGATCTGGCGGCGGGTAATCTTGCGCTTGAGCAGGTCGCGCACCATCAGCTCGTCCCAGCGCGAGTCCAGCCGCTTGGTGATGATGTCATCCGCGTCCGGGCTGGCGGAGGGGCGGGCCACATAATAGCCCTGTACCAGATCGCAGCCGGATTCCAGTGCTACCAGCACGTCGTTCTCGGTTTCGATGCCTTCTTCCACTACCAATGCACCAATTTCGTGCATCAATCGCACTAGTCTGGACAGCAGGTTACGGGTGCGTGGCTGGCTGACGGCACTGCGCAGCAAATCCTTGTCGAACTTCACCAGGTCCGGCTCCAGCTGGCACACCCTGTCCAGGTTGGAATGGCCGACGCCAAAATCGTCGATGGCAATCAGAAAACCGGCTTTTTTCAGCAGATTCACGCCTTCGATCAAGGCTTCGTCCAGTTCCAGTACATGTTCCAGCACTTCCAGCACCACATTGCCCGGCTGCAAGCCGGCTTCGCGAATGGTATTGGCCAGCGCCATGGCGCGCTCAGGACGGGATAAGGAGGCGGCATCCACATTCAGGAACAACCAGTGCGGCTGGCTGTGTTCCAGCTGGGAAAAATGCTGTACATGGGCCTGGCTGACGGCCAGGTCGAGGCCGTGGCGGCGTTCTGGCGAGACCATGGCATAAAAGGCCTCTGCGGGGGAGAGGGGCAGCTGGTTCTGCTCGGCACGCAGCAGGGCTTCCACGCCCACAGTGCGGCGGTGCGCCAGACTGTAGATGGGCTGAAAATGGCTGCCAAGGGTCAGACCGGCATGCTCGAAACGTTTCATTGCAGTACATTCCTTCCTGGAGTGGGGCTCTTGCTGGCCCATAAGCCAATCTCTCTAGCAATTGGCATTCCAGTGTAGAGCATGGCCGGATAATAAAAAACGGGCCCGACTGGGCCCGTTGAGATAAATCCGCACAAAAGAAAGAAATTACTCCTGCTGAATGCCTGCCACCAGCCATTTTCCACCGGTGCTGCCATCCTTGATGTAGTGCCAGTATTCGCTGAACGGCACTGCCGCTGCATTGACCGACTCGCTTACCGTACCGGAGAAGCGCACGGTGGCGATAAAGCGGCCACCTTCTTCCACGGCTTCGGCCAGCTGGCAGTCCAGCTGCGGGAAGTCAGCCACATCAGTATTGCTGCCGATTTCATTGCGCAGGCCTTCAAACAGGTCCGGCGTCATGTACTTGCGGACTTCTTCCAGGCTATCCGGTGAGTTGAGGCTTTGCAGGTGCAGGAAAGTCGCCTTGGCCTGACGCAGGAAGTTGGGGGTTTCCGTACCATCCGGCAGACGACCCGGTACCGCACTGCTCATGGCCGGGGCTGCGCCGTAAGACGGTGTCTGACCCAGGCCAGAGCCGATTTTGGGAATCGGCTCGAAACGGGCAGCGTCCTGAGCATTGCTGTTGAATGTCGGACCGTTACTCGCCGGCATCGGCGTGTTCATGCCAGCAGGGCTGGCACTCTTGCGACGGAACCACATCAGGCCGCCAATACCCAGCAGACCCAGCAGGGCCAGCGTGCCCCAGGGAATGCCGGAGCCGGCACCTGCATTATCCACCGCATTGCCCGACGCATGATTGCTGTTCATGGCCGAACCCAGCATGTAGCCGGCAGCAGCACCAGCGGCACCCGCCGCAATGGCGGTACCGATGCCCGGGCCCTTCTTGGGCTGGGCTTGGGGCGCAGCCTGCGGAACCGCTGCCGGAGCCGGCATCGGTGTGGGCTGCTGGTAGCTCTTGGTCGGGGCCGAGCGGCGCATGCCGGCGCTCTTGCCTCCGCCCAGGCGTGCGGCTTCCGCGAACGGTGCCGCCAGGACAGAAACCAGGGTGAAGGCGAGCATGATCGTCTTCGCGCGAGGTGTCATGATTTTATTCTCCAGAGTAAAGGGCTCCGGTGTGACCGGAGCATGGGAGTTTAGTTCGGGGCAAACGGCTGAATTTCAAGCACGTGGGCATGGTTATCCCGGATGCTAAAGCGGATGTTGTAGTCATAAAGCCGCACGCCATAGATGCGCTCCGGGTCATCCTGGTAGGCTGGGCGCGGGTCCTGTGCCAGTACCTGATCAATCAGTTGGGCCAGCGCGGGAGGCTGCGAGGGGAGGGCTGCAAGTTGCAGTAGCGCTTGTTCGCTCCAACTGGTTTGCAGGCGGGGTGGTGGGCCGTCGACAAAGCCGCCACGCGCTTCCGGGCGGGCCTCCACAAAGGGAATATAGGGCTTGATATCCAGTACCGGCGTGCCATCCAGCAGGTCGGCACCGGCCAGTTGCAGTCTTACGCCGTCGGCCAGGTCGATACCACGCAGCTCGACCAGTGACAGGCCCAGCGGATTGGGGCGATGGGTGGAGCGGCTGGCAAATACGCCTACCTTGGCATTGCCGCCCAGTCGCGGTGGGCGTACCAGCGGCTGCCAGCCGCGTTGGGCGGTCTGGTGGAAGACAAAACTGATCCACACGTGGGAGAAGGCTTCCAGCCCGCGTACCGTGTCTGGGTGATTGAACGGTGGTAGCAGCTCGATCTGGATGTCGGCAGCAGGCGCCAGCGCGGGCTGGCGCGGGATGCCGAATTTTTCCTTGTAAGGCGAGTGGACAATGCCCACCGGGTGAAATGCGTAGCTCATGCCCGGATTGTAGCCGGGTTCGCTGTCATATAGACAGAACAGCCCGGACGAACGGGGGCTTCGTCCAGGCTGATGACAGCGGCAACGCTGTGTGGGCTGGGGAGTCAGCCCACGAAGTGGCGGTTGTAGCGGCCGGTAAGGCGGCTCATCGGCAGCAGCATGAAGAAGTCGGCGCAGTTGAAGTCAGGGTCCCAGGCTGGTTCGCCGCAGATGAAAGCACCGGCGCGCAGATAGCCCTTGATCAGCGGCGGCATCGGCGAGGAGGGTGCATCGTCGTGAATGCGGTCCAGCGGCAGCGGCAAGTGGGGAAATACACGCCATTCGGCAGGGGAGAGGTGACTGGTTTCCAGCTGGCGGTACAGGCTGACAGCCTGATGGCCACCATCTGCCAGGCTCACGCTGGCGCAGCCGGCCAGGTATTCGCCACCTTGCTTTTGCACGTAATCGGCTAGGCCGGACCACAGCAGGGCGATGACGCCGCCACTGCGAAAATCCTTGTGCACGCAGGAGCGGCCTACTTCAATCAGGCTGTCGCGCAGGTTGTCCAGGCGGGTGATGTCAAATTCGTGTTCGGAATACAGCGAAGGTGCGCGGCGTGCCATGTCGGGTGGCAGCATGCGGTAGGTACCCACCACCAGGCCGCTGTTGCTGTCTTCTACAATCAGGTGGTCGCACAGCGCATCGTACTCATCGCAATCAATGCCCAGGGATTGTGAGGACAGCTCGGCCCCCATTTCACCGGCAAATACGTCAAAGCGCAGTTTCTGAGCTCGGCGGATATCTTCGGCAGTTTCGGCAACGCGTACGCCCAGTTTCAGCTGACGACGGCTGCTGATGCTTTCATTCAGTTGCATGACTTAACTCCCCTGGCAAAATGCGGACATGCTTGTTTTGTCGGTTCGGGATAATACCGGCGTGGTGCTGGCATGCCATCAGCCATTTCCGAACATCGGCACGGCAACTCCTTCATTTGGCAGCAGCTTTTCAGCAGAGCGGCCTTGCAACACATGCTAGTCATACAGTTTGACGAGGACATTTCCGTCATATGACTTGTGAATGACCTGCGTTTTAAGCGTGGGTTACAGTAGGGATGAAACAAATCAATGACTTACCTTGCTATCGGTTTTGCCGTAGAATAGGCCGTTTTTCCTGCACGCTTTGCCCTGCCTCAGTCTTGCGCACGGGCTTCCGAGTACAGCCAGATGATTTATCCCACACAGTTTGACGTGATCGTGGTTGGCGGCGGACACGCCGGCACCGAGGCCGCGCTGGCCGCTGCCCGTATGGGCCGCGCCACGCTCCTGCTTACCCACAATATCGAGACCCTTGGTCAGATGTCGTGCAACCCGTCTATCGGTGGCATTGGCAAGGGGCATCTGGTGAAAGAGGTGGATGCGCTGGGCGGTGCCATGGCACTGGCCACCGATATCGGCGGCATCCAGTTCCGTACCCTGAATGCCTCCAAGGGACCGGCGGTGCGGGCTACCCGCGCCCAGGCCGACCGCATCCTGTACAAGGCGGCCATCCGAGAAATGCTGGAAAACCAGCCCAATCTGACGCTGTTCCAGCAGCCGGTGGACGATTTGCTGATCGAGGGCGATCAGGTGGCCGGTGCCATTACCGCCATCGGCATCGTGTTCCGTGCCCGTACCGTGGTGTTGACTGCCGGCACTTTCCTGTCCGGCAAGATTCACGTTGGCCTGGAAAACTACACCGGTGGCCGTGCTGGTGATCAGGCCGCTTCCACCTTGGGTGCACGCCTGCGTGAGCTGGATTTGCCGGTGGGCCGCCTGAAAACCGGCACGCCGCCGCGCATTGATGGCCGCAGCATCGATTTTTCGGTGATGGAAGAGCAGCCGGGTGACAGCCCGGAACCGGTGTTCTCCTACCGAGGCCAGCGCAGCATGCATCCCAAGCAGCTGCCGTGCTGGATTACCCACACCAATCAGCAAACCCACGACATCATCCGTTCCGGCTTCGAGCGCAGCCCGATGTTTACTGGCGTGATTGAAGGGGTGGGCCCGCGTTACTGCCCGTCCATCGAAGACAAGATCAACCGCTTCGCCGACAAGGACAGCCATCAGGTATTCCTGGAACCGGAAGGCCTGACCACGCACGAGTTCTACCCCAACGGGATTTCCACCAGCTTGCCGTTTGATATCCAGCTGGCGGCGGTGCGTTCCATCCGCGGCATGGAAAACGCCCACATCCTGCGCCCCGGCTATGCCATCGAATACGATTACTTCGACCCGCGCGGCCTCAAGTCCACGCTGGAAACCAAGTCCATCAAGGGCCTGTTCTTTGCCGGGCAGATCAACGGCACCACCGGCTACGAAGAAGCCGCCGCGCAAGGTCTGCTGGCCGGCCTGAATGCCGCCCTGTATTCGCGGGATGAAGAAGGCTGGTGTCCGCGCCGTGATGAAGCCTACCTTGGCGTGCTGGTGGACGACCTGATTACCAAGGGCGTGTCCGAGCCTTACCGCATGTTTACCAGCCGCGCCGAATTCCGCCTGCAACTGCGCGAGGACAATGCCGACTTGCGTCTGACCGAAATGGGCCGCAAGCTCGGCCTGGTCGATGATGCGCAGTGGGATGCCTTCTGTCGCAAGCGCGACGCAGTGGAAGCCGAAACCGCCCGTCTGAAAACTACCTGGCTGCATCCGGCCAAACTGCAGGATGCAGCTGCGCTGGAAGCCCTGCTGGGCAAGGGTATCGAGCGCGAGTACAACCTGTTCGACCTGCTCAAGCGTCCCAATGTCGCTTACCGCGAGCTGATGACCCTGCCGGAAGCCGCAGGTGGTGTGGCGGATGACGTGGTTGCCGAGCAAGTGGAAATTCAGGTCAAATATCAAGGCTATATCAACCGTCAGAACGAAGAACTGGCGCGTCGCGACAATCTGGAAGACGTCCGCCTGCCCGCCGACATCGACTTCGGCTTGGTTAAGGGGCTGTCCAAGGAAGTACAGCAAAAACTGAATCAGCAGCGCCCGGAAACCCTGGGTCAGGCCTCGCGCATCCAGGGCATCACCCCGGCGGCGGTTGCCCTGCTGATGGTGCATCTGAAGCGTGGCTTTGCCGACGCCAAAACCGAATAATTGCAAGCCAAGCGCATGACACATACTGCAGAACTGAAAAACGGGCTGGATCAGCTGGCCCTGGGCCTCACCGAACAACAGCTGGCCTTGCTGGATGGCTACCTGAACCTGCTGGCCAAGTGGAACCACACCTATAACCTGACCGCAGTGCGCGAAGAGCAGCGCATGGTCAGCTACCATCTGCTGGACAGCCTGTCGCTGGTGCCGCACCTGAACGGTGGCACCCGCCTGCTGGATGTGGGTTCTGGTGGCGGCATGCCGGGCATTCCGGCCGCCATTGCCCGCCCGGATCTGCAAGTGGTGCTGCTGGACTCCAACCACAAGAAAACCACCTTCCTGCGCCAGGCTGTCATCGAGCTGGGCTTGCCCAATGTCGAGGTGATCACCAGCCGGGTGGAGGCTTATCAGCCGGAACACAAGTTCGATCGCATCACCAGTCGCGCCTTTGCCGAACTGGCCGAGTTTGTCCGCCTCACGCCGCACCTGCTGGCCGACGGTGGTCAATACCTGGCGATGAAGGGTGTGTATCCTTACGAAGAAATCTCGCTGCTGCCGGACACGGTAGCGGTAGCCGAAGTACTACCGGTGTCGGTGCCCGGTCTGGACGCCGAACGCCATCTGGTGAGAATGGTGGCTAAATGAATGCACGCGTGATCGCGGTTGCCAATCAGAAGGGGGGGGTCGGCAAGACCACCACCGTGGTCAACCTGGCCGCAGGTCTGGCCGAGCTGGGCCGCAGGGTGTTGATTGTCGACCTCGACCCGCAGGGCAATGCCACCATGGGCAGCGGCATTGCCAAGCAGTCGCTGGAACACTCCGTGTATCACGTGCTGCTGGGCGATGCTTCGGTGGAAGAAGCACGTCAGCCGGCCAAGGAAGGCGGCTACCATGTGCTGCCGGCCAACCGCGATCTGGGTGGGGCCGAGCTGGAGCTGGTGAACGAACTGGCGCGCGAAGCACGCCTCAAGAATGCCCTGAGTACGGTGGACGACCAATACGACTACGTATTGATCGACTGCCCGCCCTCGCTCAACCTGCTGACGCTCAACGGTCTGGTGGCTGCCAATAGCGTGCTGATTCCCATGGTGTGCGAATACTATGCGCTGGAAGGGCTGTCCGATCTGGTCACCACCCTGCGTAAGGTGCGTGCTGCGGTGAATCCGCGCATTGAAATCATGGGCCTGCTGCGCACCATGTTCGATTCACGTAGTAATCTTTCACAGCAGGTTTCCGAGCAGCTGGCCAGCCACTTCGGCAACAAGGTGTTCGAAACCGTCATCCCGCGCAATGTGCGTCTGGCCGAAGCTCCCAGCCATGGCCTGCCCGGTTTGGTGTACGACCGCAATGCCCGTGGCGCACAAGCCTATCTCACGCTGGCGCAGGAACTGACTGCCCGCCTCGAACCCGCAACCGCAACTCCATCTGTCTGACATCATGGCCAAACTCAAAGGACTCGGGCGCGGTCTAGACGCGCTCCTCGCCACCAGCGCAGTGGCGGACGACCGCCTCACCACGCTTTCCATCGATCTGATCCGCCCCGGTAAATACCAGCCGCGCAGCCATATGAATGAAGCCGCACTGGACGAGCTGGCGGCGTCCATTCGCGCCCAGGGCGTGATCCAGCCGGTGGTGGTGCGTGAAATCGGCTTGGGTGAGTACGAGCTGATTGCCGGTGAGCGCCGCTGGCGTGCCGCCCGCAAAGCAGGTTTGGCCGAAGTGCCTGCCGTGGTGAAAACGGTGGCCGACGAAGCGGCGTTGGCCATGGCGCTGATCGAAAACATCCAACGCCAGGAGCTGGACCCTATCGAAGAAGCGCAGGGTCTGAAGCGATTGATCAGCGAATTCGGCCTGACGCACGAGTCAGCTGCCGATGCAGTGGGCCGCTCACGCAGTGCGGTATCCAACCTGTTGCGCCTGCTGGCACTGCCAGAGCCGGTGCAGACCATGCTGCATCAGAATCAGCTGGAAATGGGTCATGCCCGTGCCTTGCTGGCCTTGCCGGTGGTACAGCAGCTGGAGCTGGCGCATGAGGCGGTGGACAAGGGTTGGTCGGTGCGTGAGGTGGAGCGGCGCGTACAACAATTGTCAGACCAAAAAACCACACTGCCGGTAGCGGAAAAGAGGAGAGATCCGGATATCACCCGGCTTGAGCAGGAGGTGTCCGAGCGCATCGGTGCCAAGGTCAGCATCCGCCACGGTGCACGTGGGCAGGGACGTTTGCAGGTGGAGTATGCCAACCTGGACGACCTCGAACGATTGCTTGAAAAACTTCAAGCAAAATCAAACAAATGATTTTATGTTGCACTGCAATGGTGCGGGTGATGTTCAGTTTGACGCAAATCAAGCGCTCAGCCTATAATCGAGCGATTTTTTAAGTGTCGGACATGCAAAATCCGGAAGTCGGGCGCGTACTGCGCCTGCAAGCAAAACTGCTTGTAGTGGCCGTACTACTTGGTGCCGTGCTTAGCGCCGGCACCGTTGCTGTTCCGGTGTCGGTTCTGCTTGGGGGACTGTCGGCGCTGATTCCCGCCGCAGTTTATGCAAGAATCGCCTACGCCAAGCGGCATGTCCCACCTGCGGTGCTGATGAAGGCGCACTTCATGGCAGAGGCAGTCAAATTCATTCTGACTGTCTTAATGTTTGGTGCATCTTTGGTGTTTTTCAAGGATTTATCGGTAGTGGGTTTGCTGGCAGGCTTTTTTGCCACGGTGTCCGGCTACTGGTTAGGGCTTCTAATCAAATAATTGAGAAAAGAGCGATGGCAAGCAACGCAATTGAGTACATTAATCACCACCTTACATTCTGGAACTCCGATCCGTCCCCGGCTCGCGGTTTCTGGAGCCTGCACGTAGACACCTTCTCCGTTTCCCTGTTCCTGGCTTTCGTGTTCGCCGGCGTGTTCGCCATGGTGGCCCGTCGTGCCAGCCTGGAAAATCCGGGCAAGTTGCAGCTGTTTGTCGAATCCATCATCGAATTGGTCGATACCCAGGTAAAAGAAATTTTCCATGCCAAGAGCAATGTCATCGCCCCGCTGGCGCTGACCATCTTCTGCTGGATCTTCCTGATGAACGCCATGGACATGTTGCCGGTTGACCTGCTGCCGAACATTGCCCAGTGGATCGGTCACACCTTCTTCGGTCTGGAAGCGCATCACGTTTATTTCCGTTCGGTACCGTCCGCTGACGTGAATGCCACCTTTGCCATGTCGCTGTCCGTATTCCTGTGCATCATCGGCTTCTCCATCAAGGCCAAGGGCCTGGGCGGCTGGGGCAAGGAACTGCTGACCGCACCGTTCCACACCCACAACCCGATTGGTGCCATCATCCTGGCCCCGCTGAACTTCATTTTTCAGCTGGTCGAACTGGCCGCCAAGCCGATCTCTCTCTCGCTTCGTTTGTTCGGTAACCTGTATGCCGGCGAACTGATCTTCATCCTGATCGCACTGCTGCCTTGGGGCGCGCAGTGGATTCTGGGTGCGCCGTGGGCCATTTTCCACATTCTGATCATCACCCTGCAGGCCTTCGTGTTCATGATGCTGACCATCGTGTACCTGAGCCTGGCTGTGGAAGCGCACTAAGAGTTTCGTGGTATCCGTTTTTTTTAGAGCTTTACCTTTGTTTTAGTTTTTTTTACCAACCATCCTTGCATAAGTCTTAGGAGATAAATAATGGAAGCACTCGTTTCTCAGATTCAGTCGATGACCGCTATCGCAGCTGCTCTGATCATTGGCCTGGGCGCTCTGGGTACTGCTATCGGTTTCGCCATTCTGGGTGGCAAATTCCTCGAGGCCTCCGCCCGTCAACCGGAAATGATCCCGGTTCTGCAAACCAAACTGTTCATTATCGCCGGTCTGCTGGACGCGATCTCCATGATCGGTGTGGGTGTTGCCATGCTGTACACCTTCAGCAACCCGTTCCTGTCCGCTGCCAAAGCAGCTCTGGGTGGCTAATTTTTAGTCAGTAAACGGTTGGTGTAGAAGTCATTCTCTGGAGGAAAACAAGCGTGGAATTTAACGTAACACTACTGGGCCAGGCGATCACGTTCGCCATCCTGGTATGGTTCACCATGAAGTTTGTTTGGCCTCCGCTTACCAATATGATGGATGAGCGTGCCAAGCGTATTGCAGATGGCCTGGCCGCTGCAGAACGTGGCAAGCAAGATCTGGAAGCCGCTGAAAAGCGCGTTGCGGACGAAGTTCGCAAGGCCAAGCAGCAAGCAATGGAAATCATTGCTACTGCCGAGAAGCGTGCTACCCAGATCGTGGACGAAGCCAAGGACAATGCCAGCACCGAAGGTGCCCGTATTGTGGCTGACGCCAAGGGTCAGATCGATCAGGAAGTGATGCGTGCCAAGGAAGCCCTGCGTGAGCATGTGGCCCAGCTGGCCGTTATCGGCGCAGAGAAGATCCTGCGCAAAGAGATCGATGCAGCCAAGCACGCCGACCTGCTTTCCTCCATCAAAGCGGAGTTTTAATTAACTCATGGCAGAACTCATTACCGTCGCAAGGCCCTACGCCGAAGCGGTATACAGCCTCGCCACCGAAACGCGTACGCTGGACCAGTGGTCCGATGCGCTTGCGTGGCTGGCTGCCATGGTGAACAACCCGGATATGGTTGAAGTTGTCACCAATCCGAAACATACCGCAAAAGAGGTTGAGGCGCTGATGCTGGACGTCCTCGGCGAGCGAGCCAATGAAAGTGTAAAAAACTTTCTGGTCGCCCTGATCGAGAACCACCGCCTGATGCTGCTGCCGCATATCGCCAGTCAGTTTGAACTGTTCAAGGCCAAAGCGGAAAACATCGTTGATGCGCAAGTTGAAACGGCGTTCCCGCTGACCGAAGAACAGAAAGCCGAACTCACCAGCACGCTTTCCAAGCAGTACGGCAAAACCGTGCGTCTTGATGTGCGTGACAATGCCGATCTGATCGGTGGTGTGCGCGTGCTGGTCGGTGACGATGTCATCGACAGTTCCGTGCGCGGCAAGCTGCAAGCGATGGCGGCAAGCCTCAAGAATTAGGAGAGATCATGCAGTTGAACCCCTCTGAAATCAGCGATCTGATCAAGGCCAAGATTCAGAACCTGGCTGAAGGCGCTGAAGTCCGTACCAAGGGTACGGTAATTTCCGTGACCGACGGTATCGTTCGTGTCCACGGTCTGGCAGACGTGATGCAGGGCGAAATGCTCGAGTTCCCGGGCAACACCTACGGCCTCGCCATGAACCTGGAGCGCGACTTTGTCGGCGCCGTGGTTCTGGGTGAGTACGAACACATTTCCGAAGGCGACGAAGTCAAGTGTACCGGTCGCATTCTGGAAGTGCCGGTAGGTCCGGAACTGGTGGGCCGTGTTGTCAATGCCCTGGGCCAGCCGATTGACGGCAAGGGTCCGATCAACGCCAAGCTGTCCAGCCCGATCGAAAAGATCGCGCCGGGTGTGATTGCGCGTCAGTCGGTATCCCAGCCGATGCAGACCGGCCTGAAGGCGATTGACTCCATGGTACCGGTAGGCCGTGGCCAGCGTGAGCTGATCATTGGCGACCGTCAGACCGGCAAGACCGCCGTTGCTCTGGACGCCATCATCAATCAAAAAGGCACTGGCGTTGTTTGTATCTACGTAGCCGTAGGTCAAAAAGCCTCCTCCATTGCCAACGTGGTACGCAAGCTGGAAGAGCACGGTGCACTGGGTCACACCATCATCGTAGCCGCTACCGCTTCCGAAGCCGCTGCCCTGCAGTTCATCGCCCCGTACTCCGGTTGCGCGATGGGCGAATATTTCCGCGACCGTGGCGAAGATGCACTGATCGTATACGATGACTTGTCCAAGCAAGCCGTTGCCTACCGTCAGATCTCCCTGCTGCTGCGTCGTCCGCCGGGCCGTGAAGCTTACCCGGGTGACGTTTTCTACCTGCACTCCCGTCTGCTGGAACGCGCTTCCCGCATCAACGCGGACGAAGTAGAAAAACTGACCAACGGCGAAGTGAAGGGCAAGACCGGTTCCCTGACCGCCCTGCCTATCATCGAAACCCAGGCTGGTGACGTTTCCGCCTTCGTTCCGACCAACGTGATTTCCATCACCGACGGCCAGATCTTCCTGGAATCCGACCTCTTCAACGCAGGTATCCGTCCGGCCATCAACGCCGGTATCTCGGTATCCCGTGTGGGTGGTGCGGCCCAGACCAAGGTCATCAAGAAGCTCGGTGGCGGTATCCGTCTGGCTCTGGCCCAGTACCGTGAACTGGCTGCGTTCTCGCAGTTCGCTTCCGATCTGGACGAAGCAACCCGCAAGCAGCTGCAACACGGTGAAGTGGTTACCGAACTGATGAAGCAGAAGCAGTTCGTGCCGCTGGCCACTGCCGAAATGGCACTGACCCTGTGGGCTGTGAACAAGGGCAGCTACGAAGACGTTCCGGTGAAGAAGGCCCTGGCATTCGAAGCTGAGTTCCTCGCTTACGTGCGTGCGAACCACAGCGACCTGCTGGCCACCGTTAACGCTTCGGGCGATTTGTCCGGCGACAACGAGAAGGTACTGGCCAAGGCGATGGAATCGTTCAAGGCTGGCTACAGCTTCAACTGAGCCTTTCGACTCACGTCGTAGCTAAAGAAAGGTTCAGGAATGGCAGTCGGTAAAGAGATTCTCACCAAGATCCGAAGCGTGCAAAACACGCAGAAGATCACTCGCGCGATGCAAATGGTGTCAACCTCCAAGATGCGCAAAACGCAAGAGCGTATGCGCGCTGCCCGTCCTTATGCCGAGAAGGTGCGCACGGTTATGGCGCACCTTGCTCAGGCAAACGCGGATCTTGGTCATCCACTGCTTGCACGTCGTGACGTTGTCAAGCGCGCTGGTATCATCCTGGTTTCCTCTGACAAGGGCCTGTGTGGCGGCCTGAACGTGAACTCGTTCAAGCGCTTCTATGCCAAGGTCAAGGAACTGCAGGAACAGAACGTCGAAATCGACGTGTGCTGCCTCGGCCAAAAAGCCGTTGCCGCCTGCCAGCGTGCTCGCCTCAATGTCGTGGCAAGCGCAGTCCAGCTCGGCGATGTGCCGAAGATGGACAAACTAATTGGCCCGCTTACAGTGCTGTTCAAACAGTACGCTGAAGGCGAACTGGACGCGGTTTACATCGTCTACTCCGGTTTCATCAACACGATGAAACAGGAACCGACGCTCGAACAGCTCCTGCCGTTGACTCCGCAACACATGGTGGTGGAGCACTCGCATTCGTGGGATTACCTCTACGAACCGGATGCCCCCAGCCTGATGGAGTTCTTGGTCAAGCGTTACCTGGAGTCGGTGGTTTATCAGGCTCTGGCCGAAAATATGGCTTCCGAACAGGCAGCGCGTATGGTGGCCATGAAAGCTGCAACCGACAACGCCGGTAATACGATCAAGCAGCTGCGCCTTGTGTACAACAAGGCCCGTCAAGCGGCGATTACCACTGAGCTGTCTGAGATTGTGGCTGGTGCCGCAGCGGTGTAAGCCGTTACACAGACTGTAAAAGTTAAATGTTTAGGAACCGATAATGAGCCAAGGCAAAATCGTACAAATCATTGGTGCGGTGATCGACGTGGAATTCCCGCGCGACGCCATGCCGAAGGTTTATGATGCCCTGAAGCTGGTTGACGCTGACCTGACGCTCGAAGTCCAGCAACAGCTGGGCGACGGCGTGGTCCGTACCATTGCGATGGGTAGCTCGGACGGCCTGAAGCGTGGCATGGCAGTAGCCAACACCGGTGCACCGATTTCGGTGCCGGTTGGTAACGCCACCCTGGGTCGCATCATGGACGTACTGGGTAACCCGGTTGACGAAGCTGGTCCGGTGGCTACCGACGCACGTCGCGCCATTCACCAGTCTGCTCCGAAGTTTGACGAGCTGTCTTCCGCTACCGACCTGTTGGAAACCGGCATCAAGGTGATCGACCTGCTCTGCCCGTTTGCCAAGGGTGGTAAGGTTGGTCTGTTCGGCGGTGCCGGTGTAGGCAAGACCGTGAACATGATGGAACTGATCAACAACATCGCGAAGGCCCACTCCGGTCTGTCCGTGTTCGCTGGTGTAGGTGAGCGTACCCGTGAAGGTAACGACTTCTACCACGAAATGAAGGACTCCAACGTACTGGACAAGGTTGCGATGGTGTATGGCCAGATGAACGAGCCGCCGGGTAACCGTCTGCGCGTTGCACTGACCGGTCTGACCATGGCCGAGCATTTCCGTGACGAGAAGGACGCTTCCGGCAAGGGCCGTGACGTTCTGCTGTTCGTAGATAACATCTACCGTTACACCCTGGCCGGTACCGAAGTATCCGCTCTGCTGGGCCGTATGCCTTCCGCAGTGGGTTACCAGCCGACGCTGGCCGAAGAAATGGGCCGTCTGCAAGAACGTATTACCTCGACCAAGGATGGTTCCATTACCTCCATCCAGGCCGTATACGTACCTGCGGATGACTTGACCGACCCGTCTCCGGCAACCACCTTCGCCCACTTGGACGCTACTGTGGTTCTGTCGCGTGACATCGCTGCCCTGGGTATCTACCCGGCCGTGGATCCGCTGGACTCGACCTCGCGTCAGCTGGACCCGCTGGTGGTTGGTGACGAGCACTACTCCGTAGCCCGTGGCGTGCAATCCACGCTGCAGCGCTACAAGGAACTGCGCGACATCATCGCGATTCTGGGTATGGACGAGCTGTCGGAAGACGACAAGCTGGTGGTGGCACGCGCACGTAAGATCCAGCGCTTCCTGTCCCAGCCTTTCCACGTAGCTGAAGTATTTACCGGTTCCCCGGGCAAATACGTCTCCCTGCGCGACACCATCAAGGGCTTCAAGGCGATTCTCGCTGGCGAATACGACCACCTGCCGGAACAAGCGTTCTACATGGTTGGCTCTATTGAAGAAGCCGCTGAGAAAGCCAAGACCCTTTAATTAAGGAGAGGGCTTATGTCCAAGATGCATGTGGAAGTGGTAAGCACTGAAGAACTCATCTACTCGGGTGAAGCCGAGTTTCTGGTTGCCCCGGCGCTGGAAGGTGAGATCGGTGTCTATCCGCGACACGTGCCGCTCCTGACCCGTATCAAACCCGGTGTATTGCGCATGACCGTGCCGGGTAGCAAGGAAGAAGTGTTGGTGGCTGTCTCCGGCGGCATGCTGGAAGTACAGCCCACCCACATCACCGTTCTGGCTGATACGGCGATCCGCGGCGAGGATCTCGACGAAGCGCGCGCCAATGAGGCCAAGCGTACTGCAGAGGAATCCCTGCAGCATGCAACCGACGACCTGAGCACGGCAAAGGCTCACGCTGCCCTGGCAGTTGCCATTGCCCAGCTCAAGGCGCTGGACTACCTCAAGAAACGCGTGCACTAAAAGCGCGGGAACGAATCGTGTATAGTTGCAGGCTGCCACTTAAGTGGCAGCCTTTTTCATTTTTGGTCAGTTAAAGAGTTCGCATGGACAGCCTCAGTATTGTCATTCTGGCGGCAGGCAAGGGTACCCGCATGTACTCTGCCATGCCCAAGGTATTGCACCCCATCGGTGGCGCACCGATGCTCGCCCGCGTCATTGCTACCGCCCGCTCGCTGAATCCATCCCAGTTGGTGGTGGTGTACGGCTTTGGTGGTGATCAGGTACGCCAAACCATCAAGGACGAAGATATTGTCTGGGCCGAACAGGCCGAGCAGCTGGGTACCGGCCACGCATTGAAAATGGCGCTACCAGCCTTGCCGCAAACGGGCAAGACGCTGGTACTGTACGGCGATGTGCCGCTCACCCGCAGTGAAACACTGCAACAGCTGATTGCCGCGGCTGGTGATGGCATGGCGGTGCTCACCGACGTGCTGGAAGATGCTACTGGCTATGGCCGCATGCTGCGTGGCAGCGACGGCAAACTCAAGGCCATTGTCGAACACAAGGATTGCACGCCGGAGCAACTGGCCATCCGTGAAATCAATACCGGCATGATGGTGCTGCCAAACAGCCAGCTGTCAGGCTGGCTGCAAGCCCTGCGCAATGGCAATGCTCAGGGCGAATATTATCTGACCGACGTGCTGGCACTGGCCGTGGCCGATGGCGTTGCGGTGGAAAGCGCCAGTGTGTCCGCATCGTGGGAAGCCGCCGGGGTGAACAACAAGCTGCAACTGGCCGAGCTGGAGCGCATCCTGCAGCAAAATCAGGCCCGTGCGCTGCTGACTGCCGGCGTCACGCTGGCCGACCCGGCCCGCATCGATATCCGTGGCAGCCTGAAGCATGGCCGCGACGTCAGTATCGACATCAACTGTGTATTCGAAGGCCAGGTCGAGCTGGGCGACAATGTGGAAATCGGTGCCAACTGCGTGCTGAAAAACGTCAAGATCGCGGCCGGCAGCCGTATTGCCGCCTTCTCGCATCTGGAAGATGCCGTAGTCGGGGCGGATTGCCGCATCGGCCCGTATGCCCGTCTGCGTCCGGGAGCGGCATTGTCCGACGAAGTGCATATCGGCAATTTTGTCGAAATCAAAAAGAGTACGGTTGGCCTGGGTTCCAAGGTCAATCACCTCACCTATATTGGCGATGCCGAGATCGGCAGCAAGGTGAACGTGGGAGCCGGCTCGGTCACCTGCAATTACGATGGCGTCAACAAGTTCAAGACCGTGATCGAAGACAATGTGTTTGTCGGTTCCGGCACCTTGATGGTGGCACCGGTCACACTAGAAGCAGGCGCTACAGTGGGTGCCGGCTCGGTCATCAGTCGTACGGCCCCGGCAGATACGCTTACCGTGGCACGCGCTCGCCAGATCAGTATCCCCGGCTGGAAGCGCCCACAGAAAAAGAGCTGATTTCCTGCTGCACTTGCTGGCCGCATGCCCGCTGCGCTTTCCTTAAGGAAGGTCCGCGGGCATTTTCTTTGGAAAACTCCAAAATAAGGTGTCGCATTTCTTTCGTTTCAAAAGAAAATTTCTAAATTCAGGTGGATATGTGATTGCTGCAGGAATATTCAGCAGTTATCATGGCAAAACTTTCGAAACGAAATGTTTCAATGACCAAACGAAACACCCAGCAACGCCGCCATGCCATCTCCACCCTGGTTCAGGAACGGGGTGAAATCAGCGTGGACGAGCTGACCCGGCGCTTTGCCACCTCTGAAGTGACTATCCGCAAGGACCTGGCCCTGCTGGAAACCGGCGGCCTGCTGCTGCGTCGCTATGGTGGTGCAGTGTCCCTGCCCAGTGAAATGGTGGTGGAGCCGGACGTGGGCGTGGTGTCCGACTGCAAGCTGGATATCGCCCGTGCGGCAGCGGAGCGCATACGCGACCACAACCGCATCATTATCGACAGCGGTACCACCACCAGCGGCATGATTCCGCTGCTGGGCAGCAAGCGCGGCCTGGTGGTGATGACCAATTCGCTCAATGTGGCGGCAGCCCTGCGCGAACTGGAAAACGAACCCACCCTGCTGATGACCGGTGGCACCTGGGATCCGCATTCCGAATCGTTTCAGGGCCAGGTAGCGGAACAGGTACTGCGCTCCTACGACTTCGACCAGCTGTTTGTCGGTGCCGATGGCATCGATCTGGAACGCGGTACCACCACCTTCAACGAGCTGGTGGGCCTGTCCCGCGTCATGGCTGAAGTGGCACGCGAAGTCATCGTCATGGTGGAGTCAGACAAGATAGGCCGCCGCATTCCCAATCTGGAATTGCCGTGGCACACCATTCACACCCTGATTACCGACGCGGCCTTGCCGGCGGAGTCGCGGGAAATCATTCAGGCCAAGGGCATCACGCTGATCTGTGCTCCCTCTGGCAGTGACAGTACTAGGAGAAAATAATGTGTGGCATCGTTGGCGCCATTGCGGCGCGTAATGTGGTTCCGGTTCTGGTTGATGGCCTCAAGCGCCTGGAATACCGCGGTTATGATTCCGCCGGTATCGCCGTGCACACCGGGGATGCCATCAGCCGCGTACGCCGTGTTGGCCGTGTGGCCGAGATGGAAGCCGCTGCTGCAGCGGAAAACCTGCAAGGCCAACTGGGTATCGGCCATACCCGCTGGGCCACCCATGGCGGAGTGACCGAGCACAATGCCCACCCGCACATCTCCTTTGGCAAGATCGCCGTGGTGCATAACGGCATCATCGAAAACCACGAAGAGCAACGTCAGCGCCTGAAGGAACTGGGCTACGAATTCACCTCGCAGACTGATACCGAGGTGATTGCCCACCTGGTGCATCACTACTATCAGGCTGGCGTCAGCCTGTTTGATGCGGTCAAGCAAGCCAGCCGTGAACTGACCGGCGCCTACGCCATCGGCGTCATCGCGCTGGACCGTCCGGACGAACTGGTGTGCGCCCGCATGGGTTGCCCGCTGCTGGTGGGTCTGGGCGAGGGCGAGCACTTCATTGCTTCCGACGTTTCCGCCATCCTGTCCGCCACCCGTCGCGTCATTTTCCTGGAAGAGGGCGATATCGGCCTGCTCACCCGTGACAGCGTGCTGCTGCATGACAAGAACGACCAGCCGGTAGAGCGCGCTGTGCATGTGTCCGATGTATCGTTGGCTTCGCTGGAGCTGGGTCCGTACAGCCACTTCATGCAGAAAGAAATCCACGAGCAGCCTAAGGCGCTGTCCGACACCATCGAAGCGGTGCTGGAAAACGGCTTTGCAGCCGGGCTGTTTGGTGCCCGCGCGGCCGATCTGCTGCCGCAAGTGGAAGGCGTGAAGATTCTGGCCTGCGGTACCAGCTTCTATGCCGGCCTGACGGCCAAATACTGGATCGAAAGCATTGCCGGCATCAGCTGCGATGTGGAAATCGCCAGCGAATACCGCTACCGCGCCGCCTTTGCCAACCCCAAGCACCTGGTGGTCACCATCTCCCAGTCCGGCGAAACCCTGGATACCATGGAAGCGCTGAAGTACGCCAAAGAACTGGGCCACACCATGGCACTGTCCATCTGCAATGTGCGCGAATCCGCCATACCGCGTGCCAGCGAGCTGGTATTCTACACCCGTGCCGGTGCCGAAATCGGCGTAGCCTCCACCAAGGCCTTCACCACCCAGCTGGTGGGTCTGTTTGCGCTAGCAGTTACCCTGGGCAAACTGCGTGGCCGGGTGGATGCAGATACCGAATATGGCTATCAGGATGCACTGCGCCAACTGCCGGGTTCGGTACAGCATGCGCTGAATCTGGAGCCGCAGATCAAGACCTGGTCCGACAAATTTGCCGCCAAGCAAAACGCTTTGTTCCTTGGCCGTGGCCTGCACTATCCGATCGCACTGGAAGGCGCGCTCAAGCTCAAGGAAATCTCCTACATCCACGCCGAAGCCTATCCGGCTGGCGAGCTGAAACACGGCCCGCTGGCGCTGGTGGATGAAAGCATGCCGGTGGTGGTGATTGCCCCCAACGACGCGCTGCTGGAAAAGGTGAAATCGAACATGCAGGAAGTACGCGCCCGTGGCGGCGAGCTGTTCGTGTTTGCCGATCTGGACAGTCACTTCAGCGAGTCCGATGGCGTTCACGTCATCCGTACCCCGCGCCATGTTGGCGTGCTGTCTGCCATCGTGCATACCATCCCGGTACAGCTGCTGGCCTACCACGTGGCCCTGGCGCGTGGCACCGACGTTGATAAGCCGCGCAACCTGGCCAAGAGCGTGACGGTGGAGTAATTCCGTTAGAGGGTTATGACTAGAGCAAATAAAGTCTGTCGGATCCGAATAAAGTTCGTCGGAGTTTGAAGGAAGAGAAGGGGCCTCTGGCCCCTTCTGCTTTTTGGCGGCGCGGATGTACTGAGACACGAGAAGTGAGCTCGTGAGGAGGGGCGGCTTTTCGGCCAGAGCGGTCATCCTGCAACTTATCCAGATTAGTCCGCTTCCGCCCCGTTGCGGTCTGTCGAACCAGCGAGACATCTACGGCGGCTTTCAAGCGACAACGGCAGTTCGTCGACTAACGGCAGTCAGATCCAAGCAAGGCGACCGCCTAGCGATGGCAACGCTGCTGGATGGCTATTATGTCGTTTGGCGTTAGGCAACTGCTTAAGGCGCTAAACCCCGAGCTTCGTGAAGAATCCATTGCGCAAATGCTTGTAGTGGCCCTTCACTCAATTCGATTGGTTCCGGAAGAACGAGACAGAATTTTTTTGTAATCGCTTTGCCGTCCGGCCAGGGCGCAACCAAACGGCCTTGCTCAAGCTCATCCACGACGTAAAGACGTGGCACCAATGCCACACCCAAGCCTGCTAGTGCCGCCTCTATCAGCATGGAATGGAGGTCGTAACGCGGGCCAACCGCCGAATTGGTCAGCACGATGCCGGCCTCTTGTGCATATACCTGCCATGCGTCTGGGTTTTGTCGCCGATGAAGGCGCGGCAATTCATCTAGCGATATGCCTGCATCGGCTTCTGCAAGCAGCGCCGGGCTGCAGACCGGCACAAGCACCTCCTCCAGCAGGTGATGCAGATGCATACCAGCCCACGCTGGATGCGCAAAATGGATTGCTGCATCGAAACCACTACCAGCAAGAATGAAGGGCTCCATACGTTCGGCAATGTGTACGGTAATGTTTGGATGCTGATTTTGAAAGTGTTTTAGCCGAGGAATCAGCCAACGAGTGGCAAAGGTCGGAATTGCAGCGATATCTATGCTGCCACCCTCGATGGGCTGCCCCATCAGATAGAGGCTATCCCGTTCTAGCCGATCCAGAACTTCCCTAACCTGCGCCGCATATCGCTTGCCGTTGGGCGCAAGACGGACCCGATTTCCCACGCGCTCGAACAGCGCCACACCCAAAAACACCTCCAGTCGACCGATCTGACGGCTGACGGCGCCCTCGGTCAGCGCCAATTCCTCAGCCGCGCGGGCGAAGCTGCCGTGTCGAGCCGCAGCTTCAAAAGCCTGGAGCGCGGAATTGCTTGGAATCCTACGTCGCATTCGAGTCTCGCCAATGGGTATGTGTTCAATGCCAGCTTGATCAAATGTCACTAAAGGGTGACCTTTTATCGCTATGTGAACTCAGATTGTCCGCTTAGCATTACGTTGCTGCAATGAGTATGGATATTTGCCGCAATAGCCCACCCATCTCGAAGGATAATCTGATGATCTACACAGTGGAATGCAGCTTCACCGACCCCATCAGCGAAGCCGAATGGAACGATTTCTACAGCCTTGAAAAACTACCCGCCCTCATTTCGGTGATGGGCTTTCGCACATCGCAGCGCTTCAAGGCGTTAAGCGAGAATTGCCCGGTCTACTTGGCCGTCCACACGATTGACAGACTTGACGTCCTTACTGGAGAGGAATATCGCCAGAAAGGTGGCGGCAATTTTGCAAGGTGGCAGCAATACATCACCGACTGGCACCGAAACCTCTATAGCGATATTGGCCTTGCACCAGCGGTCAAGGCAGACGAACTCCTCGTGCTGTGTGCTGGCGGCCCCGAACCTCTGATCCAGATGGGGCTCACGCCCTTGGCCATGCGTTCTGTTGCGCTGGAGAAGTTTCCGGAACACCGTTGGCTCGCAAGACTGCCACGGCGAAACACTCAGCTTATCGACAGCCTGCCGGAAGGCGTCCATCTCTACGCGCCGATGACGGAACAACTGACGTGCCCCTGCGCCGTTTCGACCGGACAGGAAGAATAGGTCCGCGATGCCTAATGTCACTTTCTATATCCCTACGGGACAAATGCTCCCCGATGAAAGGTTAGCCGAGCTTTCCAGCGACTGTGTCGAGCTGTGTACCCGCATCCTTGGTGCTGCGCTGGAAAACGTTCATGTCATCCATGTCGCCGTTCGGCGTGGGTACGGACATCCTGTCTTTGCGGAAATCCAATATCGCCTTGAGTCGTTTCGCACACCCTCATTAATGCAGCAGTTTATGGCGGCACTAGACGGCACCATCGCACGCCACACTGGTCTCACGGCGCGCATCCGTTGTTTTGGGTATTCCGCATTGGACATTCACGCCCGTAATTAGGAAGTCTTCTGGAGAAAAATTGTGTCCATCTTTACCTTTCCAAGTCAGCGAGTCGGTGATTGCACGATTACCGCAATCAGCGACGGCTACCTCACCGCGAGCCTGGACTTCCTCTCGAATATCGACTCATCAGAGGCCTCCAGAATGCAAAGCGATGCAGGGCAGAAGGAGCCTTCCGCCGTGCACATCAACTGCTACGTGGTACGCGGCGCGGGTCGCACAATTCTCATTGACGGTGGGGCTGGAGGCATCAAGCAATGGGGTGGGCACCTGAGGACCAATTTATCGCTGGCAGGCGTCGAACCCTCAGAGATCGACACAATCCTGCTTACGCATGCGCATCCCGACCACGTTGGAGGACTCGTGGACACCGCCGGACACATTACCTTTCCGAATGCGGAACTTGTTGCTCATCAGCGAGAGGTCGAATTTTGGCAGGATGATGGAAATCTAAGCCGCTCCAGCGAGCGTGCGCGCGGTAACTTCCTGATAGCGCGTCAAGTATTCGACGGCTACCGCGACAAGCTCCGTACTTTTGATGGCGGCGAAGTTCTACCCAGTATCAGGGCTATGCCGCTACCGGGACACACCGATGGGCACTCCGGATATATTCTCGAATCTCATGATCAGGGCGTGCTTGTCTGGGGAGATATTGTTCATTTTCCTCACATCCAGATTGAACGGCCAGACGTATCGATTGCATTCGATCAGGATCCTTCCCTGGCAGCCACCACCCGATCACGGCTTCTGGACCTGGTTAGTTCCGAGGGGCTTTTGATCGCCGGTATGCATTTGGGGGAACTCGGCTTCGCGCGGATAAAGCAAATGAGCGGGAGCTACGGTCTGCTTTACGAAACTGAAGCATGAGGTCGCGCATGGCAGCAACCAGGGCTGACACCGCTCCGGCATTGTGCACTGGAGCAACTACGAACGCTGCGGTGCTGTGACAACGCCCTTGGCCGGTTAATGTCCGCCCATTGACAACTGATGGAGAGGCCGGAAGAGGAGATTGCCAGCAGTTCCGTTTGATTGTGTATTCCACAGTCAGCACAAGCCCATTTTCTTGAAATTTAAAGGGAAAATGCAGGTGCACATCTGAGTTATACGCATTGATTGATTTAATATACACCTGCTCAGGTTTATATTTCATGTGAGGTTGCTAACACTATGAACGCATCCGTAGTCGCTGTGCACAAGAGCCCAGTCCATGAGTTTTCGAAGGACGATGTTGGCGAAATTCGTCTAGTCGAAGGATTCGGGGTTGAGGGTGATGCGCATTTTGGAGAAACGGTGCAGCATCGGTCTAGAGTAGCCAAAGATCCATCGCAGCCGAATCTCAGGCAGGTGCATCTCATTCACGAGGAATTGCTGAACGAGTTAGCAAATTCCGGCCTGCATGTGCTGCCTGGCGACATGGGCGAGAACATCACTACAATGGGGGTTCCGTTGCTGCAACTTTCCGCGGGTACTCTTCTTCGCATTGGCGAAACAGCTGTTGTGTGCGTCACGGGCTTGCGCAATCCTTGCGCCCAAATTGAAAATTTCATGCCGGGCTTGCTTGCAAATGTCCTCGATAAACGAGATGACGGTTCGCTTGTACGTAAAGCCGGTGTGATGGGTGTGGTCGTCCAATCTGGCATTGTTCGAAGCGGCGATTCCATTGCCTACGAAGTGCCTGCAGCGTACGTTCCACTGGCGCCGGTCTGATCCTCAAATTAACCCATTGTTCAACTGGACATACTCCGGCGCTCCGGTTAACTCATACGTTAGAAGTCGCCTAATGAACGTCTCCGAACTGGTGCAGAAGCTTATTGAGTGAGGAGTAAATCAGGTTCACAAGTGTCTAGAGAGGCCGGGGTGATTCGCCTGCATTAAATTTCCACTTTGCCATCATCCCCTTTAGTTCAGAAATAGCTATTGGCTTGGTAATAATATCATCCATGCCATAGCTTTTTATTTTCTCCACTTCGTCGCTAGATGCATTGGCTGTACAGGCAATAATTATCGTTCTTTTATCTATATCAACCATGGTTTCGTTTTCATGGTTTCTGATTACGGTGGCTAGTTGATACCCATCCATATTCGGCATATGACAGTCTGTTAGCACTACTGGATTTTTATGAGCTCTCCAAACAGAAAATGCCTCATTTCCATCTTCTGTCATGACAAAATTGATACCTATTTTTTTCAATTGCATGCCAATTAACTTTCGATTGGTCGGATTATCTTCCGCAACTAGTAGTGGCACACCATCCCAGATGATATCAACATCTTCAACTACCGCCGTCTTGGTTTCATCAACAGATGTGGCCACATCACACTGTAATTTAAATAATGCAGTTGTACCAACACCCTCTGTGCTTTCAAGACTAACACTACCCCCCATCATTTCACTCAATTTTTTACATATCGCCAACCCTAGTCCTGTGCCTCCAAACTTTCTGGTTGTACTAGAGTCCGCCTGGGTAAACGGAGTAAAAAGCTTGCTTATATTTTCTTCGGAGATGCCGATTCCGGAATCTTTGACGCTAAAGAGTAAGGATTGCACGCCACTTGCAATATTTATTACTGTCACATTAAGCGTAACAGATCCTTTTTCCGTAAATTTAATAGCATTACTGATAAAATTTTGCAATATTTGACGAACTCTTAACGGATCAACACGCAAATACTTTGCCAACTCCGAATCAATGTGAAAAATTAATTCAATGTTTTTTTCATGCGCCGCTTTTCGATACAATGCAATAATCTGATATACCAGCGCTCTTACATCTGTCGTAACAGGGTAAATTTCCATTTTACCTGATTCTATTTTTGAGAAATCCAGAATATCATTAATTAGCCGCATCAATGTCAGTGATGATTCGTGAATCGTGTCAATCAAATCTCGTTGATGCGCATCAAGCATGGACTCCTTGACCAGCTCAAGCATGCCGAGAATGCCATTCATGGGGGTTCTGATTTCATGGCTGATGGTTGCCACAAAAGAAGACTTGGCGTCACTTGCTTCTTCAGCCTTTATTTTTTGCTCAATAAGTGCATTTTCAATCTTCTTCCTCTCGGTTATATCGAGAATCAAAATAAGAAACTCATCACTCTCGAGGTCGGTTCCAATCCGGTGTGAAGAAATTTCCAGATCATAATGACGGCCAAAGTCGTCGAATCGGAACTCAATTGTACCTTTATTACTGCCATTATTAATCATGGATAGAATTTCCATGCGCAGCATCGTATTTTTAACCAGTTCGGCCAGACTACTCTGATCGCGCCCCATATTTTCTATTTCAAAAAGGCACTCAATGAAATGATTAGTTCGTTTTACAGCTAGGTCTCGCCCAAGAACCATAATACCGACAGGGCAATTCATCAGAACAGCTTGCTCGAGAATTAGGCTATTCTTTAGCATTCTCTCAACATCAAGACGACGGCTTTCCTCGGTGAAGTATGAGCGAATCAGTGACAAGATAGATGTAATGAAGGTAATTGATTTTGAAGCCAACACCGCATCGGCATCTTTATATGCAAACAAGCAATAATTTTCTTCCCATGCACTAATAGGAATGGCTACCCATCCTTCAGCTTCCAAAAAAAGCTCCGTAATGAGTTTACTAGAATCCAAACTAGCCATTTTAGCCGTAAAATCCATTTTTTCAGGATTGTTTTGATAAATATAATAAGCCCTATTACTTGGCAGGCTGCTATCATTTACCGCAAGTGCAACGGCGGTTGCATTCAACACATTGGTCACCGACTTGACAAAGTGATTGCACACTTCGCTTTCGTATGATCTATTGATTACCATCTTCTGTATGTCATTAACAAGATCGGTAATTTTTTGTTTGAATTTTATATCAGCTTCAATTTCTATTAAATCGGATTCGTTGTTGATAACCATTAACGAGCAATCACCCTCTTCAGCGTAGGAAAATGGCCTTTGTTTGATAGAGTAATATTCACCATCTATCTTGCTGGCATTTTCAATCAGATCGCTGTGGACACTTTCGAAATGCTCAGGATCAATTTCGTTGGCATACAACTTGTGATGGGCAATGAATTTCCTTGCCTCGACATTAGTGTATATTGTCTCATTGTTTTTCTTTAGGATAATGCTTTCAGTGATGCTGTTTAATACTTCGGTTGATAGTCTTAACGGCCTTGATATCTTGTTCTTGTAAATAGAGAGGAAGATATACTCTCCAAGAATGACTGCGATACCTAATGAGAATTTTATGATTGCGGATTTTGAGAAATAATCCCTCCAGTCATCAGACTCTCTATCAATTACGCTGGTGATGATATTATTGAATTTATATGCCAAGCTATCTGCGCCCAGTATTGCATTGCGTTTATAGTCCCATGTTTTATTGAATTTTTTGGATGCATTATTTTCTTCAAGATTATTGAACTGATTGATGAGAGCCTTGATCGCAGTGTCGGTCTCAGTATCATCAATTACTTTACCATTTTTTCTTGCTTGTATTAGTTGAAAATGGGCAATGCTATTCATGTATGACAAATCGCTTTCCTCGGTTTCACTGAGGCTGGATCCATAGCGTGCCCTTAGATTATCTGCCATGAGATTTGTCAGAATGGCTTGTGAAACGTGCCATGCATTACTTTGAAGTTGGACATAATTTTCCACTTTGAAGCCTGGCAATGAAAGCATCTCTTCTGTATTTAAATCTACCAAACTATCCAAGTCATTGATCACACCTCCCAAGGAAAGCTCAATTGCATAGCCAACATTTTGATCCCTGATCTGTTTCTTCTGTAAATTTTGAGCCTCTTTAATTAGAGATATCATTCTGTCTAATTTTGCATTTATTGTTTCAATATTATTTAGGTATTTTCTTGGTGATCTGTTTTCAATGGTTATTTTGAATTTGTCAATCATTCTGTAAATGTTTGAATAATCAATCTTCACGGATCCTTCATACAAGGCAATTCTGATATTGCCAACCTGAGTGCGAGCATATATTTGAAAAGCACGTATATCATGATTGAGTTGATTAATATCTGATGTCTGTTCGAGATGCGAGGATGATTCAATGTCTGGCACTGAGAATGAAAGAAAAAGTAGAATCTGGAATAGCAAAAATGATGATATAAAATAGCTCATGCGCTGATCAGCACGACTCATGTCGCTCTCTATTTTAAATTGAGCGTTAATAACATTTTTAACGGAGTCGTCTTCCATCTATCATTTCTCCAGATACTCATTCTTCACTATAGAGGATAGATTTCTATGCTGATAAGTTAAGTGAAATGAGTTGACTCTAGCGCTATTCAGGCGGCCAAAGTGCTCTCCCCGTAAAGGGGAAAATATTGGTGGACTGGCTTGGAATTCCTGACTAGTCGTCCCCGAAAAGCAAGTCCAGCTACATAACGCTACGGAGGCTTTACAGCCCTGTTTTAGGGAGCATTGCGTAGCAACGATGGCCAGCGTGGGCCCGCATGCACTGAAACCAACCGACAGCATGCCCTTGCAATCACGGCATGACACAATGTACGACGCAATACAACATGTCTGCGCCACAAGGTCAGCAATGAAGCCAGCGAGGATAGATAAAGACGCATAGTACTGAGCTGAAAACATGGCAGGTATGCATATGACGCTTGTATTGTTATTCTAGGGCCTGCTTGTCAGGCTTAGACCTTATGCAATTCGACACTATTTGGCAGGACCGTATGCAGCCGTGGCTCAAAATCACGTTTCTGATCGGAATTGCCTACATCGCCCTCGGCAAGCTCAGCTTGCTGCTGGCTATTCCCCCAGGCTATGCCTCAGCCATTTTCCCGCCCGCCGGAATTGCCGTTGCTGCTGTTTTCATCAGCGGAGCGCATGCCGCGCCCGGCATCCTGCTGGGTTCCCTTATCCTCAATCTCTGGATATCGCACGGTAGTTTCAGCCAACTGACCATGTCCGATTGCAGTGCCGCCCTGCTAATTGCGCTCTCTTCACTGCTGCAGGCCATGATCGGAGGGCGCTTATTGCGGCGTGCTGTGGGCTATCCTGCTGCTTTTGACAATCTGCGTGACGTGTTGTGCTTCCAACTGCTGTCACCGCTTATCTGTCTGCTCAGTGCCACGCTGTCGATAAGCGGGTTGCAGTTGTTAGGGCTGCTGCCCACTGGCGGTTGCTGGACCAGCTGGTTCATCTGGTGGGTGGGCGATACGCTGGGTTTACTGGTATTTTTCCCCCTGACCATGGTGGTGGCTGGCCTACCACGCCCATTGTGGCGTAAGCGTTTGGGAATGGTTGCTATTCCCATGCTGTTTGCCTTCAGCATGCTCGTAGCCCTGTATGTGAATGTTAGTCGCTGGGAAGAGAAAGAATCACTGACCGCGCTAAGCCTGCAATCCCAGCGCCTAGCCGACACCATGCAGGCACGGCTGGATGAACAGGAGTCACTGCTGGAGCAGACTAGAGGTCTGTTCGCAGGTGATGATCAGGTGAGTGCTGAAGAGTTCCACCAATTTACCTTACGGGCGCTGATACGCTTTCCGATGATACAGAGCATCGAGTGGGCACCGCGTGTCAGCACCGCAGAGCGTGCCGGGTTTGAGGCCCGGCAGCAGGCACGCATTCCCGGTTTCCTGATACGTGAGCGTAATCGGAACAATGTTCTGATACCGGCCGCTAGCAGGCCTGTGCATTACCCGATTAGCTACGTGGAACCATTGGCGGGCAATCAGGCCGCATTTGGCTTTGATATCCTGTCTACCCCTGACCGGGCAGCTGCAATTACGCAGGCAATCAGGAGTAATCGCAGTGTGGCAACCCCCCCGCTGCATCTGGTGCAAACGCCCCATAGCTTTGGCTTTTTGTTGCTGGAAACTGTGGATTCATCACATGCCGGCCAGGGCGTGGTGCTGGTTGTCTTCAAGACCGATGATTTTCTGAACAAGCTGCTTACTGCCGATGACCGGGCCCAGCTAAGGTTACGCCTGACGGATAGTGCCGTGCAGCAGGTGGTATATGACAATACGTCTGGGCAGGGTCCGGTAGCCTGGCAGCATCGCCTACAGGTGGGGCAGCGCGTGTTGTTGCTGGAGACCGTGCCCAGTGCAGGCTACCTGAAGCAGCACCGGGGCTGGCAAAGCACGCTGGTGCTGGTTGCCGGCATGCTCGGAACCAGCCTGCTGGGTGCCTTTCTCATGCTAGGAACTGGCTATACCGCACGCGTAGAAGCGCAAGTAGAGGAGAAAATTGCCGAGCTATCGGAAAGCAGCGAAAAGCTACACGGACTGTATCAACTATCTCCCTTGGGTATTGCCCTTACTGATATGCAGGGACGCTTCATCGACTTCAACGAAGCCTTCATGCATATCTGTGGTTATTCAGCGGATGAACTTAAAACGCTGGATTACTGGGCGTTGACCCCCAAACGTTATGAAACGGATGAGCAGGCACAGCTGACCATGCTGCAGCAAAGCGGTCGCTATGGGCCTTACGAGAAGGAGTACTTGCGCAAAGATGGCAATCTGGTGCCTATCAGTCTGAACGGCCTGCTGCTAAAGGGGCGCAATGGCGAAAAATACATCTGGTCCATCGTGGAGGATATTACGGAGCGGCGTCAGGCCGAAGCCACGTTGCGCGATAGCGAGGAGCGCTGGAAATTTGCGCTCGAAGGTGCGGGCGATGGGGTATGGGACTGGAATTTGCAAACCGGTGAAATGTATCTCTCCCGCCAGGAAATGACGGTATTGGGGTTTGATGGCCAAGATGCGCAGTGGACACATGTCGAGCAGTGGGTGGAGCGGCAGCACCCGCGAGACCAGGCTCCGCGCCAGCTGGCATTGGAGCTGTATCTGACGGGCAGAACGCCGGTCTACAGCTATGAGTTTCGTACGCTCACCCCAGAGGGACGCTGGAAATGGTTATTGGCGCGCGGCCTGCTGGTCAGCCGCAGCGAGGATGGCCAACCCCTACGCATGATAGGTACCCACAGTGATATCGATGGGCTGAAACGCCAACTGGCAGAGGATGCCCGGCGCAATGCGGTGATGGAAATGCTGGCTCGGGGCGGCAGCTTGCATGATGTCCTGGGCAATATCATTGATAGCCTGGAAGCTGAGAATGACGAATTGGGCTTTCTGGTCTTTAGCCACGAGGCCAGCATGCTGGCTGAGCATGAGCGCTTGTTGCCGCTAGACTGGGTACACGTCGCCACCCACGCAGAGCTGCGCGGAGGACTTGCTCTGGAGGGCGGCATGCTCACCGAGCAGCCTATTGGCAATAGAGCCTACTACGGCAAATTGGTGGAACTGCTTGACTCCATGGGGCTGGGTCTGTGCTGGTCCGAACCTATTGTTGCCGGGGAATCCACCCTGGAAGGGGTGCTGGTATCCTGCCGCCGGCCGCAAGCGGGCCCGGCGCTGCCAGATATGCTCCTCCAGCAACAGGCGGCCAATTTGCTAAGCATTGCCATTCAACATGAGCGCAGCAGCAAGCAGCAGCAATTGTCCAGCTTGGTTTATCTGCACAGTAGTGACGGTATTGTCGTCTCCGGGAAAGACAATCTGATCGAGGCAGTCAACCCGGCTTTTGAAAGCATTACCGGGTATGCCGCCGCCGAGGTGATCGGTCATGAAATCAGCATACTGCGTGCAGAAAGGCTTTCGCTGGATTTCATCCAGGGGCTGTGGCAGAGGCTGCTAGCCACAGGTGACTGGCAAGGTGAGTACTGGATCCGGCACAAGAATGGGGAGGCCATTCCCTTGTCTTTAAGCATTAACAGCATCTGGGATGACGAGGGCAAGGTACAGAAGCGCTTGGCCGTATTTACGGATATTTCAGCCAAAATGGCGGCGGAAGCGCAGATCCATCATCTGGCCCACCATGACTTGCTGACCGACCTGCCCAATCGCGTGCTGTTCACGGAACGGTTGTCACAGGTACTGACACAGTCCCGCCATCAACATGGCCATTTTGCGCTGCTGTTTATCGATCTGGATCACTTTAAACCCGTCAATGACACCCATGGCCATGCAGTTGGTGATCAGTTATTGAAGCAGGTGGCAGCCCGCATGCAGGCTTGTGTACGGGAAAGCGATACCATTGCCCGTCTCGGCGGGGACGAATTTGTTGCCATTTTGCCTGGTGCCGGCAATATCGAGGATGCCCGACGAGTTGCCGAGAAGATCGGCAAGGCGCTGAAAAAATCATTCAGTATTGAACAGCAGGATATCAGGATATCTTCCAGTATCGGTGGCGCACTCTACCCGGATCATGGTGTAGATGCTGATCAGTTGATTCGTCATGCTGACCACGCAATGTATCAGGCCAAGAATGCAGGACGAAATACAGTCCGCTTTTTTGGAGAGTAAACACTATATCGGCCCGCATTGGTCCAGGCATGTCCAGAATTTCGTGTAAGCCAGACTGTCCCCACTCACCTGTAAAAAGACAGCTTTAGCCGAACTGCTGCCAACTAGGGTGACGAATCGTCAGTTGGCCGGTCAAACCTAGCACTCGTACACAGAAGGGTAAATGGCAGTTTTCATCATCATAACTGCCATTCGCACATCACATATTGATGCACTCAGCACGCAACCCTGTCAAAACCAGCACCATCTCCAGAAGAGCCTGCGCTGACAAATGTGTCAATCACTGCACCTCCGGTGCCGCCTGCCTAGCGCAGTGTCGTCACCGGTGATACGGATGATCGATGCTTAACGACGTGATGGCAATGGCCGGGCATGGTCGGTTTTACCAGCCATGCCGGCACAGGAGGCCAGCCTGGTGTCCAGCCAGTGCGGTTTGCGGTGTTGGTCTTCGGCCAGTTCCATGCGGCGAATGGCATTGCGTACCAATATGGCACCGCACCAGCGCAGGGGTTCGAGTGGGAAGTGCGCCAGTGGGCCGCGCACTAGGCCGCTGTCGGTCCAGGCATTGCACTGACCCAGCAGCAGCGAGGACAGGATGCGTCCGCCCAGATGGGATTGCACCACCCCGTTGCCGGAATAGCCCAGCCCGTACAGCACCCGCTGATGGCCGGGGAGCCGGCCAAAAAAGGGAAAACCGGTGGCAGAGCGATCTGACGCGCCGGTCCAGCTTTGCACTACCGGTGCGGTGGCCAGGCTGGGGAAGAGCCGTCCCATGGTGTGCTGCAAGGCCGCGGCATGGCGGCTGGGCTGGTCGAAGCAGGCCTGCATGCGGTTGCCAAAGGCAATGTGGTTGCCGCCCTTGCCCAGCATCAGCCGTCCGTCCGGTGTGCTGCGCCAGTAGTGGACGAAGGTGCGCAGGTCGCATACCGCCTGGCCGCGCTCCAGCCCCAGTGTGCTGATTTCCCCGGGGCGGGCGTCGGTGATAATCATGTCGGACGAAACCAGCAGGATGCTGTTGGCAAAGGCGGAAAATTGTCCGGGCATGTCGGCGTTGAGCGCCAGCACGGCCTGGCTGGCTTCTACCTGACCCTGCGCGGTATGAAGAATGACCTGCCGGTCTTCCTGCAGATGGGTCATGGCGCTGTGTTCATGAACCTGAACGCCCATTTCGCTGGCCACGCGCAGCAGTCCCCGCACCAGCTTGCCCGGTTGCAGGCTGCCGGCCGGCGCGCTGTGGTAGCCGTCCTGCAGCAGGGCAGAACCACTGAGCGCGCGGGTTTGGGCCGGGGACAGGGCGGTCCAGGTATTCAGCCCGTGTTCTTGCAGCATGGACAGTACCGGGGCCAGCCGGCCGATTTGCGCCGGGTTGCTGGCCGCATACACGGCACCACCCAGCCGGATGTCGGCGTCAATCGCGTGTTGTTGGCAAAAACTGGCGATGTCGGCCACGGCCTGTTCGGATGCTTGCACCAGACGGCTGGCTTCACTGTCACCAAACCAGCGGCGCAGCGACGGGTACTTGGTGGACCAGGTCAGCATGCAGCCACCGTTGCGACCGGAGGCACCGCTGCCGCAGCGGGCCTTTTCCAGCACCACCACCTGCCAGTCCGGTCTAGCCTGCTTGCACAGAATGGCCGTCCACAGGCCGGTGAATCCGCCGCCGACAATACAGACATCGGCACGCTGCCTGCCCTGTAGCGCGGGCCGTGGCGGGCTTCGCTCGGCGGCCAGTACTTCGGCCAGCCAGTAGGGAAGCTGGCTCATGGGTGCTCACCCTTGGCAATTCTGGCGTCGATCAGCTCCAGCACCATCGGTAGCTGGGTAATGGTATCCACCACATAATGCGCACCTGCCGCCGTGAGCTGGCTGGCGGCCGGCTGGCGGTGGCTGTCCTGCTGTTGCGGCGTAAGTGCCAGCCATTCTTCCGTTGTCAGGCCAACCGCATTGCCGCTGGCGGACAGCCCCACGGTCCACATGCCGGCACTCAGGCCTTCGGCAATGCCGGGGACCGTATCGTCCACCTTGACGCAATGCCGCACATCCTTCAGCGCCAGCGCCAGCACATTAGCCAGCGCCATCCACGGCCCCGGACGGCCACCTGCCGGCAGGTCATCGGTGGCCACGGTGTGGTCCGGCGCATAGCCTGCAGCAGCGGCCAGCGGCAGCAGGCGGTCCATCACCACACGCGGATAGCCGGAGCAGCTGCCAATCTTCAAACCACGGGCCCGCAACTGATTGATGGTGTCGATGGCACCCGGAATCGGTGCCGAATATTCGCCCACCCGTTCCACCTGTAAGGGCATGAACTGCTGATACAGCCGGTCGACATCCGCATCCTGCATGGGGCTGCCAAAGCGCGCCTGCCAGCGGGCGGCCACGTCCGGTAGCTGACCGAGCGCCTTGATGTGGTCCCACTTGGCCAAGCCCATGGGGATGCGTGCTTCAGCCATGCTTACCGCAATGCCCTGGGCAGCGAATACGTCGATCAGTACCTGGGTGGGGGCGAAGGAGCCGAAGTCCACCACGGTACCGGCCCAGTCGAAAATCACAGCTTCCAGATGTTGATAGCCTTGCATGTTCAATTTCCTTGTGCGGTCCAGCCGAGTTCGCGGATGGTGGTGATGATGGCGTGGCAGGCTTGTTCCAGTTCGGCCTGATCGATGGCGCCGATGCAACCGACGCGGAAAGTTTCCTGGCTGGTGAGCTTGCCGGGGTAGAGCACGAAGCCCTTGTTGCGCACGGCTTCGTACAGCTGACCGAAGCGATAGTCCGGATGAGCGGGCGCGCGGAAGGTCAGGATGATGGGGGCTTGCAGTGCAGTGGGTAGAAACAGTTGCAAGCCTGCCTGTTGCAGCTTGTTTTGCAGAACGGCTGCATTGTGCTGGTAACGGGTCAGGCGTGCCGGCTGGCCGCCTTCGGCCAGGTATTGGTCCAGTGCCATGCGCAAGGCGGCCACCACATGGGTGGGCGGGGTGAAGCGCCACTGGCCGGTGGATTGCATGTATTCGTATTGCGCCAGCAGGTCCAGCGCCAGCGAGTGGCTGTTGCCGCGGCTGGCCAGCAGGCTGTCACGCCGCATGATGACAAAGCCCATGCCGGGCACGCCTTCCAGGCATTTGTTGCTGCTGGCAATCACCGCTTCGGCAGGCAGCTGGCCAATATTGATATCCAGCGCGCCAAAGCTGGACATGGCATCCACAATCAACTTGCGTCCCGCCGCGTGCACGATGGCGGCAATTTCACTCAGCGGGTTGAGGATGCCGGTACTGGTTTCGCAGTGAATCAGGCCGACATGGGTGATGGCCGGGTCTTCTTGCAGCAGCCGGGCCACCGTTGCCGGTTCCGGTACTTGATCATCCTCGGTTTCATACACGCTGAATGTGCGGCCCAGGGTGTGGGCAATCAGCGCCATGCGCTTGCCGTAGGCACCGTTGATGAGGACCAGCAGCTTGCCGTCGCGCGGCAGCAGATTGGCAATGGCCGCTTCCACCGCATAAGTGCCGGAGCCTTGCAGCGGAACGCAAACATGTTCGGCGGTGCCGTGGGCGATGGCCAGCAGGTCGCTGCATACGCTGGCGGTGAGGGCGTTGAAGTCATGGTCCCAGGAGCCCCAGTCCTTGAGCATGGCGGTTTTGGTGGCCAGGCTGGTGGTGAGCGGGCCGGGGGTCAGCAAGATGGGTTCACGCATGGTTGTTCCAGTGATCTAGATGTCTTTCGGAGGTCAGATAAACCGGGCAAGGCCCGGTGCAAGAGAATCAGCGTGGTGCCGCTTGGCGCCAGCGCTGGTGCTGCCGCAGCAAGGCATGGGACAGCAGGGCAAACAGCAGGCAGACCACGGCGGCACTGGCCACGATCAGGGTGGCCATGGCGGCGGCGGCTGCGGTGTCGCCGGCATCATCCATGTTCAGCACCGCCACGGCAGCCAGTACGGTATCCGGGGTATACAGGAAGATGACGGCCGATACCGTGGTCATGGCCGAAACAAAGAAGTAGCGGGCAATTTCCAGAATGGCAGGCAGGCAGGCTGGCACGGTGACACGCCACAGCGTCAGCCACAGCGGCACCTTGAGCGAGGCGGCAACCGGTTCGAAGTCCGGGTCCAGCTGCGTCAGCGCGGTGCGTGCCGTCATGTGCGCGGTGGTGGTGTAATGCGCCACCGTGCACAGCACCAGAATGGCCATGCTGCCGTACAAGCCATGCAAGGGGTTGGCATCACTATTGAAGAAAAAGATGTAACCCAGCCCCAGCACCAGGCCCGGCACCGCCATCGGCAGCATGGCAATTGCATGCAGCAAGCTGCCGCCCAGTCTGGCGCTGCGCAACTTGCAGCTGCTCCATGCACTCAGAAACACCAGGCTGCTGCCCAGTACCGCAGTGGCCAGCGCCATGCGCAGGCTGTTGCCGAATGCCAGCCAGCCGCCGCCATCAACCTGGTCGAAGTTGAAGTGCGCCAGGGTGAATGTCATCTGGTAGGGCCATTGCCGGATGAAGGCTGCGGCAATGGCGGTGCCCATCATCAGCAGCAGGCCAGCCCCGATCAGGCTGCAAAAGCCCAGTGCCAGCAGCCGCGCAGGCCAGCCGCGCAAGGCTTGCAGCGGTTGGGATTTGGCCGACAGTTGCGCTTGTTGTCGCCGTTGCAGGCCTTGGTCCAGCACAAAAGAGAGAACAGCCGGCAACAGCAGCAGCAAGCCGATGACCGCACCCTGGGCAAAGTTCTGCTGGCCGATCACCTGCTTGTACGCCTCTACCGCCAGCACCGGGAAGGCGCCGCCAATGATTTTGGGCACACCGAAGTCGGTGACGGTGAGGGTGAACACCAGCAGCGCAGCCGATATCACGCCGTAACGGCTGCCGGGCAGGGTAATGGTCAGGAACTGTCGCACCCGGCCTGCGCCCAGTGTGCCAGCGGCTTCATACAGCCGGGCATCGCCCACCGAAAGCGCGGTGAGCAGAATCATCAGCGCATGCGGGAAGGTGTAAAAGGCCTCGCCCAGCACAATGCCGGTCAGCCCGTAGATGCTGCCGCCGGGCAGCCATTCTTTCAGCAAGCCCTGATTGCCGAACAGGTAAACTAGTGAAATGCCGGGCAGCAAGGACGGTGCCAGCAAGGGCAGCAGCGCCAGCAGGCGGAACAGCCCGCGCATGGGCAGCTGCACCCGGCACAGCGCAGCGGCATAGCCATAGGCCAGCGGTACCACCAGCAGGGTGCTCAGCACCGCCACTTGCAGGCTGCCATTCATGGCACGCAGCAGCCCGGGCTGTGACAGCGTCTTGCTGATTTGCATGAAGCCGGCAAATTGCCCGTCGGCATCGGTCAGGGCCTTGCCCAGTATCGCCGCCAGCGGCAGCAGTACCGCCACTACCAGCACCGCCAGCAACAGCCACTGCAGCAGTCCGGCCAATGTTTCATCCACGCTGGCGGCCAGGCGGCGGGAACGTCTCAGGATAGGCATGCGTGCTCCCCGCTGGCATCAAACAACTGGCAGCGTGCCAGCTTGAGCGATACGGCCAGCCTGCGTTGCGGGCTGGCATCCAGCTGTTCCAGCTGGCTGTGGCTGAGATCGGCCTGGATACTGGCCCCGCCCCAGGCGGGCACCTGCAGATGCAGGCGGTAGATTGCACCAAGCAATTCGGTTTTGCCGACATCTGCCAGCACGGTATCGGCGGTGGCCGGCCATTGCGCATGCAGCACGATGTCTTCCGGGCGGATGAACACATCCAGCGCCTGTCCGTCCCCGCGCAAGTGGGGATGCGGCAGTTGCAGCAGCTGTTCGCCCAGCCGGATCTGGTCTGTGCCCAGCGCACGGGCGGGCAGGAAGTTGCCCTGGCCGACAAAGCTGGCGACAAAGCGGGTGGCCGGGTTGCGGTACACCTCCAGCGGGCTGCCGCATTGTTCGATGCAGCCTGCATTCATCACCACCACGCGATCGGCCATGGTGAGCGCTTCTTCCTGGTCGTGCGTCACCATGATGGTGGTGATGCCCAGTTTTTGTTGCAGACTGCGGATTTCCCGGCGCAGATGCTCGCGTACCCGGGCATCCAGTGCCGACAGCGGTTCATCCAGCAACAGCAGCGAGGGCGAAGTGGCCAGCGCGCGTGCCAGCGCCACTCGTTGCTGCTGGCCGCCGGACAGTTGGAACGGATACTTACTGGCAATGCCGTCCAGGCCGATCAGGGCCAGCAACTCGCTCACCCGCCGCTGTTTGTCCTCGCGCCGGCCGGTCAGGCCGTAGGCGATATTGGCGGCGACATCCAGATTGGGAAACAGCGCATAGGACTGGAACACGATGCCGTAGTCGCGCCTGGCCGGTGGCAGCAGGGTGATATCACGTTCGCCCATGATGACCTGACCGGTGTCGGGCAGGTCCAGCCCGGCAATCTGGCGCAACAAGGTGGTTTTGCCACAGCCGGACGGGCCCAGCAGGCAGACGAACTCGCCCTTGTTGACGTTCAGGTCCAGCTGGTTCAGCACGGTGTGGCTGCCAAAGCGCTTGCTGATGCCGCGCAGTTGCAGATAGGGCCGGGCGGCGGCGTCCGCGGTGCTGCCCTGCTGGAGCAGGAAGGCAGGATCAGGCTTCATGGCTGTGCTTTCAGGGCTTGGGCTGCAATCAGCCGGTAATGCTGCAAGGGCGGGGTGGCCTGTGCCGGAATCTTGGCTACGTCGTCATGCCGCCGCAGCGCCAGGGCAGCCGCAGCGTGCGGACGGCGCATGAAGCGCCCGGCTTCGGCCGCGGACATCGGCCCGCCCTGCAAGGCCAGCGACAGGCGCGAGGCGCTGGACAGGCTGTCCAGATAGCCCGCTTCGCTGTGGCACAGGTAACGCTTGGCGGCAACATGCAGGGCAATGGGCAGACAGACATCATCACCAAACAGGGTGGACAGCAGCTGCACGGCGACAGCCTCATGGTGGTCGTCCACGCCATTGGCCACATCGTCATCGCCTTGTTCGCACACGATATGGCCGATGTCATGCAACAAGGCAGCGGTGATCAGGCTGGCATCGGCACCGGACTGTTCGGCAGCCAGTGCGCTTTGCAAGGCATGCTCCAGCTGGCTGACGGCTTCGCCGCCATACAGGGCATGACCGCGGCGGGAGAGCAGGTCGAACACTTCATCCAGTGTCTGGAAAGCGGGATACATCACAGACAGACTCCGTTTGCAGGCCAGCCCCGCAGCACAAGGGCAGGGCTGGCGGGTCCCGGCACGGCTGCGCGCGGGACCGATGGGCTTATTTCGCTTCGGATTTGGCGTCGTAGCGCTTGGTCCACTCAGCCAGAATGCGTTCGCGGTTCTGGGCGGACCAGTGCAGGTCCTGCTTCACCAGCCGTTTTTCATAATCGGCAGGAATCAGCGGGCTGGGTTTGGCAATGCCGGGCATGGCCACGATGGCGAAGTTCTTTTCATACAGCTCGTTGGCGGATTGCGAGGCCGACCAGTCCGCCAGCTTGCGCGCCGCAGCCAGGTTCTTGCTGCCCTTCATGATGGCGGTGGCTTCCAGGTCCCAGCCCAGGCCTTCCTTGGGGAAAATCACGTCAATCGGTGCGCCGCCTTCTTTCAGCTTGGCCGCACGGTATTCAAAGGAAATGCCGATGGGGAATTCGCCGGCGGCAGCCTGCTTGCAAGGCTTGGAGCCGGAGTGGGTGTACTGGGCAATGTTCTGGTGCAGCTTGTCCATATACGACCAGCCCTGTTTTTCGCCAAACAGGGTGAGCCAGGCGGTGACATCGAAATAACCGGTGCCGCTGGAGGCCGGGTTGGGCATGACAATCTTGCCCTTGTACTGCGGCTTGAGCAGGTCTTTCCAGCTTTCGGGTTTGGCCAGGCCTTGCTTGGCGGCTTCCACGGTGTTGAAGCAAATGGCTGCGCCCCACACGTCCATGCCCACCCATGACGGGGTGGCGGCAGAATCAACATACTGGCGCGACAGTTTTTGCACGTTTTTCGGTGCATAAGGCTGCAACATGCCTTCTTTTTGCAGCAACAGCAGCGAGGAGGCGGCCACGCCCATCACCACATCCGCCTGCGGGCGGGCTTTTTCTGCCAGCAGCTTGGCGGTGATGATGCCGGTGGAGTCACGCACCCAGCGCAGTTTCACGTCCGGGTTTTCCTGCTCGAACTTTTGCTGATAGGCCTGCAACTGGTCGGCCTCCAGCGCGGTGTAAACGGTCAGTGTGGTCTCGGCAAACACGGTACAGCTGGCCAGCGCGAGGGCGGCGGCAATAAGGGAGCGATAAGCCTGCATGTTGATAGCCTTGCATCGGGTTGGTGGACGCAGCGTACTTTACGCAGGCAACATTACAGCCTGTTTACATCTAGACGTCTAGATGTCTTTGAGAGCAAAAAAGCCACATGCCCGGCAGAAGGGGATGGCAAGGCTTACAGGCTGTCCGGTGTTACTTCGACCTGGACGGTGTCACCACCAAAGCGGGTGATGCCGTATTCGATGGGCTGGCCGTCCGGGTCGGCGTAAACACTTTCCACGTACAGGATGGGTTGCTGCTTGCCCTGCTGCAGGGCGGCGGCGACTTCCGGTCGCGGCAGCCGGGCACTGATACGGCTGAGGACGCGCTGGAAGGCGGTGATGCCCTTGCTGGCAAAGGCTTCGCTGGTACTTTTGCTGTTGCGGTAGATATCAATGAAGCCGTCGAAACGCGGCAAGGGGAAATACTGGGTACACACGCTCACCACCTTGCCATCGGCCAGATCCAGCGACTCCACCCGCAGCACCTGGCTGCCGGTATCCACCTGCAGCAGCTCGGCAACTGAAGCCGTGGCCGGTTCGAAATGGCAGGACTGGATATCGACATCGCTGACCAGATGCTGGGCGGACAGGCTGTGGGAGAAACGGCTGCTCTTGCCCAGCCGGTAGGCGATGATTTCTTCCTGGACAAAGGTGCCGCGCCCGCGCTCGATGCGCACCAGCCCCTTGTCTTGCAGGTTCTGGATGGCCTGCCGCACGGTATGCCGGTTGACCCCGAAGCGCTCTGCCAGTGCCTGCTCGTTGGGGAGTCGGCCAGTCAGGGTGCGCGACAGGATTTCCTGACTCAGCGTGGCATCGATTTGTAACCAGAGCGGGGTGCCGGCAGGGCGGTTAAGGCGCGTATTCATGGCAAGGGCATCGGGATTTTTTGCAGACAATAGCATGGCATTGCACAGTTGTCCTACATGGTTTCGGACACAATAAAACCGTACGTTGGATAGTACGAAGTGCTCAGTGACCGGTTTCTACCGATGACCGACCACATTCCAAACAGCAGCAGATGACCGCTTTGGCCGACGACCTGCTGGAGTCGTCTCCTAGTCGGCGGCAGGTCGGCCGACGCTGCCTGTTGCATGTGAGATCCAGGTTCGGCAGTGCTTACTTGGAATGCAGCCGCTGATTCGTCTATACGAGCCAGGGCGATTCATGGCAGATTTTCTGGCATATGCTCAAGCGCTAGATAACCGGATAGTCATTGAACCAGCCGTCATCACCAGTGCCCATCCGTGAGCGTTTGTTGGCATACATCGACTTGTCAGCATGCTCCATCAGCGTCTCGATATCCTTCCCGTTGTCAGGAAAGATGGCATAACCCATGCTGGCTTGTATGTTGAGTGCGGTACCTTCGATTTCGCTGCTGACCACAAGGGCATCAATCAGTCTTTGGCAGACCTGTTTGACGCTTTCCTCATCCTGTATCTGGTGGAGAAGGATGGCAAATTCATCGCCACCAATACGGGCCACGGTATCTGACGTTCTGGCATATTGGCTAAGGCGCTGGGCCAGCACCTGGATGGCACGATCGCCGAACCGGTGCCCGTACCGGTCATTAATCAGCTTCAGTTTGTCCATATCAACCATGATGATGGCAAACGGTTCTCCATCCCTTGCGGCCTGGTTGATGCGCAATTTCAATCTGTCATGCAGCAATGAACGATTGGCGACACCGGTCAGGAAATCGTGCGTGGCAATGTGGAAGAGTCTACTTGACTCTGTTTTGGCAGCCTGGAACATGGAGGCACTAATCGTCGATGAGATGATGTCCACAATGGTCGTATCGTGTGCATCAAAGGCGTGTCTTTTTTGTGAGAACACTTTCAACACGCCGACACAGGCACCATCAAAAATGAGTGGGCTGACAATCATTGAGCACACTCCGACACGACGCGTGGCTTCCCGATCGACCCGAGTATCCTGCTCGGTGTCAGAACAGACCAAAGAGTGGCCCGATTTGATACAGGCTCCGGACAGGCTGCCTTCGAGGCCAATTCGTGTTCCAAGCAAGCCGATGGAGGATGTACTGGCTGCACGGTAAACCAGTTCGTCATCTTCGATGATTTCGATGACGGCTCCATCAGAAGCGGTCAACTGCTGCGCACCTTGTGCAGCCTCTGTCATGACAGCGGTAAAATCAGGCCCTAGCTTGATAATCTGCTGCTGGAACTGAATGATTTGTAGCAAGATACCAGTCTGCAGGCTTTTGCTAAGAGGAGGAGTATCCATAGCGAGCTCATTACGTATTTTTACGTAACTATAGCAGTCCTAGTCCTCAATCTGGGTATCCAGGGACACCTCGTGTCCGACTTTCCGCACTTCATCTACAGGGCCGGCCGCCTGGGTGACGAGCGTGTCCGAAATTCTGTGTAAACCAGCCGTTGCCTAGCAAGCAGGAGAAGGACTGCTTTGGCCGAGAGGCGGTCTTTTAGTTGGAGTATGTGTGCTGAGGTGAGGGCCACCTGAACTGGTTACTCGTCGAGCAGCTTGAGCATTGCAGAAACTATTTCGTTATGTGTCAAATTACGCCCTGCCTGTTCTTGCACGTTTAATGCTTCCCTAGCCATTGCCCTGACAATGTAAAAGTAGTCACGCGAGCTAAAAAGCCATGAGGCATTTTTACCGTAACAAGTGGGTAGAAGGACTTTCTCATAGTACTCGGCGCTAGCCTGCGCGATTCCGTGCTGGTAAAACCAGCTGCCCAAAATCATCAGGCTATCCGTAGCAAAGTGGTAGAACGTCAGCGTCCAGTGTGGCATCCCCTTGCTTCTTGCAAGGCGCATACATACGGTCAAAACGGCTAGGCTTTCAAGGGTGGCATGGAATACCATCGCCATGCAGCGTTTTCGTAACCATCGATCGACTTTGCTAGTTTGTTGACGATCTAAGAGCCACTCGAGCAGTTCATCCCCCTCTTTCGTTGTCTTTCCAAGCAGTTGTTGGGCAACTTTAATTGCCGACTTGTCCAATCGCATTGCGCTCCAGAGTGGGGACTGCAAAATCGCCTTTGACCCTGGTACCTGTTGTTCGGCCAGTTCCACCACGGAGGTCACAGGTTTGTGGTGTCCGCTTTTGTAATCTCGCCAGCGGCGTCGAACTCCGACTACACCCCTATCTCCCACTTCTTCGATGGCACGCTGCACATCCGCGGGAGTATTGAGGTTCAGCTGCCTTTGCAGCTCGTAGTACCAGAAGACAGTTGCGAACTTCTCCGCAACTTTCTTTGGGGGGATGTTGCGAAACCTCCGATCTGTTGATGCGAAACCCGATGTTTTCATTTTTTCAATATATTAATCAATGATTTATGTTTGTTTGTGTGAGGTTGGCTGCCTCAAAACGTCTCATCTAGGCAATTACGGTTCGAAACCCTACCATTAAGCAAATAACCCTACGGGGCATGACATGAACAATTTAGCGCTAGATTCGACGGATGTTCAAAGTGTTGCCGAAGAACTGGTGCAACGCTTGTCGGATAAATACGGGGCTGTCTTGAACTCGAAGGCCCTGATCAAGGAGCTGGGCTATCCGTCTGCCGCATCGTTTCAGCAGGCTCTTGCACGAGGAGCGGTCCCCGTCCCCACCTTCAAGATCGAACATCGCAGGGGGAGCTTTGCCCTGACTCGAGATGTAGCCATGTGGCTGAGTCACAAACGAACAGTCGCCCTGGCAAGCAGGTGATTTTGACCGAGACCGAACAGGTCTTCGTAACTGATGGAGCTGACCGAGAATCCGCTCAGCAAGGAGGATGCTATGTAAGCCGCTAAAACAAAAACGCCATTGAGGTGCGAACTCAATGGCGTTTTGTACCGAGGGAAAGCCCACGGATTTCTTACCGTAAATTCAATGTACTCGTCTCATTAGGGCGAGTCAAGGGCTTTCCTTTTCCTGTTGATTTCTCATGCCAGCTTTGCTGGCAGGAAAGGATGGCCCATGGCCAAGCCCATGCACCTAAGCCTGGCGCGCCTCAAGGAAGTCTTGCGCCGCCAGGATCCTCCTCAGTGGGGTCGAAACTATGACCCTGCTATTCGTGCCACTCGAGAAGAAGCTCCCGCACGTAGCCGCTGTGCCCAGGTCTGGTCCGAACAGTTGGGGCGCTATTGCCACGTACTGTCATCTGTCGAAGAAAAAGCGCTAATCCTGGCGCTGTTCCATCCTGGACTGTTCGAACTGCAGGAGCAGCGTATATTGGCCACTGAATCCCGGCTCCATCCGCTAAGTGGGCACCCGTTGGCGGTTGGAATGGAGTTGGCTCCGCTGCGCGGCACGATCAATGTGTGCGACCGACTCGATATGATCGGGCGCCACCTGTGGATCCAAGTTGATCACCCGGATGGCTCTGGGCGCATTCCGGTTCCTGTGCCGTTCATTGGCGACTTCCTGCTGTTTCTGATGGATCAGTATGGGCCGTATTGCGTCAATTGGACCATCAAGAGCTCGATGGATGAATTCCAACGCCGTTTATTGGGTACTAAGCCAGCCAGAAATCCCCAGGCGGAGATCAATGCTGTTCGCAGTCGCCACGCCATTGAAGAGCGCTACTACGCCGATGCTTGGATTCCAACAGTCCGGATTGTGGATCGTGACCTTCCAGAGTCGCTAATCCAAAACCTACGTAATCTTTTGCTGGTCCAGCATCGTGCCGCCGAAATGGATGCAGGGCTTTACGCCGAAATTTGTGAACGTCTACAGTCAAGCATCCAGACCGGGCAAAAGCCGCTGGATGTGCTGCTGTCTGTGATGCACCGCCACGACCTTTCATTGGATCTTGCCAAGGCCAGCTTTGCCCGGGCGCTCTGGCGGCGCGATGTGTGTGCCGAGCTGATGGACGAGGTCATCTTCATTGACAGAGCGCTTAAGCCACAGCGCAGGGATCCCCTACAGGTCTTTTCCGCGTGGTTTGCGCGACAGCCCTTGTGAGGAGGCAGCATGCAAACTGGAACCCAATTGTGCGCTCCCGAGGGATTTGATGTGCTTTGCAAGGATGTGGTTTACCACCTGCTGCGCAGCGATCCCGTTCGACAACGCGTTCTGTTGCTGGAGTTCAGGCGCAAGTCCATCAAACACAAAGCCAAAACCCAGGGCCCATCCTCAAGTAGCAATGAGAAACTTGGCTCTGCGGCCGCGATGGCTTCGGGCTCACCCGATGCTTTCAGACCTGTGATGCACTATCTTTCGCGCCATCGGTTCGAGCAAGGGCTGGATGATGGCTTGATCGTTTCCTGTGAGCTACAGGATGAACTGCCGCCGTGGTTCAGCGGTATGTCCGTCGATGAGCTGAGGCCTTACGCCCTTTCTCGGCTAGGACGCAAGAAAAGCCATGAGGATCGGATTGACCGGACATTGAAGCACCTTTGGCCTCTGGTGCAGAACCTTGATCAGGTACTGGCGGCAGAGTCTCCGGACACTGTGATTAACACCCACGCCCGAGCTTGCCGTCCAATCCAGAATGAAACACGGCTGCGAATAGCGTTCTACGCTTACGTCTGCTTTGGCTTCAGCCGTTGGGCATTGCATTACGCCGTACATTGCATTGGTCGCTGGGACCGCATGGGACGCGAGCGCAAACTAGGCCGGCCATCGCGTATTCACGGAGCCCATCACGGTTATGGGACCAATGATCCGGAGATGATCGATCGCATTTTGGACGGCTATCGCCGGTTTGCAGGGCCGGGGCAGCACATGAGTCGAATCTACCGCCGAACACTCACCTCGAGATTCGGCTGCGTCTCGCAAACCGATCCGTCAGGCCGGAAGTGCTTCGTTCATCCTGCTGGTCGACCGTTTCCTTCGGAAGGGCAGTTTGCTTATCGGGTGGCTCAGGCATTTCCGTTGGAGGTGCGGCAGGTCTACAAGTATGGTCACGCCCGGGTGCGCAATCGACTGACACACTCTCAGGGACGTTTTGCCGAAAGTGTGGGCAATCTGATGGAGCGAACCGAGCAGGATGCCTACTGTTGCGATCAGGTTGCTGTCGGCTATCTGCCTGGCAGTCACTTGCCTGCGTTATGGGTGGTCCGTATTCGCTGCTTGGCCTCGGGGATGATTGTCGGTATTGGCTTCTCAGTCGGTTCAGAGCTGGCTTCGGCGTATCGCATGGCCCTGTTCTGTGCCGCCATCGATAAGGTCAAATTCGCCAGCCTGTTCGGGATTGAACTCAAGCCACACGATTGGCCCAGCATCGGTATTTCTCCTCATGTCATCAATGACCGCGGGCCTGGCAGCACGGCAAAGGCAGATCCGGCTGATGCGGCGTTCATGCCTGTCATCAAGGAAATTGCACCGAGCTATTCAGGGCAATCCAAGGCTTCGGTAGAGACGCTGCACCCCAAGCAGGTCAAGCAGGAGGGCAAGCCACAGTATAAGGAAACGCGACTTACCATTCCCGAGTTGGCTGCGCAGGAAATTCTGCGTGCAGTGGCCGATAACCACAGCACTGATGTGACGGCCCGGCTTAATAACGAAGCTCTCAAAGACCAGATAATTCCGACGCCGGCAACCTTGTGGAACTACCTGGATCGTAAAGGGAGAAATCACGCAATCAACAAGCGATTCGAGGAGGCCATCAGGGCGTTCCTCGATCCCATTGAACTCACTGTTCGGGATGATGCGGTGTATTTCAAGGATGCGCGCTTCGATTCGGACGCACTGAAACACTCGGGTGCTCTGCAAAAAGCCCATGACTTGGGCCGTTACACGCTTCAAGGCTACATGATGAGTGCCTGTGTGCGTCACTTGTGGGTGGATCTCGGTACCGAACTGGTTCAAGTCGATGCCATGCTCAGCATCCGCGATGGCCAGGAGCAGCTCTACATCTCTGTGCTGGAGATTGAACAGCTGCAGCAAATTAGGCAGGACGCGAAACTGGAGCTCAAAACACACCGACTTGCGGCCCGGTCTGAGTACGAAGAGGTGTTTGAAGCACATACCGGTCAGACCTTTGAGCAAGCCACCCTCAAACCGGGTCGTTCGCGACGCTCCAAAGCGATTTCGGTGAAGGAGCGTCAAGAACTCATGGGCTACCTGCGGGCAGCTGGAGGTCGGAAATGACTGAGATCCACAAACAATGTGAATGGCTAGGCTGGTTCGACCGGTTTGATACTGACGAGTCTATTTGTCGTGCTGCATACCTACCCGTTGTTCCGGTCCTGAACCTGGAGCATTTATCAATTGTTGAAGCTTGCAAAAAGCTGGATCAAGCTTGGGAAAAAGTCTTCGTACCGGGACCACAGCACGTGAAGCTTCTGCACGAACTGCTCGATCAGGCTCGTGGCTTTGCCAGGTCCAACTACCCAACGTTGAATGACTACAACCGGCAACGTTGCTCTTATATCCAGAGCATGAGTGCCCCTCAAACAGTCCGTTGTCTAACTGGGCTGGCCGGGGTTAGTAAATCGTCTATGGTCCAGGCGTTTGAACGTATCTGCCAGGTGCAACCTACGCCTGAATTTCGGACTGATGGGCAGCGCTTGATGATCTATCCCGTGCGTAGCGAGAAGATCAATGGGCAGACTGCCGTGCTAGAAATTCTCAAAGGAATGGGTAATCCGTTCGCATTGCTTGGGCAGACGGTGAAGGGAAAGGACGCTCTCATGGCCCATGTACGCGATTGGTTCATGGCCACGACCACTAGTACCTTGCTAGCCGATGAGATGCAGTTTTTCACGCAAAGCAGTTCAGCCAGTACAAAGACTGCGCAGCTCATAATGACATTGGCAAACCTAGGGGCACCGTTGGTATATGTGGCCAACTACTCTTTGATCAGGAAGCTCATGCTACGGCCGCAAGAGGAAACAAACCGTTTCTTTGTGGAGGAGCCATTGATGTTGCATCCTCCAGCCGCTAATGACCTGTGCTGGATAGATGCAATTAGGGAATATCTAGCTGTGTCGCCAGGTACCTTCATGATTGATGCAGTCCAGCACGCTCAGGAGCTGCATCGCTATACAGCAGGTTTGTACAGGTCTTTGCGGATACTGCTGCGCCAGGCCTATCGGGAAGCCAGGGTACAAGGCAAGCACGTCGTGACTCTGGAGGAGGTCAAACTGGCCTATTGCAGCCGTGCTTACAGCATCTACCGCAAGGATGTCGAAGATTTGGCCGCTTTGGCCGTTTCTAGTCTGATGGCTGAAAAGCGCCCTGATCTGGTATGTCCGTTCACTGAAGTTTCCACGCTTGGTGGCGCGAGGACAGCTAAACCAGCGGCATCACAGCAGTCACAACGGCTTTTGCCGTCCTTTGATCCTTCGTCCGCATTGATTGAAAGCGCAATCAGTGCGGGAGCAAAGGCAACGTTGCGTGACTTACGTCATGCTGCTGACCAGCCCCCGGGAGAGCGGACAACTGCCTCGGTCACGAGGATGCCAAAGCGCCCCCCGGTCACTGCGCAATCTTTGCTACAGGGGGCGCAGGTGTTGCGCGATGTTTCGAAGCACCCCCACCCCTCCACAGAGCAGCCTCGTGTTCATCTGGAGAGCGGTGATGGCAAGCCAAGCTGAACTTGCGGGCTTTTCCGTTTGGCTAGAGCCGTTGCCGAATGAAACTTTGTTCAGTTGGTGCAGCCGCTACCACCGACTCGCTGCCAATGGGCTGGACCGAAAAACCTGCTTGCAGCTCTTCGGCCATCACCAGACGGGAGCGGCCCATGATTTCCCGGCACGGGTGGGGATACTTGCTGCCCGAACGAAGGGCGCTCTCGGAACCGCTTCAGAAATTATCCAGCAACGTACTTTATTGCCGTTCTACCTACCGTTCCGACCGGAGATTCTGGGACGGCAGGCCGAACAGGCGTTGTGTGGCGAGGGGATCGGACACCTCAAGTATCGGCTTGGGTTGCTCACCAGCGGCTTGGGAGCCGCACATCCGCTGAAGGCCTGTGTATCATGTATCACCGAGGATTTGACCCTGCATGGATGGGCATACTGGCGACGGAGTCACCAGTTGCCTGGCGTCTGGTTGTGCCCACGGCATCACGAACCGTTGCAGGTGTCACCGCTCAAGCTGGATCAGGTCGCAAGGTTTTCATGGGGGCTGCCAACACAGGCCTGTTGTGCGCCGATCTCATGCTTGGAGGGGCTGAACTCTGGTCAGGCAGCATGGCTATTCCAGTTGGGGACGTTGAGCACAGCGCTGCTCGATTGCGTTCCTGGTCAGTTTGATGATCCAGCGCGGATTAGCCAAACGGTCAGGGACCGCCTGCGCTCGCGGGGCATGGCGCATCCAGCAGGCCGCATCCGTTGGTCAATGGTTGAGCCCGTCCTGGCACAAATGGCGATGGAGATGGCCTGTTTGCCGGAGCTCAATCACCAGTCAGACCCGGTGCTATTGCGGAATCAACTCCTGCGCTTACTGTCAGGGCGTGCTTTGACTCACCCCCTACGCTATCTGCTCTGGATCGCGACTTGGTTTGATGATTTGGCTGATTTTCAAAGGGCGTATGACGACGTATACGCTGTCACTGCGCCGGTAGATAGATCAGAGGCTGGGGCAGTGACGATCCGTCATGGGCCAAGCGAGCAGCAACAGGTTTTACTTCAAGCAAATAGAGGGAGTATCAGCCTGTCAGCTGCGGCCAAGCAGGCCGGAGTCAGCTACGCCACCATGGCAGTTTGGGCAAGCCGCCAGGCGATTGAGCCGTCGCGTCGCCCCAAAAAGGTGTCTCCATCAATGTGGGAACAGATGGTGATCGAGTTACGCAGCGGGGCAGAGAAAGAAGCGGTAGCTCTGGAGTTTGACGTTTCCGTCGTCACTGTGACCCGGATACTTCGGACAGCACCCGGTTTACAGGATCACTGGCACGCGGTGAAGCATGAGCAACGCCGCAGTGCTGCTCGCCATGCGTGGGAGCAGATCGCAGGTTTACATGCCTATATGGGACTCAAGGCACTCAGGCGTTTGCAGCCAGCAGCCTATGCCTGGCTCTACCGGAATGATCGTGACTGGCTGAATGCCTGTGCTCGCTCATTACCCAAACGTGTTGCTGGTAACCACGCTGCCAAGCGTATTGAGAATGCTGACGAACGCATGGCCGCCGCTTTAAAACAGCTGGCCAATCACAACGCCACTCTACAGGCTTGGACATTAGATGCTCTCAAGCGATCTATCCCCAGAATCGAGAAAGCCATTCATTCTCCTGAACGATGGCCACTGACCATTAAAGCCTTGGCATTCATTCTTACCTTTACGGGAAAGCTGACTGGCTGCTTGGACCCAGCAAGATATCACTAACTGCGCCGTATTGAATGAGGTAGCTTACGCCAGAGCGACCGGCGTATCGACTAGCTGGAGTTGTTGTTGAAGGCTTAGACGCAACGCAGCCTCGACGCTCTCAATATTGGCTCCGAATTTCTCGCAGGCCTCATGTAAACCAAGGCCGGCAAGAAACGCCGTCAAGGCCTCGTCTGATACGTTGCCGGTCGGGCGCGGGGTAGCAAGTCTGCTGTCGGCTACCTCCAAGGCATCCAAAGCATATTCTGCCGTATCAAACAAAACAGCCAAGATTGTTGCGCAGGCCAGGGCCGGATAGGCAACATGCTTATCGATGTACGCGCCATCAACCTTGCGTACGAATGACCTAGGTTCCTTGCTCGCGATCTCGGGAAGGTGGCGGGCAAGCCAACTTGCTGGAAATGCTTCCTGGATCAGATCACTGGCGACCGGCCGCTTACCAATTTCGCCCATTCGCAAGTCTGCATTTCGGCATCGTTCGCTTACTACCTCCACCCATGCTGCGAGGCGTATGGGATTCGGTCGATGTAGCCACCTGAACATTATCTGCAGCATGCGTTGCAACGCCGGGTTGTGCATCTCTTCTTCAGTGTTTGCTTGTGTTGTGCACAAAGAGCTGTGTGTGGCCGGATGTCCCGGCGTATAGATGGCAGAGTCAGTAGAGGTGCTGATCAGCGGAAGGTGGTGTTCAACGCACCAATCTACTCCCATGATCTGGTGCTGGCGCCGCCAATGGCTGAAACCACGTTCTTCAACGTCCATATCGGAACACGCTTGGCACCAACGCAGTTGGCCTGTTGGGAGGCGCATTCCTCGTTGATGTATACGGCGATAGGTACCGTCAGCAACCTGCGCGCTGTCGGCGTGTATTGATATTGGGGACATGGCCGGTAGCATCGAATGGTTGGCAGAAAATACTGACCGATCCTGTCCACACACATCTGCAATCAGCCACAACAGCGGGGTGTTTTTCCCATCGGGTTGGCCTGACTTCAGAGATTTGGTTGCCCAGGTGATAGATGACAAGCCATTGAGTCGGGCAAAGCGACCCAGAAGACCCAGTGCCAGTTCGTCATGAAGGGGGAGTGGTACGTTGTGGATCATTGGTTGTTCAGATTGCATCAAGTTTTCCAGGCACGTTGATGTCTATTTTCAGGCAAGGATACAGCCATTTCTCATTGAAATACGCAAGGTTTGACGGATATGCGTCTATTGCTCGGTAGGTCGGCCGCCCATTTACCTAAACAGACGATAGCTTGCGCCGCAGCGCACGGCCGCTATGCGTGTGGTTTGGTCTGAGCAGGATTTAATGACTTTGTGCTAGAGTAAAAACCTACGGCTCGTGTGTTAACGGACGGGTGATACATGATGGCATTGACGCGTCCAAGGATCCTGTACCCAGCCCGCACAAACTAGGCTCTGTGATCGTGGCCTACTTGGCCGATACCACATTCCAGCCCCTCGTAAACTTCGATAGAGCCGCCAAGATTTCAAGACAAGTCTGTTTGAGTTCCACCACTATAGTGGCACATGGCTTGGGCCTTTAAATATTGAATGCGTAGCAATCTAGAGGCCGAGACTGGCGGCCTCTCCAACCAAGGGTAGTCTACGTGACCATTGATCAGAAAGATGAACTCATGCCGACTGTTACTGGTCTCTATTCCCGCCGTCCGTATTCCGAGGCCCAGATTTTAGACGGGCGTGTATACCCACAGATGAAGGCCGAGCCGTTAGCGAATGAGGACGGTGCTCTCGTTGTTCCTGTGCGTAATAAGAACAGGCCCCACTTTCGGCGCCTGGGTGACGCGAGCTTCAGGACCAGAGTTGGAACGACGGAGAACGACCCGACGCACAAAAAGGTGGTTTCCTGGCTGAGGGGGACGCTTCAGGAAAATAAGCTGAAGATCATTACCAAAGTCTTTGACGACGAAACTCCACGTGCTAGCGGCGAAGGGGCGAACTACGAGGAGCAGGTGATCTTCCTCCTTGAGGAGCCTGCGCGTTACCGCTGGTTTACCGAAAGCGAATGCCGCGTGGCATTCGATGGAGGCTCCTACATTGAGCCGGACATTGCGGGGAGAGACACCACGGTCTTCTTCCCCAGGGTAGGCCACGAGTCGGTGATCATTGAGGTTATCCAGACCCATTATCCGGACTTTGGCACGTTCTTCCGGTTGCTGTCTCTTTCATCGCTGGGGCACATCGTAGTCCTTTACTTTGTTGCCCCCGATCAGTTGGACAGCAGGTATAACAGATACCGCATCGATGACAAGGTGGCAACAATGGAGCTGCGACCTGCTTATTACCTGGCGCAAGGTCACGTGTTCAAGAATGGTAGAGAGTGGATCCGACGGGCTGGCCAATCGGACAAGGACTGGTACGCGTACTTGGAGACCTCATATTTCAGGGTGGCAATGGAGGGTAAAAAGGATAAAGCCTATCAATAACCACTCCAGCGCAGTAGTTCGTTTCTGGCCCTATGGTGTGACTCGGACCTTTCGTTATCGATTTGATTTAGAGGCAAGACAGGCGAATGTCAGGTGGGATTAGCGCAATACGCGGTTTCGACTACCAGGCCACGGTGATCCTGGACCTGCTATTGGACCATTTCGAGCTTCATGGGCTAAGTGCTTCCGTTCGTCCTGAGGGTGAGGATGATCTTGATCTGCGGTGGACCGACGCTGGAGTTGGCTGCAGCCGCTTTGTGCAGGTCAAGAAGCCCACCGAAGACGTCCAAGCCCGCCCTAATCCATCGCCCTGGAGCCTGACGGACATTGTTCGCGAGCTCCTGCCGGACGCAATAGCTCGCCTCACGGGCAACGATCATGAACAGGTCTGGGTGCTCGGTGACGAAGTCGATGCGATGGGCCGAGGGCTCTTTGACGCCGGTCCCGAGGGGCCTGCCAAGACCCCAGATGCATACTGGACCGTAATTCACGGACTTGCGCGCAAAGAGGCGCAATTACTGCTTCCAGCCGGATCAGCCGTAGCTAAAGCAGCCTCGCGATGGTTTGCGCCCAAATCATTACCGACCGATCCGGCCGAGGCTCAAACCGCCCTGGTCACAGCCGCTAATGCGTTCGGGCAGCTCCATAGCTCTGCAGGCGCGGTATTCGCGCAACGCTACGCTCAAGAGGTGGGGCTACTGCATGCTCTCTTGCCGGGCGTCCTCTGCCGGATCCAGATCCTTGACGCAAATGGGACTGAAATCGACGTGGCAGAACGGGTCATGCAACGCTTGGAGCAGCGCTATGGTCTGAAGCGGCCGGTCATTGAACACACGTTGTTCCGCAATTTGCGCGGCTTCATCAACGACATCGCCAAACAGCCTGCGCGATCGTTTGACCTCGAAGAATTCGAGAGAGAGCTGCGCTGCGTCTGGCCACAAATGGTTCCCGTCAAGGAGCCGCCGCCCCTGGAGGACGATCACGTATGGCGGCCTGCTCTGGCTGCGGATCTAGCCGATGCATGGGAGGGAGCAGCTGTCGAGGTGGTCGGTATTTCCGGCTCTGGCAAAACCCGATTGGCCGCCGAGATCCTCGAACGATCACGACTAATCCATCCGAACCGTGTTGCCCTTTATGCCGAAGTGCGCGCAAACATTAGCCTGCGGGATTGCCTGGTAGGGGTCGCCTTCCATCTCCGACGCAAGAGCGTGCCAGAACCATTCGCTGTGGCGGTCCAACCCGGTCTGGCGGATGAGGGTATCCTGGCAGCCTTGGCTAAGGTCTTTTCCGAGATATCCAGCGAATGCCTTCTCCTACTGGACCTCGTAGAGGGAAGCGAGCCGCCAGGCTTTGCACGTGATCTTGCTGCCTTCATTCGCGCCCAGCCTTCCAACGGCCTGCGCCTCATTGTTTTCGGGCAGGAGCGTGTGTTTCGGGAATTCACCGGTCTGGAGCAGGCACAGCTTGGCGTGCGCAGTTGCGATACCCCAGGGCTGAGTTTTGAGGAATTCGTCACTTTGGTCGGACGGCGTCATGCCGAGCCAGATCGGGCCAAACTCTGGAGCGTCTACCAACAGATTACTGCGGGTCGCGCGGCTGGCCTCAACGTAAGCTTGGCACAGGCCCTCTCTCGAGTTCAAACAACGGACGAAATGGCCGCTCTTGCGGCATGCCCTGCAGAGGAACGGCTGGCCACTGCGGAGCGAACCCGCTTTAACCGAGTGACAGATAGGGCACGCGCTGCTGCTGAAAAACTTACCTGCTTTGCACTGCCATTCAGCCGTGTTGCGGCCAAAGGCGTCTTTCCAAGCGACAATGTCGGCCAAGCAATCCGCGAGCTCTTGGACCTAGGCTTGCTACGCCGACATGATGGCGAAACCTTCGAAATGCACGAAACGGTGCGTGTCGGCCTTGAGGAGCTGATCGCCCCGCAGATGCAACGGGATGCTCATAGTGCCTTGGCAGCCTGGTATCGAGATAAGGGCCAGATAGGCGCTGTTATCCTTCACTTGGAACAGGCCGGACGGAGCCAAGAGGCCCGAGCCCACGCACGGGAGGCTTTCCTCGCGGGAGAGAGCTGGACGGCTCTCTGGCCCTATATAGCTCGCCATGGTCTAGTGTCCGCGAATGAGGTTGCCTCCGTCATCGCTGGTCCGAGACAGGTCGAAGGTGCCTACCTGCTGGCTGATATTTTCAATGAGCTGAAGGATTCATCTAAAGCGCTCAACGACCTAGTCCGCGCACAGCCTGAGCGCATATTTGCGGACCCCGAATGGGCGCGGCCCATCCTTGAGGCAATCCTCGCGGCGGAGCCATCGTGTCTGGGCGATTTGATCCAATTTATGATCCAGAGCACCCCCAATCCAAAGGCGGGAGCGCAGGCTTTGTCTTGGCTGTCAATCGCGGCGCGCCGCCAAAGGGGCACGATCGGCCCCACTGCGCTAGCCCTTCTTGATCGTCAGCCTGAGGAGATCCAGAAGCCTTTCTTAGGACTCCTGCTGTATGCCAACGGGGCCGCACTACGACACGCGCTCCACTACCTCTGGACTCATCCGCAATTAATCGAAGCAGGGCGTGGCGACGGCTGGCCCACGCTCTATTTAAAGGTCAACACCGTAGAGGATGTCGCTGACCTGCTGGCGGCAATACCGGAAGTGCCTCAAGCCGACATGATCCGTACCCGCAGTCCGTTGTTTGGACCTTTGGGTGGCTTGATCTGGCGCGTGCGTAAGGCCTTGCGAGGTCCGTGCGTGGCGGTATTGCAAGCTCAGGCTTTGGACAGCGATGCGCTTGTTAATGCCATCAGGATCCTGGTCTACCTAGGTGAGCCGAAGATACTGAATTTGTGCGAAGCTCTCCGCGGCCGCGCCGATGGCGCTGGCACGCTCGCGAACCTTGTCACCGCGATAGTTCCAGCCCTTGTCGACTGGCGCCACTATGAGGAGCGAGTGCTGGACGCCACGGCGGAATTCCAATTCAGAGCACAAGCGCTGATTAGCCTGGCCTGGTCGGGCTCCCGATTAGATGGCTTACTTGACCGCCTTCAGGCCATGGATTCTTCTGACTGGCCGCGTTGGAGGGCTGTCTTTCGCATCATAGCCAGTGTGACGCCCTTCACCGAAGCTATCCCTGTGCTGGAGGAAGCGTTGGCGTCTGAAGACGACATAGGGTGGACCGGACTTCCTTCTATCATTGTGCGGCAGGGACAGGCACCTGGGCCCAATGTCACGGCCGCACTTCTTCAGGCGCTAGCCCACGGCAATCCACATGTCCGTCTCAGCGCGGCCATCACCCTTGCCCGTCGGCGAGATCGCGCAGCATTGCCACGACTCATTGAGCGCTATGGCCAAGAGGAGGCTTTGGAAGTTCAAACCATGCTCGCGACCACGATCCTCGCCTCCGGTGCCGGTTCAACAGCCGACTTGGCTGCACACATCGGCACACCCGCGGCAGACCTGTGGTGGTGCGTCCTGGCGCATCGCACCAGGGATTTGAGCGCCGCGGATCGGCTCGTTTCGATTGCGACTGATCCCCACCAGTTATGGTCGGTACGGAGGGCTGCGATCGCCGCTGCGGGCAGATTGCCCTACGAGGCAGCGCTTGTGCGTATCGAGTCCTCGGTGATGGCGGAGCGGTCTCCCTTCACTCAAGATCATCATCGGAGCCTCCTAGCTCACGACGCAATGACGACCATCCTTCCCCAGGCTGCATGGGGTTTAAGGCAGTTTTATAGGGGCGACCGCGCCGGTTTCGTCAGTTGCTTCGAACCCTACTTCGAAGGTTCTTGGCAACGCACCCTTGACCCTACCGATCTGCCATCCAGCACGGATGCTGCCGGTTGGTTATATGACGTGCTTGTCTGCGGAGGCGATCTAGACAGTGCCAGGTTGGATCAATTACTCAACTCTTTGCACGCCCCACTGCTGCAAGCAGCGGTATTGCGGTCACTCCGCCTATGTGGGCGCTTGGATCGGCTCGACGTGCATCTGGCGGCGGCCAGTCACGTTTGGATGGCATTGCGGGCCCTGTTGGAGCGTTCTAAATTCCCGGAGCGCGGTCCAGCGCTGGGGCAAAAGCTGCAAGCCCTCGTAATGGGTACGACGTGGGCCGATGATAGAGTGGTGAACGAGCTTCTCAACCAGCTCGCCACGTCACCAGTGCTGAATGCAGGGTCAATGCCGGCAGCAGTCCCTACATCAACTCCGCCGTCAGTCATTTCGCCGCTGACATACCAGGCGGCTGTTCGCCTGCTGTCCGGTGGCGCGGCACATCCTTTGCCCGATGGGCCGTTAGTCCTTGAGCCACTGATAGTTGATGAATGCGAAACCCTCATCGGCTTGGCCGATCCGGCAAAGGATCCGGAACGGGGCGAAACAGTCTTTGCTCCTGCCGTCGCATTTACCAAGGAAGGCCATCAGGTCAGCCAACGCCGAACCACTTTTCAAGGCGGACCATCCTTGCAGGATCGTCTACGCCTAGCCATTGCTGCGGCCAATCGGTTCGGCCTTGCAATTCCGTGGCACATGAAGCAGCTTGAGGGGCCACTAGGCGAAACCTATGCATCCGACTTTCTTGCGTGCTTGGCGGCCCAGGGCGACGATGCGCACTTCTACTCCGTGCTGGCAGAGGCGGAGGAAACGTTGATGCCAGCTCTCTGCCAAAAGGCCCATGTTCTGTCGGCTCAGCTGGAGATCGATGGCCGCCTCATCCCCGTCTTAACCCGTTTTCTCTCAGTTGGCGGAGACGATTTCTTTGAAGGACTGTGCATCTTGGCTAGATGCATCGACACCCCCGATATTCAACCCATCCTGGAAGGGTTGCTCCATCGTTGGATTCAGCGGTTTGACGTACAAGCCGACCGTCCTCAGAACGACGAGGCTTTTTCCCTATGGCGCGGCTTTGCCCGCCTCAGTGAGCACCCTCGCTTCAATACCATTCCCGACTGGTCACAACAGATGGAGGCAGTTCTGAGGGCCCCGATGGCTTGGTTTCACGCCCAGTCGATCATGCGTGTTCTGGAACGGGATTCTCAGTCTTATGTTCTGGTTGAAGCGCGCTTGTTCAAAGAGGCCAATTGGGAGCACTACCGAGAAGACGAGTTCGAGCGGCTCGACCGCGCGGCGGAGACTCTATTTGGTCAGTTCCAAGACACATCGGCTCACTAAGTGACCGTAGCCGAGCCGTGATCGCAACGGCCACTTCTGGTTGAGAGCGGGGTTTCCATGTCGGTTCTTGATAGCCGATAGATGGAAACGCAAGGACAGCTTTCTGGGAGCAGTCAGCTACCCAGTTGACGAGCTTAATCGATATCCCTATGAGCTTGCATTATCGCAATTACAATGAGTCCACGGACTGGTGTAGATTGAACTGGGTCCCGCTGTTTGTAGTTCAGCGTAAAATTATCAAGAAATTCCGGTGAGATTTGAACATGAAATTTGTATAATTACGGCGGGTAGACAAAGGGTATATTTCGCTACCAAGGAGGAATAAGTAATGGATGTTTCTACAAACATTGTTAAGTCAATTCCGAAAGAAGCTTGGGGGCAGCTCGCGCGCACAGCGTGCACTACGTTTGAGAAGCTGATCTATCCGTTAACTGCCACAACGGAAGGCATTGGGCGCTTAATAGAGCTACGGTTCTTGAAACTAGAAGACGAACAGAAGATCATTGCCGCAAAATGTCTGGAAGAAGTTTACAAAAAAATCCAGGAACTTCCAGTTGGGCCAGGCCCTGATGTTATAGTCAAGCCCAGTGTTGTTTATGAAGCGCTTGAGAATACTGATAATCAAACTGACATTACAATCAGAGGTTTGTGGGCAAATCTTTTGGCAAACGAATTTCTTGATGGAGGGGTCCATCCGGAAATAGCAAAACTACTTTCGAGGTTAACTTCACGTGACGCGGTTTTACTTCTAAAGATAGCTCAACAGGATGAATCTACTTCACTTACTATCAAGGTGCTTAAAGCATTGGCATCGCGGACAACATTAGGGCTCTTTAATGAGCGTAAAACGTTCAATCATATACACTTAGTAAAGCTTGGGCTTGTGACCGAATTGGACAGAGTCTGGATTCTTACGACCACAGGTCGAGAACTTATGAGGGTAGTAAGTGACCCGGCGTGATGAGTTAGCACGAAGCGGCGCATGGACTGTCTGGCCTCCTGTAGGCATTTCTGCCCTATGATTTGAGCATGGGAAGATGGCTCCGATGGTGGTCTCAAAGCAACTCATATGGCCTCAAAGCGGAGTTTATGGCCCATGTATAGATGACCAGCGCTGTATTCTGATGTAACTAAGCTGACTGATGAGTTCAAGAATGATATTTAAGGATGAATCGTGGTATTGCATACTACAGTTATTATTGACTGGCACGGGCCTTACAGCTATTCCGAAATAGAAGAAAATCCAGAATGGGGAAATGGCCTCTACTTGGCAACAGGAAAGCTAAAGTACGAGCGAGAGGCTACAATCCAATATTGTGGTATTACTGAAGGTAGTTTTCTTGGTAGATTTAGACTTCATCATAAAGTACACGAAATTAACAGGGGGCAAGAGTTTTGGCTTGGAACGGTTAAATATCCTGAAGATGCATCAAGACATTTCCTTGAGATGGCGGAATCAATGATAATTTACTTTTGGCAGCCTACTCTTAACGAAAAAAAGAGATCATTTCCCCCAAGGCCGATAACCTTAATTAATAAGTGGTTTAAAAAAAATGGCTCACCTCGCTTTCGTCAGCACACAATGTGTAAATACCTAAGTGATGTCATATCTTGGGATGGTGAGTTGTGGAGAAGTGGAAACCTTCAGGTTTGGGAAGAGTGACATAGAATAATATTCTCAATCCATCCACCTCACGCAGAAGGCCGATGATTTTTCCCTAAAAAAGGCTTCTTCTCGTCGGATCTCCTTGGATTAAGGACATGGGACTCTAAAGCAGCGGACTATTTAATTCTGAGGAGACGTCGCATAGCCTGTGCCAATGGATGAAACGTTATGACCCCACGCGCCCCAAGCAAGCCGAATTAGCAGACTTGCAAGCTGAAATCCACCGTCTCAAGGCAGCACTGAAACGGGTGACCGAGGAGCGCGACATCCTAAAAAAAAGGCCACCGCATACTTTGCCAAGGAGTCCGGATGAGATATGCCTTCATCCGAATAACTGGATCAAGGGCTGAATGTATATAAACATTTTTAGGCCTAATTCTTAGAGCGAGAGATGATTACAAAACAAATGAAAGTTCACATTCCTATTGATGAAGTTAAGCAACTGGCTGACCTTGGTAGCATCCAATATGAATTAGGTATAGCTAAGCAGCTTTGTGAGCTTGCATTAATTGAGCGCGATGATACAAATAAAAATGCGATTCTCATCGATGGGCTAGTTACAGCTGCAGTTATTCGATACGTGAGATGCTTTCATAATACAGGAAAGCGATTTGGCCTTGCACGTGAAGATGTGCCGAAAGATCTTTTGGATGCACACGATCATTTGAAGAAGGTACGAGACAAACACGTCGCACATTCAGTCAATACATATGAGCAGCCTTACGTTTCAGCATATATCGAATTGGAAGATGGCATCAGAAAGCCATTCACAATGCTTTTGACTGAGTCCGAGCGCGTAATATTCAACAAAAACAATGCTGGCGCTCTGCACGCTCTAATAGAGATAATTCTGGAGGGCGTCGAAAAAAATAAGTCGATCGAGCATGATAAGGCATTGATTGCTGTCAACAAACTGGATGAATGTTTGATAAATAGTTTTACACCATGGGCTCCCATGGAGGTCGATCCCAGTAAAGTGGGCGCTGGTCGGAAATGATATCGAATCGTGAGCGAATTTTCTGGGAATAAAAAAATCTCAAGGCCTTTTAATTTACGGAACAAATCATCTGTCACCGTCGTCCCGGCAGACCTATTCCCTGTCCTTGTTGTTTCGACTGACTTTGTTCAACACCTTATGGTGCAGGGGATTACTCAGAGAGAGTCCGACGGACTTTGGCTTTGAATTGCCCCCTCGCTAGATCAAGGCTTTACGGCCTATGTTCCCGACGAACTTTATTCGGTGTAGTCATTATTCAGAAGCGGGGTTTCTAGTCCGTTTCATGGTTTTAGTGTGTACCAAAGGGTTGATGATTGGATCGTATTCAGCCTATCAAAAGACCCACTCTGAACTGGTAATTCAGCTTAGCGACGAGTTTGGAGTGAAGCTGAAGAACTTATTAAAAACAGCTACAGGAGCCATAGGGGATGTGATCTAGGTTCAGAGAGCGTCTTTTCGATCTACAAGAAAAGAAAAAGGAGGGATATGGGACTTCAGCCTCATTCCCTCCCTTAGATTGTTGAATTGACAATTGAACGGCTCGAATAGTTTTTCTTAGTGGTGATACCTAAACTCTTGAGTCTTTCCACCGAAACCATAAGCTGTAGCGCTCACATCTTGAACATAGATGTAACTCTCTTCATGAAGGTTACCTAGTAACCGATCAAAGCCTTCGTAGGCTTCCTTGATGTACCGAGCCTTTTCGTCCTTGGTGTTGGTTTCATCAGTGATTTTAATGTCGAAATAGAAACTATTCTTTCCAGCCTCGCTCAACAGCTTTCCTCCAACGAACCATGAGTCGTGATCTACATACTCAATAGCTATAGCTGTCACCTCCCGCTTCTTTTTAAGAATACGGCTCGTTAGATCCATCAGCAATTCCCCGACCTGACTAGTCAGTTCTTGGGACTTCTTACCGCTTATCTTCACAGTCAAAATTGGCATTTCAAGCCTCCATTTAGTTAGCTATGCAACCATTTCGTCAAAAAAACTACCTGATAGATGAGCCGATTTCTCTTAGATTCTTCACTGTAGTCTCAAATTGATCACTACCAATGATTCGTTTGATCTTCTTTGTAACTTCACCACTTGCTAGATTCAGATCATCATGAATTGCTCGTGCTTTGGCTGTAGGGTGTAGTTCATGACTTCGACCATCTGTACCAGCATGTAGCTTTTTAACGAAGCCGAGTTCGATCAATCCATCTACAGAGCGTGAGCAAGTCGCTTTAGAAATATTCAGTTCGATAGAAAGATCAGTACTCGTAATTGATTGCTTATCTAAGATCACACGAAGCATAAAAGCTTGGGACGGTGTAAGACCAAAAGGTTTGAACGCACCAGTCCACTCCCGTTCTAGCTGACGGGCTAAAGAAGTGGTGTTGAAGTACAGGCAATGCTCGAACATGACTCAAGTATAACAAAATTAGTTAGCAATGCAACTAAGTGAGAAATCCATCGTCTTGCGTTGCCACTCGAACTCCTTTTGGAGAGCAAGGCAGCTTCATCTGGATACAAGCTCGTCCGGCAAGCATGTCTTGTCGGGCTGTTGTTATTGGAAGAGTGAGCTTGTATTGGATCGGGGTCGCAAGCCTACAAGGCGGCTGCGGTTTTTACATGCAAGGGCTGCGGGGTGGCATTGGTAGCGTGCCATACCGCGTTGAAGTGGTCGATCACCTGTTCGCCGCTCAGTGCAAAGGCACTCAGGGTGGTATGCGCATCTGCAATCACGGTGACCTGGAACCCCCGTGATACCGCATTGCGCAGGGTGCTGTCTACGCAGAAGTCTGTTGCACAGCCGCCCAGCCACAGCTTGCTGACGCCCAGCGTGTCCAGCAGGGAGGCTAGCGGAGTGTCGCAAAAGCTGTCGCCATAGCGCTTGAAAATGCGGTGATCACCGGCAGCCTGCTGTAGGGTCGGATGCAGCTGCCAGTCGGCACTGTCCCGCTCCAGCCCGGCCTCCTCATGCTGAACAAACACGACGGGAAAGCCACGCTGGCGTGCCTTGGCAATGGCCAGGTTGAGGTTTTCCAGCACAGCGTCCAGCCGGACGGCAGGCAGATCACCCGCAACAACCCCACACTGGATGTCCACAATCAGCAAAGCAGTATCCGGCATACATCCTCCTTGGTGAGCAGACAGGATAATTGTTATTTAAAAGTCATGCAGGTTGGTGTGATCTGCTTCTGCCTGCTTCCTGGTCCCGCGGAATGGCCTTGCTGTGGTTCAGGCTGCTTCGCTCAAGTGTGATCAGGCCAATGCGCTGCGTGGTTTTTGCTGGATTTTCGTCTTGATTTTGGGAAAATATTTCCTGTATATTGGAAATATGAACCTGGATACCCAATTAGCCAAACGCATCCGCAGCTTGCGCAAGGAGCGTGGCTTCTCTCTGGAGCAACTGGCAGAGCGCAGCAGCGTCAGCCGCTCGATGATTTCACTGATCGAACGTGCCGAAACCAGTGCGACGGCAGCTGTGCTGAACAAGCTGGCCGATGCGCTGGGGGTGAACCTGGCCTCGCTGTTTGATGAGGAGGCTGCCGTCGGTGCCGCCCTGCCGCTGGCACGCGCAGCAGAGCAGCAAGTGTGGCAGGACCCGGCCTCTGGCTATGTGCGCAAGCATCTGTCGCCGCATGGTTATGGCTCGCCGCTGGAGCTGGCTGAAGTCAGTTTTCCGCCCGCTGGCCGCGTGGTGTTCGACAACGCCATGCGCAGCATCACCACGCATCAGCAGCTATGGATGCTGGAGGGGGAAATGGAAATCACCCTGGAAGGGCAGGTGTGGTTACTGCAACGGGGCGACTGTCTGGCCATGACTTTGGGTCAGCAAATTATTTTCCACAATCCGGGCAGTCAGCCCGCCCGTTATCTACTTGCCCTGACGGCAACACCTTCTTTTCCCGGGAGATAGTCATGACTCAGCCGCAACTGGTTTGCTGTACCCATGAGCGCCACGCCGCTGCCATTCTGGATATTTTCAACGATGCCATCGTCAACTCCACCGCACTGTACGACTACAAGCCCCGCCGCCCGGACAGCATGGATGGCTGGTTCGCCGCCAAGCACAAGGGGGGCTATCCTGTCATCGGCATTGAGAACGCCGCTGGCCAGCTGTTGGCATTTGGCAGCTATGGCAGCTTCCGTGCCTGGCCTGCGTACAAGTACACGGTGGAGCACTCGGTGTATGTGCACAAGGATTTCCGCGGGCAGGGTCTGGGGCGTCAAATCATGCAGGCGCTGATTGCCGCAGCCAGAGAGCAGGGCGTGCATGCCATGATGGGCGGTATTGATGCCAGCAATAGCGGTAGCGTGTCCCTGCACGAGAGCCTGGGCTTCCGTCATGTCGGCACCCTGCCTGAGGTGGGTTTCAAGTTTGGGCGCTGGCTGGACCTGGCCTTCTATCAGTTGCTGCTGGAAACCCCGCTGCAGCCGGTGGATGGCTGAATTACCCGCCGGGATAGCCTGCGATGAATGCATTTCTGGTTTTTCCGCTGCTGGTAGCGGCTGGTGTGGCGCTGGTGTTCCAGAACCTGCTGATGGTGAAGATCACCCAGTCGGTGTCTACCGTGCTGATCACGCTAGCCATCAACTCGGCGGTGGGCCTGGTCTTGCTGCTGGCCAGTCTGCTGGCGCGCAAGGGCCTGGCCGGGCTGGGCGAGATGGTGCAGGCCATGCAGCCCTGGCTGCTGTTGCCGGGTTTGCTGGGTTCGTTTTTTGTCTTTGCCGGCATCATGGGCTATCAGTCGATTGGCGCAGCCGCCACCATTGCCGTGCTGGTGGCCAGTCAGCTGCTTACCGGCATGGTGGTGCAGATGCGGCAGACACATGCGCTGCCTGATGTAAGCGCGCTGCTGGGGGCTGTGCTGTTGATGGCTGGTGTGGTGCTGATTCTGCGTGCGCGAGCGTGATTTTCTTCCCGCTCATGATTGGCAGGCCCCGTGCCGGTGGATATTCCCGGCCAGACAAGAAAATGCCGTTCCCTTGGCTTGGGAACGGCATTTTGCCGTAAGGGCCAGTTGCTGGCTCAGCCCTGTGACTCGGCATTGATGCGCGACTGGGCACCGGTATCACGCATAAACCAGCAAACCAGCAGGGTGCAGGCAATCACTGCGGTGGTGTACCAGTAAAAGCCGCTTTCCAGCTGGATGGACTTGAACCACAAGGCCAGGTATTCCGCCGTGCCGCCAAATACCGATACCGCAAAGGCGTAGGGCACGCCCACCCCGGTGGCGCGGATGCTGGCCGGAAACAGCTCGGCCTTCACCAGTGCGTTGATGGAGGTATAGCCGGACACAATCATCCAGGCGCAGGCGATCAAGCCAAAGGCTTCCCACGGCCCGCTGGCGTGGCGGATGGCGGTGAGCAGGGGTACGGTGAACAGGGTACCCAGCAGGGCAAAGCCGATCAGCAGCGGCTTGCGGCCAATGCGGTCGGACAGCGCGCCATACAGCGGTTGCAAACACATGGCAAACAGCAGCGAGGCGGCCGATACGGCGGTGGTTTGCATGTCGGTCAGGCCCACCGACAAGCGCAGGAATTTCTGCATATAGGTGGTGTACACATAGAAGGCCAGCGTGCCGCCCATGGTGAGGCCCACCACCAGCAGTACTTCCCTGGGATGTTGTGCCAGTTGTTTCAGGCCACCCATGGCCTTGGATTTCTTGCGGGCTGCTTCAAACGACGGGGTTTCCGGCAGATTGTGGCGCATGCGCAAGGCCAGTACCGCCAGCGCCGCACCTACAAAAAACGGAATGCGCCAGCCCCAGGCGCGCAGCTCTTCCGCACTGAGCAGGAATTTCTGCAATACCAGCAGCAGGATCAGGGCCAGCAGCTGTCCGCCAATCAGGGTGACGTACTGAAAGCTGCTGTAGAAACCACGGTGTTTGGAATCAGCCATTTCCGACAGGTAAGTTGCGCTGGCACCGTATTCGCCGCCCAGGCTCAGGCCTTGCAGCAGGCGGGCAAGCAGCAGGATGCAGGGCGACAGGATGCCGGCGCTGGCATAGGTAGGCGCACAGGCAATCAGCAGCGAGCCGAAGCACATCAGCAGCACCGAGGCCATCAGCGCGGTCTTGCGGCCCATGCGGTCACCGATGTGGCCAAACAGGATGCCGCCGATGGGGCGGATGAAAAAGCCCAGTGCAAAAATGCCGGCGGTGGACATCAGTTGTGCGGTGGTGTCCTGTGCCGGGAAGAAGGCATTGGCAAAATACAGGGCAAATGCCGAGTAACAGTAGAAGTCGAACCATTCGACCAGATTGCCGGCCGAGCCGACGATGATGGCGTGCAGACGCTTGCCGGATATCCGCTCGCTGTTGCTGCTACCGGTGCTGCTGGCCGGTTGGGTAGTGGCGCTACGCATGTGTTCTCCTTTGTTGTGCGGGATATAAGTATGTTTGTTGGGCGCCCCGCTGCTGATCTACCACTATGCGGTGCAGATCGCCGGAAGGCATCCGCAACTTTGCCGCTGTGCTCTCCGTAAAACTACGGAGAAGCGTTCCATGCCGGCCGGACTGCTGCTAAGGTCTGCGCTTGGCAATGGGCGGAGAGAGGTCATGCAAGGCAGGTTCACTGCACGCCACGGGCGCTGGTTGCTGCTGGCCGTGGCTGCGCTCTGGCTGATTGTGCAATCCGGAAACTGGGCGGAGCGACACGAGATGGAAGCGCGCACCGCCGCGCTGCGCCAAGCGGCGGCGGCGCATGTGCTGGGCCTGCGCGGGCTGGTGGAGAGACATGACTTCCTGCCTTATGCCGCAGCCCGTCACCCGGATGTGCTGGCCTTGCTGCAGTCGCCACAGGATGCCGTGCTGCGTGCGCGGGTAAACCGCTACTTTGCCGATCTGCAAACCACGACTGGTGCGGCGGCGCTGTTTCTGGTGGATCGCAATGGCCTGACGCTGTCGTCCAGCAACTGGAATCAGCCTGCCAGCTTTGTGGGCGAATCCTATCGCCAGCGCCCTTATTTCGAGGATGCCATCCAGGGGCGACGCGGCTTCTTTTACGGCCTGGGGCTGACCACCGGCCAGTCCGGCATGTTCATCGCCGAGCCGGTGCGCGGGGAGGACGGCATCCTGGGGGTGGCTGTGGTCAAGGTGAGTCTGGAGCCTTTGCAGAATGCATGGATGCGCGGTACCGATCCGGTGCTGCTGCGTGACAGCCGTGGCGTGGTGTTTCTCAGTGCGGTACCAGAATGGCTGTTTCATGCGGCCAGTCCCTTGTCGGCGGCGGATTTGCACTGGATCAGCGCGCACCGGCAATATGGCGCGCGCAACAGTTTTCCCCAGCTGCCCTGGCGCATCCAGTCCCGGGCAGCGGGCGGGCATATCGTGCACACGCTGCTGCAAGGCCGCCCCAGAACCCTGTATGCACTGGATACCGCGCTGCCGGAACTGGGCTGGACCCTCACCGTCACCACCGACATGAAAGAAGTGGCCCAGGCCCGCCAACTGGCGCTGATTCTCAGTTTCACGCTGCTGGCGCTGCTGCTGCTCACCATTCTGTACTGGCGCTTGCGTGAAAAACGCTTTGTCGAACAGCGCACCGCCAGGCTGGAACTGGAACGCCGGGTGGAAGCCCGTACCCGCGATCTGGAAGAGGCCCACACCTTTCGCAAGGCGATGGAGGATTCGCTGCTGGTGGGCATGCGCGCGCGCGACCCGGAAGGGCGCATCATCTACGTCAACCCGGCGTTCTGCCGCATGGTGGGCTATGACGCGGAGGAGCTGCTGGGCTGCCGGCCACCCTATCCCTACTGGCATCCGGACGAGCTGGAAAAACAGGCCAAGGTGAGCGACGACGTGTTGCAGGGCCGGGCGGTGCCCTATGGTTACGAATCACGCATCCGTCACAAGGACGGCCATGACGTGATCACCATGATTTACACCGCCGCCCTGGTGGACGCGCGCGGCGTGCATCGTGGCTGGATGAGTTCGGTGGTGGACATCACCGCGCAGAAACAGGCTGAAGCCCGTCAGCGTGACCAGGAACTGCGGCTGGAACGCAGCGCACGGCTGGCCAGCGTGGGCGAAATGGCCTCCACCCTGGCGCATGAGCTGAATCAGCCGCTGATGGCGCTGTCCAATTTCGCCCTGGCCGCTCGGGCGCTGGCTGATCGGGGTGCCAGCAGCCTGTTGGCCGAAACGCTGAACGACATCATTGCCCAGTCGCGCCGGGCTAGCGAAATCGTCAAGCGGGTGCGCGTATTCATCAATCCCCAACGCGCGCAATATGAAAACCTGCAACTGGCCGAGGTCATCAACCATGCGGTGGCCCTGCTCGAGCCGGAGCTGCAGCGCCACCATGCCCAGTTGCAACTGCAGTTGGAGGAGGGAACACCACCGGTGCGTGGCGATCGGGTATTGCTGGAGCAAGTACTGATGAACCTGATTCACAATGCCTTGCATGCTGTGCAGCCGTTGCCGGCGGGACAGCGCAGCATCCTGCTGCTCAGCCAGCGAGTAGAGCAAGGTGTGTGCGTGACCGTGGCGGATAATGGAGCTGGCATTCCAGCGGCACAGCTGGAGCAGATTTTCGCCCCCTTCTTTACCTCCAAGCCCGATGGTCTGGGACTGGGGCTGAATATCTGCCGTACCATTGTCGAGGCACACGGCGGTAGCATTACCGTGGAAAACCGCCCCGACGGCGGCGCAGCTTTTACCTTTACCCTACCGCTTGCATCATGAAAGACATGCCGCTCACCCTGTTTGTTGTCGACGATGACGAGGCCCTGCGCCGTTCCCTGCTGCTGCTGTTGCTGTCACAGGGGCTAGCCGTGCAGGCTTTTGACTCCGGCGAGGCTTTTCTCAGTGCCGTCAACCTGCGTCAGCCAGGCTGCGTGATTCTGGACTTGCGGCTGGGTGGCATCAGCGGCCTGTCGGTGTTTGAGCAGTTGCTGGCGGCGCACAGCCCGCTGGTTACCTTGTTCCTGTCGGCGCACGGTGATATTCCCACTGCGCTGGAAGCGGTACGGCGCGGTGCTTTTGACTGGGTGGAAAAGCCGGACACCCAGCAGCTGCTGGACAAGTTGCCTGCCGCCATCGCACTGGCCCGGGTACGCGCCCAAGCTTTGCGGCAGTGGGCAGAACTCACCCCGCGCGAACGCGAGGTGGCCCGCTTGGTCGGGCTGGGACAGGCCAATAAGGAAATTGCCCGTGTGCTGGTGCCGCCCTGCGGCCACCGGTCGGTGGAAACCCACCGCGCCAATATCTTCAGCAAGCTGCAGTGCGCCAACGACAACGAACTGGGGCGCTGGCTGGCTGCCCATCCCTGGCTGGATTAAGGCTGCGGTGGGGCAACGGCCTGCAAGGGGTGCGGCTGCTTACAGGTGTGCGGCCAGAAACTGCAGGCTGCGACCGGTGGCCAGTGCTGCGGCAGGCTGGTTGTACACCGCGTGGCGGCCCCAGCAATTGAAGCCATGGCCCACGCCGGGATAATCGAAGAACACGGCATTGCTCTTGCCGGCGAAGGCCGCTTTCACGGCGGTGACGGCAGTCTGCGGAATATGATCGTCATTGCCAGCGTAATGGAACAGGATGGGCTGGGTGATCTGCCCGGCTAGTGCCAGGTGCTGGTCAATGCCACCACCGTAGAAGCACACTGCCGCATCCGCCTGGCTGAGTGCCGCTGCGCGGAAGGCCAGCTGGCCACCCAGGCAGAAGCCCAGCGTAGCCACTTTGCCGCTGACTTCCGGTCGACTGCGCAGCAGGGCGACGGCGGTGGCAACATCGGCGGCTGCCTGGGCGGTATCAAGCGTCTGGTAATAGCCGAATGCCTGGCGGGTGCCGGCCTCATCGTAAGCCAGGTCCACACGCGGATTCAGCCGCCAGAAAACATCTGGTGCCAGTACCACATAGCCGGCCAGGGCGTACTGGTCTGCCACGGCCCGGATATGTTCGTTCACGCCCCAGATTTCCTGCACCAGCACGATGCCAGGGCCATGGCCTGCGGGTGGCAGGGACAGATAGCCGCCGAATTGCTGACCGTCAGCGGAGGGGATGTCGATCCAGCTTGCATTCACGGGAAACTCCTTGGGTACGGGATTGCATCAGATAGCAAGCAATGGCTTGCCGGGTTGGGGCTTAGCATAGTCAAAAACCGTAGCAAGGCGCAGTGCTTTTTGTAGCTGCGCTGCCGGGTAAAGGCAAATGTACTATTTATAGGTGTCTGTAAACTGGGATAAAGGATGGCATATTTGCTAATATAAAAAACGGCATTCACCATTTCTCCCTCCATGATGCAGCGCTCGCAACGCACTTTCATTGTGTTTTTCCTGCTGTTGTTCGTGGCGACGGCAGCGCTGATTGCCTTTCTGCTGGGAACCTCCTATGTGGAGAAGCAGCGTCAGGCCGAGGTTAATGCCAGCAATGTCGTAAGGGTGCTGGAGGCCAGGCTGGAAGCAACCTTGCGACGCAGCCAGGCCACTTTGGAGGAGCTGGCCAGGACAACTCCTCCTGCCGTGATGTCGCTGGATGTGCGCGCACAGCATGCGCTTGCCATCCAGCGTGAACTGGCCTTACGGGCCAGCCATTTTCCGGAAATCGTTGGCCTGCGGTTGATTGATGCCCAGGGCAATGTGTTGTACGCCTCGGATTTTCTGCTACCAGAGGCATCCGTACGCGACCGCAGCTATTACAAGCTCCTGCAGCAGCATCCGCAACAGTCCTTGTTTTTTTCGGAAGTCTCCATCGGCCGGCTCAGCCACACCCGTCAGCTATACATTGCCGTACCCATTCGGGATGCCCGCGGCGGCTTTGCCGGCGTAGCCATGGCACCGCTGGACATTGCCTATTTCCAGAAACTGTTTGCCGCGGTGGATCTTGGCCCGCATGGCGTGATTACTTTCCGGCGCAGCGATGATGGCCGACTGGTGCTGCGCCTGCCAGAACAGCCCGATACCGTTAACCACAGCCTCAACTACAACCCTATGCAGCAGCGTATCGATGCCGGAGACGCACTGGGTACTTTGCGCTATCACTCCGATGTCGATCATATCGAGCGTGTCTATGCCTTCCGGCGGATTGGTGACTACCCCTTCTACCTGGGGGCCGGCATTGCCAGCCGCGATTTTCTTGCGCCGTGGTATGCCACCTTGCTGGGGACGGTGGGGGTCAGCCTGATGGTATTGCTGGCGCTGGGATTGCTGCTGTACCGCTTGCAGCGCTCGGAGGTACGCCAGCAGGATGCCACGGCAGACTTGCAAGCCAGTGAAGACCGTTTCCAGCTGCTGATCAATTCGGTGGGCGAGGGTATCTGCGGCATGGATCATGACGGGCGCTGCATCTTTTCCAATCCGGCGGCCCGCCGGCTGCTTGCCTATCAGGAAGATCCCGCCTTGCTGGGGGTGGATTTGCTGTCGTTGATCCACCAGCACCTGCCGGATGGCCAGTTCTTGCCAGCAGAAGACTGCCCCATCCGCCAGGCCTTGCGTCAGGGCCACAGTGCCCATGCCGAGGATGATGTCTTCACGCGTGCGGATGGTACCTTGCTGGCGGTGCGTTACGATGCCTATCCGCTGGTCAAGGACGGGCGGGATATTGGCGCGGTGCTGTTGTTCCAGGATATTGGCGAGGGCAAGCGTCAGCAGCAGCAGATTGCTTTTCTGGCACACCATGATGTGCTGACCGGCCTGCCCAACCGCATGCTGGCGGAAGAACATTTTTGCCAGCTGGCCAGTCTGGCCCAGCGCCAGGGCGGCATGCTGGCCATGCTGTTTCTGGACCTGGATGGCTTCAAGACCATCAACGACTCGCTAGGCCACGATGTGGGCGACGAAATGCTGCAAGCCGTGGCCCTGCGTCTTCGCAGCCTGTTGCGTGAGCACGATACAGCCTGCCGGCTGGGCGGCGACGAGTTTTTGCTGCTCTTGCCCGGTATTGCCGGCGTGGACGCGCTGCTGCCGCTGATCGGACGCATCCTGCATGGGTTGGAGGCTCCATTTACGCTGAGCCGCCACCAGCTGTCCACCTCGGCATCCATCGGGGTGGCGCTGTATCCGGTAGACGGCGATGACTTCACCACCTTGATGAAAAAGGCGGATACCGCCATGTATCACGCCAAGGATGCCGGGCGGAATACCTGCCGGTTGTTTGATGCCGCCATGCATGTAGAGGCGCAGGAAATGCTGCGTTTGCGCAGCCAGTTTCTGACGGCGCTGGAGAGTGGCCAGTTTGTGCTGCATTACCAGCCACAGCTGCGGCTGGGCGATGAGCGGGTGCTGGGGGTGGAGGCGCTGGTTCGCTGGCAGGACGGCGAAACCCTGATTCCTCCTGCACAGTTCATCCCCATGGCGGAGAGCAGCGGCTTGATCGTGCCGCTGGGCGAATGGGTGCTGCACGAAGCCTGCCGTCAGGCCATGTCGTGGCAGTCCTGTTATGACAGCCCGGTGGTGGTGGCTGTCAATCTGTCTGCCGTGCAGTTCAAGCGCGGTAATCTGGAGCAGGCGGTGGCATCCGCCCTGGCCAGCAGCGGACTGGCACCGCATCTGCTGGAACTGGAACTGACAGAAACCACCTTGCTGCACCAGACCGAAGCGGTGCTATCCACTCTGCACCGGCTGAGCCAGCTGGGCGTGCGGCTGGCAATTGATGATTTCGGCACTGGCTACTCCAGTCTGGCCTATCTCAAGCGGCTGGCAGTCAACACCCTCAAGATTGATCAATCTTTCATCCGCAACCTGGCTTTCGATCCGGATGATGCCAATATCGTGTGCGCCATCATCGAAATGGCCCACAAGCTGCAGTTGAACACGCTGGCCGAAGGCGTGGAAAGCCGGCAGATTGCCGACCTGCTACTGCAGATGGGGTGTGACCAAGTGCAGGGTTACTATTATTCCCGCCCGGTGCCGATTGACCAGTTACAGGTTTATTTGCGCAGACGGCAAGCCGCCACGCAGGCTCAGCCGGGGGGCAGGTAGGACGGGTGGCCGGGTGGAATCAGGTCGGTCACCAGAAAGTCGATGAAGGAGCGGATGGCCGGTGACAGGCCGCGCCGGGTGGTGAAGGCGGCATGCAGAATGCCCCACGGGCTGTCGAAGGCGGGCAGCAGTCTGACCAGCCGACCTTGCTGCAGTGCCTCGTCGCACACCATCACCGGCAGGGCGGCCACGCCCAGTCCGGCAATGGCAGACTCCAGCAGCACCAGCAGATCGTCGGTCATCAGGCGCGGATTGTCGATCTGCAGGCTGTAGGTGTGGCCGGCTTGATCCAGCAGCTGCCATTGGCCGCGCCCGTCCGGACGGCTCATGGTGAGCGCGGGCAGCCCGGCCAGTTCTGCCGGTGATTGCGGCATCGGGTGCTGTTGCATGAAGGCCGGGCTGGCCACCAGGATGACCTGGCTCACTGCCAACTGGCGTACTACCAGATTGGCGCTGTTGTCTATGCTGTTGCGCACCCGTAGCGCCACATCAATATTGTCTTCTATCAGGTCTACCCGCCGGCTGGTGGCTTCCAGTGCTACCCGTACCTGCGGATAGCGCTGCATGAAGCGCGGCAATACCGGGGCCAGAAGGGTCTTGGCCAGCAGTTCCGGACAGCTGACCCGCACCAGCCCGCGCGGCTCGGCGGTAATGCGCGAGATGGCATCGTCAGCGGCTTCTGCCTCTGCCAGCATGGCCTGGCAGTGTTGGTAATAGCTGCTGCCTACCTCGGTAAGCGCCAGGCGACGGGTGGTACGTTGCAACAGGCGCACGCCCAGCCGCTCTTCCAGTTCGGCTACCCGCCGTGACAGGCGGGACTTGGGAATGCCCAACATACGGCTGGCCGCCATGAAGCCACCAAATTCCACCACCTTGGCAAAGTAAAGCAGGTCGTTAAGGTCTTGCATTTTATTGTCCTATTGGTGGAACAATGTTTCCTTTTTTAGCAGTCTAGTCATGATTGGCTACAAAAACTACTATTCAGCCATACCCCACTGCACATAAAGGAAGTCCACCATGAAACTGTTGCACCTTGATTCCAGCATCCTCGGTCAGAACTCCGTTTCCCGTCAGCTGACTGCTGCCGTGGTGGATGCCGTCCGCCAGAAACATGCAGCTGTCAGCGTGAGCTACCGAGATCTGGCTGCCCAGCCGATTGCCCATCTGTCCGGCGAAATCATCGGTGCCAATTTCACTGCCGAGGCTGACTGGACTGAAACCCAGCGTCAGGAAAGCGCGCTGAGCAATGCGCTGATTGAAGAATTCCTGGCCAGCGACGTACTGGTGATCGGCGCGCCGATGTACAACTTCTCCATTCCTTCGCAGCTCAAGAGCTGGGTTGACCGCGTAGCCGCCGCAGGCCGTACCTTCAAGTACACCGAAAACGGCCCGCAAGGCCTGGCAGGTGGCAAGAAGGTGGTGATCGTGTCCAGCCGTGGTGGTGTGTACTCCACGGAACAGGGCCAGTTGATGGACTTCCAGGAAGACTATCTGCGCACCGTACTGGGTTTTCTGGGTATTACCGATATCGCCTTCATCCGCGCCGAAGCGGTCAATATGGGTGAAGACAAGCGTGCAACTGCCATCTACGCTGCCAAAGACGCCATTGCCAAGCTGGCCATCTGATTGCTGCTTGCTGCTGAAACGGGCCCATCGGGCCCGTTTTTCATTGCATGACGTTGAAATTTTGCCTGCTGGGGTGTGCAAATTTTGACCACTATTACTTGTCAACATATACAAAGTACGGTTTTATTCAGACAAGTGTGTTGCTGGTGAGTGGGCAAGATGCGCAGGATATGGTTAGGGGAAGTGGTTCTGGATCATCAGCCTGCCTTTCGGTTTGGTCTGGCGCTGGTGATCATGCTGCTGCTGGCATCCAATGGCTGGTATGTCTACTCGCGCTCGCTTAGCCTGGCAGACCAGTACGCCCACCATGCGGTAACCGGCGTTAACCAGCATTTTGCCCGCATCTTCGGTTTCATCGACACCATCCAGTCCGAAACGGTGAACGAGCTGCAATGGGGCAGGCCGCATCATAATGCCGAGCTACTATCCGCTGCCTTGCACAATCCACCCGGGCAGGCCTTCTATGCACTAGACACGCTGCCGCCACCATTTACCCATGCCGAACTGGGCAATCTTACCGGGCTGGGACAGGTCGCCACCCTGGATGCGCGACACCGCCACGAAATTGGCGTGACATTGGGGATGGCCCCGATGCTGACGGCAGCCTATCGCCATCTGGGTGATCAGGGCGTGGCCTGGGTGTATTACCTGTCCAACCAGCAGTTCATCTACATTTACCCGTTCACCTCTTCCTCCAGTTATCACTACAGTCCCGCCACCGCTGCCGGGCAGTTCTGGCGCATGGCCCAGCCGGCAGTCAATCCGCAGGGCCGACGGGTGATCACGCCGGTGTATATCGACCAGGCCGGCAAGGGGCAGATGCTCACCATCAGCCAGCCCATCTGGGTGGATCACCAGTTTCGTGGTGCCTTGTGCATAGATGTCAGTGTTTCCATGCTCAATCGCCTGCTTGGCAGTGTTGAGGCGCCACTGGGCAGCCTGTATCTGCTCAATGCCCAGAACCAGGTGGTGGCGGCCAGCAACGAGCAGGCGCTGCCACAGGAAAACCTGCTGGAACTGCCGGTCTCTGCCGAGTACGAAGCGGGCGCGGGGGCGCATGTACGGGTATTTGCCGTGGGCAACACCGGCATGCGGGTGGTGCACTACCTGCCCAATCACTGGCTGGCACGAGAGATAGCCAAGGGCTGTGCGCCTGGCATGGTGGCGGCTCTGCTGCTGTGGCTGGCCTTGCTGCTACTGCTCCGAACCTGGAGACTTAACCGCGAATTGCGTCGTCTGTCCGAGCACGATGCCCTCACCGGCGCACTCAACCATCGTGCTTTCCAGGCCTTGCTGGCACAGCTGTATCAGGCCTATCGGGAACATGGCACGGTGTTTTCCCTGGTGATGGTGGATCTGGATCATTTCAAGAAGGTAAACGACAGCTTCGGGCATGCCATGGGGGACGATGTGCTGAAAGTGCTGGTAAGGCTGGCGCGCCATCTGTTGCGCAGTGAGGACAAGGTGGCAAGGTTGGGCGGCGAGGAGTTCGTGTTGATTCTGCCTGGTGCCGATTTGCGCGATGCCATGAAAGCAGCCGTCCGCCTGCGTCTGCAGCTGGAGCGGCTGCACTGGAGCAAGCTGGGCTTGCCGGGCAAGGTGACGGCAAGCATGGGCTGTGCCGTGGTGCTGGCCAGCGACAGCCAGGCCGGAGCGGTACTGAAACGGGCAGACGACGCCATGTATCGTGCCAAGCAGGAGGGACGCAACCGGGTGTGCCTGGATTGGCATGGTCAGCCACCCGGTGTGCAGTGATCGCGTTTATACCCAGTTGCGGGCGGGCAGAAAGCGCTCGTACAGCTCTGCCTCCGTGCTACCCGGTTCCGGCTGGTAGCCGTATTCCCAGCGTACCAGCGGCGGCATGGACATCAGGATGGATTCGGTACGGCCACCGGTCTGCAGGCCAAACAGTGTGCCGCGGTCCCACACCAGATTGAATTCCACATAGCGACCACGGCGGTACAGCTGGAACTGGCGCTGGGCATCGGTCCACGGGGTGGCTTTGCGCTTGTCCACGATGGGGACATAGGCGCTGACAAAACCATTGCCCACCGCTTGCAGAAAGTCAAAGCTGCGCTCGAAACCCCAGGCGTTCAGATCGTCAAAAAACAGCCCGCCCACGCCACGGGCTTCGTTGCGGTGCTTGAGGAAGAAGTATTCGTCACACCATTTCTTGTAATCGGCATACACCGTGCTGCCAAAGGGCTGGCACAGATCACGTGCCACGCTGTGCCAGTGGACCACGTCTTCTTCCACTGCATAGTAGGGTGTCAGGTCAAAACCGCCGCCAAACCACCAGATCGGCTCGGTACCGTCTTGTTCGGCAATGAAAAAGCGCACATTGGCATGGCTGGTGGGAATGTGCGGGTTTTCCGGATGAATCACCAGCGATACGCCCATGGCCTCGAAGCGGCGGCCAGCCAGTTCCGGGCGGTGTGCGGTGGCCGATGCCGGCAGGGCATCGCCGCTGACATGGGAAAAATTCACCCCGGCCTGTTCGAATACCGCGCCTTTGCTCAGCACCCGGCTGCGCCCGCCACCACCCGCCGGACGCTGCCAGGCGTCCTCGATAAAGCGCCCCTGGCCGTCAGCCTGTTCCAGGGCGGCACAGATATGGTCTTGCAACTGCAGCAAAAAGGCTTTCACCTTGTCGGCATGGGGGTGGCTCATCGCAATATCCTGGGTGGTCGTGTGGCTGGCATTGTAGCAGAGGGGGTTCTGGCTGCTGCACTGGTGTGGGCTGTAGCGAGGGCAGAAAAAAAGAACCCGCCGGGAAGGCGGGCTGCACATCGTCACACAAAGGACAGAGGAGTACAGGTCTGTTGCCAGACCCTTACAGATACAAAGCAAGAGGTTTGTCGCAGGCTCGGGGGTGTCTGCGGCAAGGCCGTCTGCATGCAATACAGTGTGCCAGAGCCAGCATCCGTTACTGTGCGGCTAGCGTCCTGCCTGTGTGCCAGCGCTGTGCCGGCTTGGTGACGGTGGGTGACAAAGCGCCGGACTTTGTTGCGAATGATGAAGCGTCGGAACTTGGGACGCCGGAATGAAAGCAGGGCCGCGACGCGATGGCGTGGCGGCCCTGTGGGGATGTGCTACCGGATTCAGGCGGTGACTGCGTCGGCAGGCCACTGGCTGATGCTGGCGCTGCTGGTGTCCTTGCGTGGTGCCGGGCGTGCCTGGAAGAAGTCCACGCTGCGAGCCAGCACGGCCATGCGCTCGTTATCGACCAGAATCATGTGATAGCTGTCCGACAGTGGCATGAAATCCACCTTGCCGCCCAGATGGGCTTGCAAATGATGGGCCGAGCGCGGGCTTGTGATGTCGTCTTCGTCGGCATGCACGATCAGGGTGGGGCAGGTAATCTGCGCCAGGCGCGGCATCAGCTGGCGGCGCAGCTTGTCGACTTCGCGGATACAGGCCAAGGGTACATAGGGGTAGTGGAAGCGCTCGCCACGCTCGAAGCGTTGCTGGATCAGCTTGCGGATGCGCGGGTTCTTGATACCGAAGGGCTCGGCTTCCGGAATGCGCATGCGGCGCGCCATGCCTGGCAGGATATAACCCAGCGGGCGCAGCCAGGTCAGACGCGGCAGGCTCCAGCCATCGAGGAATAGCGGCGGTGCGTACAGTGCCAGCTTGTCCTGATGGTTTTCCAGCCGCGCCACTTCCAGTGCCACCAGCGCACCCAGGCAAACCCCGGCCAGATGCACCACGCCATGGCGTTGCTTCAGCGCGCGGTATTCGGCCCGCATGCTGTCTATCCAGTCGGTCCAGCCGATGTCCAGCAAGTCGGTCGGTTCCGTGCCATGCCCGGGCAGCAGCGGCGCATGCGTGACGATGCCCACATCTTCCAGGGTACGACCCAGCGAGCCCAGGTCATAGACAGTTCCACCAAGCCCGTGGATCAGCAGGGCAGCAGGTCGGGGAGAGCGCATGGCAATTCCGCATACTCAAATTGAACAGCCTGCATTATGCGGGGCTGTATCGTGTTGGTCTGTCCGCTTCGTGTCCGCGCTTTGTGACAGGCTGTGACCCGATGGCTGTCAACTCAATGCAATGCGCAAGGTCAGCCGGGCACCGCCCAGCGGGCTGCTACCGGCAAAGGCGCTGCCACCGTGGTGTTCGGCAATCAGCCGTACATAGGACAAGCCCAGGCCATAACCGCCGGTGGAGCGGTCACGGCTGCGGTCCAGCCGCCGGAAGGGTTCGAAGATGCGTTCGCGGTCCGCTTCCGGAATGCCATGCCCATCATCATCCACCTGGATTTCCAGCATGGTGCCCTGGCGTTCCACGATCAGATGTACCTGATGCTGCGCATATTTGAAGGCGTTGAGCAGCAGGTTGCGGCTGGCCACGTAGATGAGCTTGCGGTCGAAGGTGGCCTGGCCGCGGGCGCAGTCCATGGTGAGGCTGATGCCGGGGGGCTTAAGCGGGTTGACCAGATCCAGCAGGTCGTCAAACCAGTCGTACAGATCTACCTGCTCGCGCTGCAGGATGGACTCACCGCGGTTGAGCTTGGCGTATTCCATGCTGGCAGTGATCAGTTCTTCCAGCTCCTGCATGTCGCGTTCCATGCCGTCACTGTAGCGACGGCGTTCGTCTTCGTTGTCTTCTTCTTCCAGCATGGTCAGGCCAAAGCGCAGCCGGGCAATCGGGGTGCGGATTTCATGTGCCACCGCGTGGCTCATGGCCTGGTGCATTTCCAGCAAACGTTCCAGTCGGGCGGCCATGCTGTTGAGCGCGGTGGATAGCGGGGCAAACAGGCGGCTGTGGGCTTGCGGGGTGCGCACATGGAAGTCGCCGTTGGCAAACAGCTCGGCGGCATCGCGTACCGACACCAGGTCACGCCACATCGGTCGCAGGTAGAAGTACATCAGCAGGCCCAGCGTGCCGCCGGTGAATACGATCCACAGCAGCAGTACCTCGATGTCTTCGGTAATCCAGCCACTGTCGTTGCTGTTGGGGGTGGCGTCCAGCGGGCCGAGCAACAGCATGCGCTTTTCATCCGGCAGCGGGATGTAGAGCAGGTTGTTATCGAAATCCAGATAGGTTTTGCCGCTGGTAAAGTTCTGCTGGCTTTCCGGGTCCAGATCAGCGGGCAGGCTGGATATCAGTTTTACCGGATAGCTGAAGTGACGGACGAGTTGTGGCAAGGCGTGTTCGCGGGCGGCCACCGGCACGCGTTGCAGCTCCTGCACCAGCAAGGAGGCGGGGCCGTCCAGCATGCGCCGGGCGTTTTCGCTGTCGCTGTTCTGGTACAGCTTGCCCAGCATGAAGGCGAAACCGATGATGATGGCCAGCTCTGCTGCCATGGCAATGATGAAATAGCGGGCAAACAATGTGGCCAGCGATGCCTTGCCGGCACGTGGTTTGCGGTCTGGCCGCAATGAGGCGAGTTTCATCATTCCCAGTCGCTACGCGAGAACAGATAGCCCTTGCCGCGCACGGTCTTGATGCGGGTGGGCGAATCAGGGCTGTCGCCCAGTTTTTTGCGCAGGCGGGAGATGCGGGCGTCGATGGAACGGTCCAGCCCGTCAAAGCCAATGCCGCGCAGCTCGTTCATGATGTCGTCACGCGACAGTACTTGGCCGGCATGGCTGGCCAGCAGCCACAGCAGGTCGAACTCGGCGGTGGTGAGTTCCATTTCCTCGCCGGCCAGATAGGCGGCGCGGGTACCCTGGCTGATGGTGAACTGGCCGAATGCCAGTTCGTCGTTGTCTTCGTTGTCACCGCTGCCCTCATCTGAAGCACCTCGGCGCAGCAGGGCGCGCACCCGGGCCAGCAGCCGGCGCGGTTCTACTGGTTTGGCCAGATAGTCGTCGGCTCCCAGTTCCAGCCCCAGGATCTCATCCACGTCTTCATCCCGCGCTGTCATGATCAGGATGCGGCCATGGTAGCGCAGCCGCACTTCGCGGCAGACGTCAAAACCTTCCTTGCCGGGAAGCATGACGTCGAGGATGACCAGGTCGGGGCGGGTGTCCAGAATGACATCGGCGGCGGTGTCGCCACGGCCATGCTGGCTGACCTGATAACCATGCTTGGTCAGGTAGGCGGCAATCAGCTGGGAGAGATGGATGTCATCTTCGATGATGAGAATGTGGGGTGCCATGCGGTGTCTGCCGGAAACAATGGGAGAAATAGTATCACCATACTGGCAGATGGCTTGTAATTCCGAATCCATACGAACAGAATGAAACGCGTGTTTTCCATACACATTCAGGCCGGTCCCGATGTCGGCCCATGATTAATTCAAGGACAGAGAAAATCACATGCAACGCTTAAAGGAATGGGCAATCTGGATTGCCGTCGCCCTGGCGGGCGCCATCGCCTTTGCCGTGGTGGCATTGAATCGAGGTGAGCCGGTCAATGCGGTCTGGCTGGTGGTGGCTGCCGTATCGGTGTACTCCATCGCTTATCGTTTCTACAGCCGTTTCATTGCCGATAAGGTGCTGGAGCTGGATCCGCGCCGTTTGACACCGGCAGAAAAGCATAATGACGGGCTGGACTACGTACCCACCAACAAGTGGGTGGTATTTGGCCACCATTTTGCCGCCATTGCCGGTGCCGGCCCGCTGGTAGGCCCGGTGCTGGCCGCGCAGATGGGTTATCTGCCGGGGACTTTGTGGATTCTCATCGGCGTGATGCTGGCCGGCGCGGTACAGGATTTCCTGGTGCTGTTCCTGTCCATGCGCCGCGATGGCAAGTCGCTGGGTGAAATCATCCGCCTGGAGCTGGGCCCCATTCCCGGCGTGATTGCCTCCATCGGCATCCTGATGATCATGATCATCCTGCTGGCAGTACTGGCGCTGGTCGTGGTCAAGGCGCTGGCCGGCAGCCCGTGGGGTACCTTCACCATTGCCTGCACCATTCCGATTGCCCTGTTCATGGGGGTGTATACCCGCTTCATCCGTCCGGGCAAGATTGGCGAGATTTCAGTTATCGGCTTCATCCTGCTGATGCTGGCCATTGTCTACGGTGGCGATGTGGCGCACAGCCCGACGCTGGCACCGCTGTTCACCTTCCAGGGCACCACACTGGCGTGGATCCTGATTGGCTACGGCTTCATCGCATCGGTACTGCCGGTATGGTTGCTGCTGGCCCCGCGTGACTACCTGTCCACCTTCCTCAAGATCGGCACCATCATCGGTCTGGCCCTGGGCATTTTGTTCGTCGCCCCCCAGTTCAAGATGCCGGCGCTGACCCAATTCGTCGACGGCACAGGCCCGGTATGGAAGGGCAGTATGTTCCCCTTCCTGTTCATCACCATCGCCTGCGGTGCGGTCTCCGGCTTTCACGCCCTGATCTCCTCAGGCACCACACCCAAGCTGCTGGACAACGAGGTCAACGCCCGCTACATAGGCTACGGCGGCATGCTGATGGAGTCTTTTGTGGCCATCATGGCCATGGTCGCAGCCTGCGTGATCGAGCCTGGCGTCTACTTTGCCATGAACAGCCCGGCCGCCCTGGTGGGCAGCGATGCCCAGAGCGTGGCCACGGCCGTCAGCGGCTGGGGCTTCCACATCACGGCCGACCAACTGGACCAGGTCGCCAAGGACGTGGGAGAGAACACCATTCTGGCCCGCGCAGGCGGCGCGCCCACGCTGGCCGTGGGCATTGCCTTCATCCTGCACCAGGTGCTGCCGGGTGAGAACACCATGGCCTTCTGGTACCACTTTGCAATTTTGTTTGAAGCGCTGTTCATCCTCACGGCCGTGGACGCCGGTACCCGCGCCGGCCGCTTCATGCTGCAAGACCTGCTGGGCAACTTTGTGCCTGCGCTGAAAAAGACCGACTCCTGGGCCGCCAATGCCGTGGGCACCGGTGGCTGCGTGGCCATGTGGGGCTGGCTGCTTTACCAGGGCGTGGTCGACCCCCTGGGTGGCGTGAACACGCTGTGGCCGCTGTTCGGTATCTCCAACCAGATGCTGGCCGCCATCGCGCTGATGCTGGGCACCGTGGTGCTGATCAAGATGAAGCGCGCCCGCTACGCCTGGGTCACAGCATTGCCGGCCACCTGGTTGCTGCTGTGCACCACGGCCGCAGGCCTGATCAAGCTGCTGGATCCCAACCCTGCCGTGGGCTTTACCAGCCTGGGCAAGAAATACAGCGACGCCATCGCCTCCGGCCAAATCCTGGCCCCCGCCAAGAGCATGGAGCAGATGCAGGCCATTGCCTTCAACGCCTACACCAATGCCACGCTGACCGCTATCTTCCTGGTAGTGGTCTTTAGCGTACTGTGCTATGCCGTCAAGGTGGGCCGCCAAGCCCATAGACAGACCGAGCGCAGCGACCGCGAAACCCCGTTCCAGCCCATGCCTTCGGGTTCGGGCGTCTGAGGCCAAGGAAAGGACACACCATGCTCAAAAAACTGCAACAAGCCGGTAGCTACCTCGGCCAGGCCGCACGCATGATGGTGGGCATGCCCGACTACGGCACCTATGTGCGCCATATGGAGCAAACCCATCCGGGCCAACCCTATATGAGCTATGAGGAGTTCTTCAAGGAACGTCTCAACGCCCGCTACGGCGGCGGCGCGGGCCGCCCGGTACGCTGCTGCTAAGGCTACGGCCTTCTAACGAAAAAAGCATGCCTCGGCATGCTTTTTTTACGGCCAGAAAATCCTGGATTGCGGCCTGAGTGAACCGGCTTTAAAGCCCGCGCACACTCAGCGCCAGCTCCTGCTTGTAAGGAGCCCGCACCCTATAGAGCTGGGCCGGTCGATGGGCTCCACCGCTGTGCAGCGCGCCCGGCACCGGCTCCAGCAGCGCCATCTCGTCCATCTTGCGGCGAAAGCTGACCTTGTTCAGCGGCTCCCCCAACAGGTATTCATAGACCTGCTGCAGCTGCGGCAGCGTGAAATGGGGTCCGCACAAATGCACCGGCAGCGACGAGTACTGGCTTTTGTTGCGCACCCTGGCCAACGCGACGTCAACGATGGCGCGGTGGTCAAAAGGCAGCGTGCCCAGCGCCTCCACCGGCAGCAACTGCACATCGGCGCGCTGCGGCACCTGCTCCCATGGCAGCAACGCGCAATAGGCAATGGCCACAGACCAGCCGCGCGGGTCACGCGCCGGACCGCTGAAAGTGGCCAGCTGCTCCAGATAGGCCCCGCTATTGCCCAGCTTGTCTTTCAACACGCGCAGAGCGCTGGCCTTGGCATCGGCGTCTTCATCGGCATGCACATAACCGCCCGGCAGGGCCCATACCCCTTGAAACGGCTGCTGTGCCCGGCGCAGCAGCAAGAGCTGCAGCGCACCATCACGCAGCGTGAACACCACCGTGTCCACGCTGACCAGTACCGAAGGATGGGCGCCAGCAGTTCGATTCATTTTTTTACCAAGTCAACTTTCTCAACCACACAGTATGCCTACATCTCACGAATTTTCTTGTACTACTGGATCTGTCTTCATTGCAGCCCCATGCCATACATATTCGGCACAGCCTAGGAGACTGGCGCAACCCAATTCAGTGGCAGCCAGCAAGGGCCGCCCCGCAGCAAAGGCTGCCATCCCCCTTGGGGGAAGGTTCAACGCACCTCAGGGGGCAGTCATCAGTTAGTTGCAAAATTAAATTAACTAAATTAAACTGCACCCAACACAGGAGAAATGCCATGGCACAAACCCAGCTGCTGATCATCGACCCGCAAAACGATTTCTGCGATCTGCCACGCGCCTGCTGGCCCACAGGCTCCACCGGCGCCAGCCACCGGCAGGGCTGGGCCGGTGGAGCCTGTG